>JAGSGJ010000030.1 GCA_023955225.1 Sulfurovum sp.
TGCACTTGGTTTCAAAGGTAGTAAAAAATCAACTCCTTTTGCAGCGACAGAAGCTGTAGCTGATGCAATGGCAAAAGCTATGGATAATGGTGTTAAAGAAGTAGGAATTAAAGTTCAAGGTCCTGGTTCTGGTAGAGACACTGCTGTTAAAGCGATTGGTGCAACAGAAGGTATTCGTGTAACATTCTTAAAAGATATTACACCACTTCCACATAATGGTTGTAGACCACCTAAGAAGAGAAGGGTATAAGCATGGCAAGATATAGAGGTCCAGTTGAAAGACTAGAAAGAAGACTTGGCGTTGATTTAGGATTAAAAGGTGAGAGAAGACTTGCTGGTAAATCTGCATTAGAAAAAAGACCATATGCTCCAGGGCAACACGGTCAAAGAAGAACAAAGATCTCTGAATATGGTCTTCAACTTCAAGAGAAGCAAAAAGCTAAATTTATGTATGGTGTAAGTGAAAAGCAATTTAGAGCACTTTACAAAGAGGCAAACTCAAAAGATGGTAACACAGGTTCTATCCTTATCCAACTTCTTGAGCAAAGACTTGACAACGTTGTTTACAGAATGGGATTTGCTACGACTAGAGCGTCAGCTAGACAATTCGTAAACCACGGACATGTAACTGTAGATGGGAAAAGAGTAGATATCCCTTCATTTAGAGTAAAACCGGGTCAAAAAATTGAGATCAGAGAGAAAAGTAAAACGAATCCTCAGATCCTTAGATCAATCGAACTTACTAACCAAACTGGTATGGTTGAATGGGTTGATATGGACAAAGAAAAACTTTTTGGTTTATTCACAAGAATTCCTGAGAGAGCAGAAATTGCAATCCCAGTTGAAGAACGTCTAATCGTCGAGCTATACTCTAAATAATACATAAGTAAAGGCTATTAATGAGAAAAATTAAAGTTGCACCATTTATGCCAACAGAAGTAGAAGTAAATGAAATCAGCGCTAACCGTGCTGAAATCGTTGCTTACCCTTTTGAAAGCGGTTATGCTGTTACACTCGCACACCCACTAAGAAGACTTATTTTAGGTTCTTCTATCGGGTACGCACCTATTTCGATCAAGATCGAAGGAGCTGCACATGAGTTTGATAACATCAGAGGTATGCACGAAGATGTTGCTGTATTTATTATCAACCTTAAGAACATTCGTTTTAAAATTAAAGACGAAAGTGACAGAGTTGAATTGAAATACAGTTTCTCTGGACACAAAGAAGTTTCAGCACAAGATCTTAACAATGATCAAATTGAAGTAGTGAATGGTGATTTACCACTTGCGACACTGAATGAAGATGCAGCACTTAACTTTACAGTTGTTATCTCAAAAGGTATTGGTTATGTACCAAGTGAAGACCTTAGAGATGATGTTGAAAGTGACAGTATTGCGCTTGATGCTTTCTTTACTCCGGTAAGAAAAGCAAATTATAAGATTGAACCTGTACTTGTAGAGGACAATCCTAACTTCGAAAAGATTACATTTGACATTGAAACTGATGGTCAGATCGGTCCGGTTGAAGCATTTACAAATGCACTAGAAGTAATGAATAAGCAACTTTCTGTTTTTAATACGGTACTTGATTTAGATATCTCTGTAGCACCGGTTAAAAGAAACAGTGACGATAGCGAACTCAAACCTTTCATGCAAACTGTAGATAGTCTTGGACTTAGTGCAAGATCATTCAATTCACTTGACAGAGCTGGTATGAAGTTCCTTGGTGAATTGGTATTGATGAGTGAAAATGAGATTAAAAATATCAAAAATCTTGGTAAAAAATCTTTAGATGAAATCTCTGAGTGTCTCGTAGAGCACGGATTTGGTTCAGACTTTGAACTTGCAGACGTTACAAGAGTAAATCTTGTAAAGAAAATAGAACAACTTAAAGCATAGTTGTTACAGTAAAGGAATATTATGAGACATAAGCATGGTTACCGTAAATTAAATAGAACGTCTTCTCATAGAGCGGCGCTTCTTAAAAACCTATCTATTGCTTTGACAAAAGAAGGTAGAATTGAGACTACATTGCCAAAAGCTAAAGAGCTTAGAAGTTATTTTGAAAAGCTTGTTACTAAAGCTTCTTCAGGTGATTTCAATGCACACAGAGCAATTTTTGCAATGCTACAACACAAAGAGTGTACAAATACGCTTGTAAACGAAATCGCACCAAAGTATACAGATAGAAACGGTGGATATACAAGAATTATTAAAACACGTATGAGAAAAGGTGATTCAGCACCTATGGCAATTATCGAACTCGTATAATCCATTAATTGTACGCTTCTAGAGCAAAGCTCCATAAGCTACGCTAACACTAGGTTTACTTCAGCAGTAGGTTTAGTGTCTGAAACTTCAGTATTTCAAGGCTTTGCCTTGAATACGATCCATTAAACTTTCAAAACCTTCAATCGCATATTGACAAAGTAACACTTTTAGTGTATAACACACGTAAAGAATGTAGTAACAAAGATTTTACTATGATTTCGTTATAATAATTTTATGATATGCCTCTATAAAATAGATGCAAGACAAGGAGAACCAATGATACCATTTTCAGATGAAGAACTAGAACCTGCGGTGATGAGCGTAATAGAAAAAGTAAGACCTTCTATTAAGCTTGATGGCGGAGATATAGCATTAATTGCTATTAAAGACGGGAAAGTCTACGTACAGCTTCAAGGTGCATGTGTGGGGTGTGGTAGTTCAGGTACAACCATTAAATTTGGTGTAGAAAGACAAATGCAAACACTTATTCACCCAGAGATCACAGTGAAGAATGTACCTACAGGTTATGAAGATAAATTAGATCAATTAATTTAATATGAATAAAATTAGCCAGGATTTATTGCTTAAAAGGGCCGAACATGAGTTTCTCCAGGGAGACTATGCCAAGGCACTTAGAAGTTATGGGTTGATTTTAAAAGATTATCCAACGTTAGATGAAGCAAGGATCGGTGTCTATTTGAGTGATCTAGGGATAGACAGTGAAGAAGACGCGCAGGCTTTATTTGACTATTATCAGGTGATAAAGAGCGAGAAAGAAAACGTGGTGGATATCATCGATGGACTTATTGAGAATTTAGACAGTTCAAAAAATAAGTTGCATGAACTTTTGCTTGAGCCTTTAGAAGAGCAGATAGAGTATGGTGATGGTATAAGGTATAGTGATTTTTTAGTACTGGTGAAGAGCAGGGGTAGCTTTAAAAAAACATTTGAGGACATCATGTTCTCAACCAAAGTGGTTATTACCAATAAAGATGAATTTATAGACTTCGTTACAAAACTTGCAACCGAAGGTTTTGATGAGATGGCATTGGGGTATCTAGATGCCTCAACGAGTTTATTTGGAAATGATCAGGATATACTTGCACTTTACCATGTGGTTAGAGGACAAAAATAGTGAAATTGGATTTCCAAAAAGACGGGTATCTTTTTCTCACTGACGATACAAGTAAACTGGGTAAAGATACGATCTTTTTAAAAACAGCACAAAACAGCCGCTATTATGAGAAGTTAGAGCCTAAACCAGAAACACTAACCGTTGACGAGCTGATCTCTTTTTGGGAACTTGAAAAGATGAAAGTAGTGGGTGTTACCGGAACCAATGGTAAAACGACTGTAACCGCGGCAATTTACTCTTTTTTACTTGATTTGGATGAGAAGCCAGCACTACAAGGTACTCGTGGCTTATTTGCGCAGGAAAAGCGTATAGAAGAGAAGAGTATGACTACGCCTTCCATCCTGGAAACCTTACACAATATGAAACAGACGATGGATATGGGCTGCAGTTACTTCATCATGGAAGTAAGTTCCCACGCAATAGATCAAAAACGTATAGAGGGTTTAACTTTTGCCCTTAAGGTCCATACGAATGTTTCCTCTGACCATTTGGATTATCATGGTACAGTTGAAGAGTACAGACGTGTTAAAAGTCTCTTTTTTGCAGATGAGTCACCTAAGCTTCTAAATAAAGATGACATCAAAAACATTACATATAATCCCATAGGTGCACAGAGTTATGGTGTGGATGAACCTGCAACATTTAAAGTACAGGCATTCTCTTTGCTTCATGGTATTACTGCAGGGATAAAACACTTACAGACTGAAGCAACCTTTCACTCTCCTATGGTAGGACTCTTTAACCTCTTTAATCTTATGGCAGCTGTAGGTTCGGTCCAGATGCTAACGGGAAAAAACGTAGAAGAGATATGTGAAGTAGTAGAGTACTTCGCAGGGGTCTCAGGGCGCATGGAAGTAGTGAGCCGAGACCCGCTTGTGATCGTAGACTTCGCACATACGGATGACGGTATGCACGCAGTGTTAGAGTCTATGAAAGACAGAGACCTTTCTGTGGTCTTTGGTGCAGGCGGGAACAGAGATAAAGAAAAACGTCCTCGTATGGGAGCTGTTGCGGGCAGGTATGCAAACAAGATCTATGTCACAAGTGATAATCCTCGAGATGAAGTTCCTGAAATGATACTGGAAGACATCTTATTGGGACTGCATGGAAAAGACTATGTGACTGCTACACCAGATAGAAGACTTGCTATAAAGATGGCACTTGATGCACTTCAGGAAAATGAAGTACTGCTCATACTGGGTAAAGGTGATGAAGATTACCAGGAGATCAAAGGGGTGAAACATCCTTTTGATGATAGGGAAGTGGTGAGAGAACTTTTAAGAGAAAGAGCCTAAAAGTTCACTCGTTTTTTGTGATAGTTATCAACCTGTCATGGTTGTCTCTACCTAATAGAATCGCTTCAACCCTTCTATGCCAGAGTGTTTGAAACAACTTTTTTTCTTCTTTGGAAGCAAAGCCTTTAAGCGTTTTACTCATAAGTGGCATGATCTTTTTGTCTGCTTTGATGAGGGAAGGATCATAAGAAAGATCTACACTTTGCATAGTGTCAAGACGTGTGAGTCTTACTTCTGCATCGATAGAAGAGCCAAAAAAAAGAAGACCGTTTCTAGAAAAGTTTCCCTGTATCCCTTTAAATCCACCTACACCACCGGCACCTAAAATGAATGAGAGGATGTTCGCAGTAACTCCGGCTACGCCAGCACTTTCATTTTCTTTCATCTCTATTTTAACAGATCCTCTTTGGGGAAGGTCATCTCCATAAAGCATTTCTATCCCCTTGAGGGCCATAAGATAAGCGCCTGCTACCGTAGGACAAGAGTGTCCCGCCAACTTAACACAATCAAGATAGGTGATCTCTAACTCACCTTCTTTAAAAGCACCAAGAAAATCGCTTAAAGGGTCATAAAGTTTTATGGGGGCTATTTGTGAGTAGAAATCAGGGTATAGCATAGGTATGTCCTTATATTGGAAAGATAGGTAGATTATAATCAAAGGAAAAATATAAAGGCTTGATACAGGTCAATGAAGTGGTTTAAACTTCGATTAAGTAAATCAGAGTAAAATACTCCTAATTAAATTCCAAAGGATTATTATGGTTCCAGGTATACCACAACCAGCGTTTTACATCTTCAAATGTCAGCAGTCAGCACCTCCAGGGATGCCAAAACCTTCTTGTGTAAAAGCAGATGACCCAGAGTCACAACAACTTTTCCAGCACCTTGCACAGGCATTGATGCAAAAAGGTATTATAGGTACAGTAACACCTATCCAGGCAGGATGTTTAAATCGTTGTGCGGTTGGCCCAGTGATGCTTGTTGAACCAGGGCATACAATGTATGTAAGTCTAACAAAAGAGAAGATAGACAGAATTATTGATGAGCATATCATTGGTGGAAATGTTGTCTCTGAGTTTGTTATTCCTGACATAATGTGGGGAGAAGCAATCGCTCCAGCGTCAATAGCCAAATAGTAGTCTCTCGACTATTTTAAGTAGCCCGATCCCATTTTTTGGGCTGCTACCTCAATTTCCCCACATTTTTTTAGTATAATAAAGGTTAACAGGGGATTTTGGTATAATCCCAATAATTTATAAATAGGAACAATTATGAACATTACAATGCTTTATTCTAAAATACATAGAGCTACCGTAACAGATGCAAATTTGAATTATGTAGGCTCAATTACCATTGATCAAGAACTTTTGGATGCCGCTAGTATGCGTGTCGGTCAAAAGATCGATATCGTCAATGTGAACAACGGAGAGCGTTTTTCTACCTATATCATCCCCGGTGAAGCCGGAAAAAGAGATATCTGTCTAAATGGGGCAGCGGCTAGAAAAGTACATAAAGGTGATAAGATCATCATTATTGCGTATGCAACAATGAATGAACAGGAAGCAGATGCGCATCTCCCTAAAATTGTCATACTTGATGATGACAACAGCATCGCTGAAGAATTTGAAGGATTAGAATAATGTTTGAAGGCTTGGACTTGGGCAACATGGGTAAGATGATGGAGCAGATGCAAGAAAAGGCCAAAGAGATACAAGAACAGGCTAAAAACATACAATTTACAGCTAAAGCCGGTGGTGGTCTTGTTGAACTTACAGCAAATGGTGCAGGTGAAGTGATAGACCTCACTATAGACGATTCACTGCTTGACGATAAAGAATCATTGCAGATATTGCTTATCTCCGCGATGAATGAGGTCAATAAAATGGCAGAAGACAATAAAAAGTCTCAGGCAATGGGAATGATGGGTGGAATGAACCCGTTTGGGTCTTAATTTTTTATAAGCGACTCGTATCAACGAGGTAGTTAAATTCTTTTGAATTCTTGAATTTCACAATAGTCTTAGAGACAAGTGAATGTTTTCCCTCTTTCTTGACTACTTTTTGAAGTAGTTTACTTATTTTCATCTTTTTTCCTTTCAATTTTATTTTTCTCATATGAGATAGTGTCATACTATAGTAGTACTATAACAAAATGGTAACTAAAGGATTATGCTCAAAAACTTGGGCAGAAAAAAATGCTTGAGCACTTCGATGAAAAAGGTGCTAAATTTAACGTTTATCCAAATGCGTAGTCAGCGCTACTTCATTGTCTATTACATATACACACCTCCAGTCTTTTATTGGGCTAGTGCTTCACTAACCCCTTATTTTGATAAGGGTAAAAGTCAAACACAAACTCTGTAATCATTCTGTAATCAATTTGTAACCAATTTGTTTTATACTTCCAAAATCAAAACAAAACAAGGAATTTTGGAAATGAAAAAAATTATACTTTCAACAGTAGCAATCGCTACTATGGCAACAATGGCAAATGCGAGCACAAGCTCAGATATTAAAACATTAAAAGCTCAGATGGCAGCAATGTCAGAAAAGCTAGACACTTTAGAGACCAAAGAAGCCAAAGTAGCGAAAAAATCAAACGATCTTATCACTATTGAAAGAAAAGACTCTCCTGAATTTCTACTGGGTAAAGAGACAGATATCAATATGAAATTCCAAGCTCAGGACAATCCAGACATGTGGCTTAAAGCAGGTGTAAGAATCCAAGGTACGTTTGAAAATAAAGAAACAAAAAATCTTACTACTGGAGAAACAAACTCGCTTCAAGATGGGTACTTAAGAAGAACAAGATTTGAGATTGCTGCAGGATTTGGTAAACATTCTTCATTTGTAATGGATGTAAGAAATGATAAAGCTAACCAGGGAGACGGTGGTGAACGTGGGTTTAATGTTGGGGATGCCTATGTAAAAATCAAAAAACCTTTTGATACTTCACTTGTAAACTTCAAACTTTACCGTGCAAAAATCGATGTTTCACGTACGGAAACAGTGAAATCAGCGCGTGTACTTGTATATGACAGACCAAAAGTTGCTGATTCAGCTGCGCAGTTTATCACAGAGAACCGTAGAGCGGCTAACGTTCAAATGTATGGTGACTGGAATAAAAAAGTTCATTACCAAGTAGCATTCGGTGATGCAACGGCTACAGATCATACTGTAGATGCATCAGGTGCAGACTTAGATGGTTCTATTAAAGATCAAAACTTCTTTTATGGTGGGAAAATTGTACCCTCTCCCTTTGACGGCTGGGAAGAGACAGCGCGTACAGAGACATACTTTGGTGAAGGAAAACACTTTGCTGTAGGTGTAGGTTACTGGAAAGCAGGAGGCATCAATTATGAAACAGAGGATGGTTTACTTATTGATACAGATCATACATTGCTTAACTATGAACTTTCTGCACACTACAAAAATGCATTTATTCAGGCAGAATATTTTGACTTTGACGGTGTAGTAAAAGATTTCACTCCAGGGCTAGCTCCAGCAGAAACAGGTAAATCATCAGGCTGGTATGCAACAGGTGAATATATTATTCCTGAACTCGGATATATTGCTCCATTCTTCCGTTATGAAAAATGGGATAAATGGGATGATGCTGAAGGATATGATTTTACATCAAAGATGGCTGGTGTTAACTGGTACCTTCGTGGAAACACAATAAAAGTTGGAGCTCTTTTACAGAAAGATACCTATGGTGCAGAGATAGGGAACAAAGAAACTACTTCAGCTAGAATCACATCACAGTGGTTCTTCTAGAATTTTCCTCCTTTCTATAAACTAACTTTCACCTTAGAAGTTAGATATTTTGGGGACAAGACTGGCTCTTGTCTCCACTGCGTATTTCTCTCCCCTTTTTCATTAAACTATTTCGGTTACATTTTGGTAACAAAATTGTAATACTTTTTCTCTATAATTCCAAAACTTTATAAATAGGAAGAAAAATGAACAATACATTTAAGATTATTCTGGGTGCAGGTTTTGCGGTAGCTGTGGCTTTTTATGCAAACAGTATCATGGGACAATCAACTCATGGAGGCTTTTTAGTCCTTGCCGCTGTATTTGGTGCCTATATGGCGATGAACATCGGTGCCAATGATGTAGCAAACAACGTAGGACCTGCGGTTGGTTCTGGTGCATTGACTATAGGTGGGGCAATTATCATAGCTTCTATCTTTGAGGCAGGTGGAGCGCTCATCGCCGGTGGCGATGTTGTGGGGACCATCAAAAAAGGGATCATCTCTCCAGATGCATTTGGTAATGACCCTATGCTTTTTGTCTATGGCATGTCTGCAGCACTTCTTGCAGCTGCACTATGGCTAAACCTTGCAACATGGCTTAAAGCACCAGTATCAACAACACACTCTATCGTAGGTGGTGTACTTGGTGGTGGTATCGCCGCAGGTGGTTTTGCCATTGTTTCTTGGGGTACGATGGGTAAGATCGCTGCTTCATGGGTGATCTCTCCAGTGCTTGGTGGTGTGATCGCAGCGATTTTCCTCTATGTAATCAAATCACAGATCGTCTATAAAGAAGATAAGTTGGCCGCAGCAAAGAAAATTGTACCTATATTGGTAGCAATTATGGTAGCAGCATTCATCACGTATCTTACGCTTAAAGGACTTAAAAAAGTATGGCCTGTAATCGTAGATACATTGAGCTTTTTACCGCAAACGAAAAAACCTACTTTATTGGTAGCTCTCATCTTTGGTGGTATCGGTGCAGTGATTACCTATATCATTGTTAAACCTAAGATAGCAAACAAAATTATAGGAATGGAAGCTACTAGAGAGTCTATTAATCTTCTCTTTACTATACCTCTTATCTTTGCTGCTGCACTCTTAAGTTTCGCACATGGCGCAAACGATGTTGCCAATGCTGTAGGCCCTTTGGCTGCAGTATATGATGCACTCACAACACATGGCGTTTCAGCAAAAGCAGCGATTCCTTTATGGGTCATGGTTGTTGGTGGTGTGGGTATCTCTGTAGGTCTTGCACTTTTTGGACCAAGACTCATTAAAACTGTTGGTTCTGAGATCACTGAACTTGATCAGATGAGAGCATTCTCCATCATGATGGCAGCGGCTATTACAGTGGTTATCGCTTCTCAGCTTGGGTTACCGGTTTCTTCTACTCACATTGCAGTTGGTGCTATATTTGGTGTCGGATTCCTTAGAGAATGGCTTGACAGTAAAGAGATGGGTGAAAAGCAAGAGAAATTGCAAACAGAAGTTGAAAAACAAAATACACTCAAATCAGAACTTACACAAATTCAGGCAGCTGGAGATTATAAAAGACAAGTAGAATTAATAGAAGCTGTTAAAGTGCAAAAGAAAAAAGTAAAAAGCCTTAAGCGTACATTACGTGAAAACTATGTGAAGCGTGGTATGGTGAAAAAGATCGTAGCGGCATGGGTTATCACTGTTCCTGCTGCAGCAGTACTTTCTGCGATTATTTTCTTTATACTTAAAGGTGTAGCGAACTAAAGACAACATAATGTGTTGCATCAGCATACACAAAAATAATGTATCGTTTTTACGTGGGCAGTAATGCCCGCGTTACCTCCCAAAAAATCTTCCCTCTCTTCATTTTCTGTAATCAAAATGTTATCAAGATATACTATGCTACTGCATGAAAAACACAGATATAGAAATCATCGTTATTGAAGATGAACCAGATATTTTAGAACTTCTTGAGTATCATCTTGAAAAAGAAGGATACACTGTTACGGGGTTCCTCTCCACTGAAAATGTAGAACAGTTTTTAGAAGAAGAAAATCCTGCACTGATGATCGTTGATAGAAATCTTCCTGGTATAGAGGGAAGTGAATTTGTCGCACAAATACGTGAACTAGGATATGATATTCCCGTTATGTTTCTCACTGCAAGAGACAAAGAGAGTGACTTGGAAGAGGGTTTCCATTCTGGAGGTGATGACTATATGACTAAGCCTTTCAGTAGTAAAGAACTACTTTTAAGAGTAGCAGCATTATTGAAACGTAGTGGTGTGACAGCTACGAATAAAGTAAAATACAGAGACCTCATACTTGATCTGCAACAAAGAGAACTATTCATAGATAATAAGCGTATAGAATTGACCAATTTAGAATTTAAACTGCTCCATACCTTTGTTAAAAATCCGCATCAACCATTAGATAGAGATTTTCTGCGTGAGGAAGTTTGGGGTGATGATAGTGCAAATTTTCATGATAAGACCATCAACGTAGCGATGAACAGACTGAAAAAGAAGATAGATCCTGAAGCCGTGAAAGAGTATTTTGCTCCTGTGTGGGGTGTTGGATATAAATTACTTTAAAATCATTTCTTTTATTTTTCATTAAAATCATCCTGTAACCAAAATGTTTCCAAGTTGTTTTATACTTCGCCCAATCCAAAATGGATAACTTATTTCTTAAGGAAACAAACCATGACATTAAAAACAATTCTTACAACAGCTATAGCTGCTTCAGTAGCACTTACAGCAGTGAATGCTGATGAACTTAAAGGTAGAGGAGCATCATTCCCTGGACCTGTATATAAAGCTTGGACTGCTGAATATTTTACTGCAACCAAAAATCAAGTAAACTACACACCAACTGGTTCTGGTGACGGTGTTAAGTCTATCAAAAAAAGAATGGTTGATTTTGCCGGTTCAGATAAACCACTTAAACCAAAAGCACTTAAAAAAGACAAACTTTATATGTTCCCTGCCGTAGTAGGTTCAGTTGTTTTAGCGTATAACCTTGACGGTGTGAAAGACGGAGAGCTTAAACTTAGTCGTGCAGCAATCTCAGGTATCTTTGGTGGAAGTATCACACATTGGGATGACAAAGCGATCATGGCACAAAATGCTGGTTTAAAGTTACCACACGAACCTATCACTGTAGCAGTGAGAGCAGATAAATCAGGTACAACATTTAACTTTACATATTTCTTGAATAAACTTGATGAAACCATTAAAGTAAGTAAGAAACCTACATGGAAAGCAGCAAAAGTAGTAGCAGGTAAATCAAACTCAGGTGTATCAGCAAATATCCAACAGATCAAAAACTCTATCGGGTACATCGAGTATTCTTTCAAAGAGAAATTAGGATTGGCAGCAGCACAAATAGAAAACAAAGAAGGTCAATACATCAACCCAACACTTAAGTCTTTCCAAGATGCAGCGAAATATGCAAGTTGGACAGCTGAGAATGATTTTTATGCAGTGATCGGTGACCCGGCAGGTGCAACTTCGTATCCTATAGTAGCGGCTACATTTATCTTACTTCCAGAAGAGAAAATGGAAACAAATAAGCAAGTAACTGCATTTATCGACTGGGCTTATACTCATGGTGACAAAGCAGCAACAGATCTTGGTTATGTTCCACTTCCTGCATCGACTAAAGATGAGATCAGAAAATATTGGGAAGCTAAGAAAATCAAATAAAAAGTCTCAAAAATACTACAATTATAAGCTCTCTTTTTAGAGAGCTTCCTCACCAAATCACATTTATTCTCTAACTCCTTGAATACGTTTATAGAGACATAAATGTAATTGGTAACCAAAATGTTACCAACTTTTATTACAATCCTCCGACTAAAATATCTGACTCACCCTAGGTGCTCAGATGGTTCAAATAATTATGAAGGCAATACATGAGTGGTAAACTCTTTAAGAATTTCTCTTTTTTCTCTGCAACACTCTCCTTTTTCATACTTGTGGGTATCTTTGCAGTACTTTTCTCTTATGCTCAAGATGCATTGCATGAATTTGGCTTTGACTTCCTGTACAATGAAACCTGGGAAGCAGATGAAGATGATGAAGGGGGTATCTTTGGTGGGTATGTACCTATCGTTGGTACATTACTTAGTACGCTTATCGCTATGGCCATTGCCACACCATTGGCGATGGGGATCGCAATCTTTCTAACTGAAATTGCTACTGAAAAACTCGTACAACCCGTCTCTATAGCTATCGAGTTACTTGCGGCCATTCCAAGTATCATCTATGGTATGTGGGGACTTTTTTACTTTGCGCCTATCGTGCAGGCAACTGTAGGAGGCAATGGGGTAGGACTCTTGACTGCAGGAATCGTTTTGGCGATTATGATCATCCCTTTTATGGCGGCGATCACGAGGGATGCTATGAATACTGCACCTTCAGTCCTTAAAGAGTCAGCCTATGCTATGGGTGCAACGAAGTTTGAAGTGATCAAGGATGTTGTGATGCCTTATGCTAAAGGTGGGATCATCGGTTCTATTATCTTGGCGCTTGGACGTGCGTTGGGTGAGACGATGGCTGTGGCATTCCTCATAGGTTCTGTGATGAGTATCCCAAGCAGAGTGACAGACCCTACAACTTCCATCCCGGTTTTACTTGCAAATAACTTTGCAGAAGCCCAAGACCTTGAAATGAGCAGTATGTACTACCTTGCACTTGTTCTTTTTGTGGTGAGCTTTATCATTATTTCTGTGGCAAAGTTTTATTTTCTAGGTAGAAAGGCAGCATAATGAATAGACTCTTACTCAATAGAATCATTTTAATACTCTCTACACTTTCCGCAGTGATAGGGATAGGATTTCTTTTTTGGATACTCATCACTTTGAGTTATAAAGGTATCACAAGTTTACACTTTACTACTTTTACAAACGACCTTGTAGGAGGAGGGATACGAAACCTTCTTGTAGGCCAGTTTACCATGGCACTTATAGCAAGTGCTGTAGCTGTACCGATTGGTATGATGGCAGGAATCTACCTTAGAGAGTATAGTAATAATGGTAAATTAGCTTCAGTCATAAGAAACCTCAGTGATGTGATGATGTCAGCACCATCCATCGTCATAGGTGTTTTTGTCTTTGCACTGTTTGTTGACCCATTTGGTGGATATAATGGTTGGGCAGGTATCGTTGCCTTGGCTATCATGATGATACCTATCATCATCAGTACTACTGACAATATGCTTGCCTTAGTCCCTAAAGAGCTTAGAGAAGCAGGAATCGCTTTGGGTGGGAGTAAGCATAAGATCATTTTGCAGATAGTTATTAAAGCCGCTAAAGTAGGTATAACAACAGGAGTTTTACTCTCATTTGCTCGCATCATTGGAGAGACGGCACCGTTGCTCTTTACTTCAGCCAATAACCAATTCTTTACTATGGATTTAACTGAGCAGTTTCCGTCCCTGACTGTAAGTATCTATAACCTCGCAACGTATCCGGATGCAGAGAGTCGAGAGTTAGCGTGGGCAGCTGCTTTTGTGCTTACAATGATCGTTTTATGTATCAATCTCACAGGTCGATATATGACAAGAAATAAAAAATAATAGAAAAGGTCAGTAAATAACATGGCAAAAAATAACATTATAATGGATATTAAAGATTTTGATTTTACTTATGCAGGTGTAGATGAACCTTCATTAAATAAAGTCAATCTTCCCATAGAGAAAAATAAGATTACAGCGATGATAGGCCCTAGTGGTTGTGGTAAATCTACATTGCTTCGTGCGATGAACCGTATCCATGACCTCTATCCTGGTAATATCTATGAGGGAGAAATCAACCTTTACGGCGCTAATGGAGAAAAACAAAATATCTTAGAGCTCAAAAAAGAGAATGACTTCATAAAGTTGCGTCAACAAGTAGGGATGATTTTTCAAAAGCCTACACCATTTCCTATGAGTATCTTTGATAATGTTGCTTATGGCTTGAAACTTGCAGGTATTAAAGATGATGTAGAGGGACGTGTGGAAAAAGCTTTGAAAGATGCGGCCATCTGGAAAGAGACAAAAGACAGACTCAAAAAGAGTGCGCTTGGTCTAAGCGGAGGTCAACAGCAGAGACTTTGTATCGCTAGAGCAGTGGCACTTAAGCCAGAGGTATTACTTTTTGATGAGCCAACCTCAGCACTTGATCCTATTTCAACAGGAGCCATAGAAGAGTTGATAGCAGAACTTAAAAAAGATGTCTCTGTGGTGATCGTTACACATAACATGCAACAAGCCAGTAGATTGAGTGACTATACTGCTTTTATGTATTTGGGTGATTTGATAGAGTATGACAAAACAGATAAAATCTTTTTGAACCCTTCCCAGAAGTTGACAGAAGATTACATAACCGGTAGATTCGGATAAAGGATAAAATATGTTACCAGGATATCAAAATGCAAGACATACTGTAAGAGCGAATGTACTTAAGGTATTGGAAGGACTTTCCACGGCAAATAAAGAGGGACTTGAAGCACTTAAAGCTACAGATGCAGTGAAGTTAGAAGAAGCGAGACAAAGGCTTAAGGATGTCAGCAAAGAGACAGAGAAGATAGACAATGATATCGTACTTATTTTTGCAAAATATACACCAGAAGCAAGAGATCTACGAGAGTTGGTTTCGTATTTGAAGATCACTTCCGCTTTGAACCGTATCCGTGCAAATATAAACAACTATCTTAGAAATATGCAAAGTATGCTCACGGAAGAAAATGAAAATATTATGCAATTGATCCAAGACTCATTGAGTATTAACCGTTGTACACTTAATGCTTTTGAACAATCTATAGAGATGTTTCAAACCTTTGATGATAATGACAAAGTCAAAGCATTAGCAACGAGAATTGATGTGGAATACAGTAAAACAGATGACATCTATACACTTCTTGAGAAAGAGGTGATACAAAAAATAGGCAGTGCTGATGGACTTGCAGAAGAGTATTTTAACCTTTTGAAATACATACGTAAAAATCTTAAGATCATAGACCGTTTAGACAGTATGGCACAGCGTGTAATATTTGCACGTATGGGTGGAAAACTGTAAATATAAATTGTCCAGCGTGTATGTTATAATTCACACATGGAAAACGAAAATATAGAAATAGTTGTTATCGAAGATGAGGAAGATATCTTAGAACTTATTGAGTATCACCTGAGTAAAGAGGGTTATACCGTAACTGGCTTTCTCTCTACAGACAATGTGGAACAGTTTTTAGAAGAAGAAACCCCCGCGCTCATGCTTGTCGACCGTAACCTCCCAGGGATGGAGGGGAGTGAATTTGTTGCCTATCTTAGAGAGATAGGATATGACATCCCTGTGATCTTCCTTTCTGCTAAAGATAAAGAGTCTGAACTGGAAGAGGGGTTTGAAGCAGGTGGTGATGACTACATGAGCAAACCTTTTTCCCCTAAAGAATTGACACTTAGAGTCAAGGCACTGCTGAAGCGTTCTGGTGCCTTGCAAAAACAACAACGTATCAAATATAAGATACTTACCATGGATTTGGTAAAAAAAGATCTCACTATTGAAGGTCAAATTGTCTCTCTTACTAACCTTGAATTTAATCTTCTGCACACGTTTATTAAAAATATCGATAAAGCCCTGACAAGAGATTTTCTTCGTGATGAGGTATGGGGATCTGACGGTGATGGAGTGAATGATAATGCAGTCAATGTGGCTATCAATCGCCTTAAAAATAAAATAGATCCACAAAATGAGCAGAACTACTTCCACCCTGTATGGGGAGTAGGGTATAAGTTTTCATAAAAACATGTACCCAGGGGCATTTCCTCGGTATTTTCTTCCTTGGGGCAGGGCACAAGAGAACTGTAACATTTTTGCTAAAAACATTACAATTTGACATATTTTGACTTTCTTTGATTTTAGAAACGCTACACTTCTATTATGAATAAATTAGAAACACTTGAACACTATTTCGGACACAGCTCATTTAGACCTTTACAAGAAGATGTAGTTGATGCTATCTTGGCAAAACAAGATGTATTGATGATACTCCCTACGGGTGGTGGGAAATCACTCTGTTATCAACTTCCTACACTTCTGATGGAAGGTATTACAGTCGTAGTCTCCCCTTTGCTGGCACTTATGCATGATCAAGTGGTGGCACTTAAAGCCAATGGTATTTCTGCCGAGATGCTCTCTTCTATGCAAGATCTGGAAGAGAGTCAAAAGATAGAAGCCCAGTTGAGAGCAGGAGAGATAAAACTTCTTTATGTCGCACCGGAACGTCTTACGAATGCTTATTTTCTTAACATGTTACATCAACTTCCTATAAACTTTTTTGTCATTGATGAAGCACACTGTGTAAGTGAATGGGGACATGAGTTTAGAGAGAACTATAGACGTCTTTCTTTGCTCAAAGAGCAGTTTGCAACCACACCCATAGCAGCATTTACAGCCACTGCAACCCATGCAGTGGAGAGTGACATCGCCTCTAACCTGGGTTTACAAAATCCTAAACGTGTCAGAGGTTCACTCTTTCGTGAAAATTTGACCATTAACGCAAGACACCGCATAAAAGATGGAAGAGCACAGTTGATGGAGTTTTTAAAACTTCACACTGACGAGTCAGGTATCATTTATACCCTTTCACGGAAGTCAACAGAAGCAGTAGCACACTTTTTACAAACTAAAGGGATAGAAGCTAAAGCCTATCATGCTGGGCTCCCTACAAAAGAGAAAAATCGCACTTATGCAGATTTTGTAGCAGACAAGGTACAGATAGTCGTAGCAACCATCGCTTTTGGAATGGGGATAGACAAGAGTAACATACGTTTTGTCGTGCATATGACGATGCCAAAGACGTTAGAAAACTTTTATCAGGAGATCGGACGTGCAGGAAGAGACGGGGTAGCATCTGAAACACTCTTGCTTTTTTCGGCACAAGACATTGTGCAGCAAAAAATGTTTATAGAAGATCTGCCGGAAACACCTTACAAACAACATGCATTTAACAAGCTTGACAGTATGGTACGCTTCGCCAACTCTGAGAATTGCAGGCATCAGAGTATTGCTGCGTATTTTGATGACCGTATGAAAGATTGTGGAGACAAATGTGACAACTGTACGGCACCTGAAAGTGAAAAGATAGATATAACTACGGCAGCACGTATGCTGCTCTCAACCATCTTACGTACAGAGCAGAATTTCGGTTTACACTATGTGATAGATGTACTTAAAGGAAGCAAAGAACAAAGAGTACTGCAAAATGGACATGATACTCTTTCAGTCTATGGCATAGGGGATGAATACAGTAAATCGCAATGGTTGACGATAGGGGACAAGCTATTGGAATTGAATGCTGTAGAGATAGGTGAGTTTAAAGTCTACAAGTTGACAAATTTTGGTATAGAAGTGATTAAAGGTGCACATAAGATCGAGCTCAAAAAAGAAAGACTTACTGTACAAAAAGCTGAGACGAAAAAGAAAGTGACTTATTTTGATGATTATGATGTGGAAGTGTATGACAAGCTCCGTAACCTCCGCACGCAGATCGCTTCTGAAAAAGGTATTCCTCCTTATATTGTCTTTTCAGACAAAACACTGAAAGACTTGAGTGTGAAAGTTCCGAAAGATAAAGAAGCAATGCTTGAAGTACACGGTATCGGTGAAGTGAAATTTGAACGTTACGGGAAAGAGTTTCTTACTCTTTTAAATAATGAACTCTAACCCATTATGCGGCATAGATGAAGCAGGACGGGGCCCTTTGGCCGGTTCATTGGTCATCGCTGGAGTGGTGTTGAAAAAGCCTATTGAGGGACTGATGGATTCTAAGAAGCTTACAGAGAAAAAACGTGAAGCACTTTACCCGCTTGTGATTGAAAATTCTGAGTATCATATCGTTTCTTTTTCAGCCAAAGAGGTTGATGAGATGGGTCTCTCTAAATGTTTACAGTTAGGTTTACAAAGTATACAGAAACATTTGTCTGTAGTTGAGTATCTTTTTGATGGAAACAGTACTTTTGGCGTTGAAAATATTACAACGATGATTAAGGCAGACAGTAAAGTGGCTGAAGTCTCTGCGGCAAGTATATTGGCAAAAGTCACACATGACAGAGAAATGATAGAGATAGCAAAAAAGTACCCCGAATATGGGTTTGAAAAACATAAAGGGTATGGAACCAAAGCCCACATTGAGGCTTTACTCAAATATGACCGATGTGAAATGCATCGTAAAACTTTTAGAGTTAAAGGCTTGGATGACGCTGTACTAAAAGTCTAAAGATTTACCGTTGATCTTTACGGAGCCATCCATTATGTTGATATTATAGATTCTCTGACCCAGTGATCTTTTCGGTCTATACATCATATAGCCTATCATGAATTTTGGATCTTCTTTAAGCATATTGAGTATCTCTTTTGAAATGGATAGGTGTATATCCCCATCGATTTTATGCAGCGCATGTTTTGCTTTCATCCCTAAGCGGTAAATATCTAAAGACTCATCTATATCCAACCTGGCATTAAGGGTAAATCCATGCATCTCTTTCCCATGAAGTGTTACTTTCTCAACAGATAGATTTGAAATATCGACATGCATATTATTTGAAACGAGTGTTTCTAAATGTGCATCAAACGCTTTTTCTTTATTTGGGTCTGTCTTTTGCAGTTTCTCCAAAGTATCTATATCAAGGTTGCTGACATTCATATCCATGTCTAACGTCTGCATACCAAATTTTTCTTTTTCAAAGAGGAGATCAATATTTTTAATCTTTGTTTTGAGTGTTTCAGTAGCCAGACCATTTACTACTGTGGAGGTTGAGTGTAGAGAAATAGAATCAGCTAAGAGTGCACCTTCAGCTTCCTCAGCAATTTGTATATTCTCTATACTGTAGTCTGTAGTATAATCATACGCAGTTGTTCCTGTAAGGGCATAGTGACTTTGATAGCCAGAGATAGTTCTATTTAGTTCATTACTCATATAGAGGTGAAGTGTGTCAAATCTCTGGATGTATTGAACTATTTTTTCCTTTTTGATATCTCCTGAAAAGTGCAAGCCCTGGAGCGTTATCTTGATTTCTTTTTTCCCTTCTACTTTTTCTTTGATGTCTTTGATATAACCTTCAAAAGTAGTGCTACTATGGACGATATCTACATGCATAAAGAATGCTTTGTTATTTATCATATCTTCAAGTTGGGTTAAAACTTTTTGGTCATTTTCATTAGTGAAGGCTGTTTTTAAATATAGTGGTAGGGTAAGAGGATACAATTCTAAAGCAATCATATCTTTTAAGTACGTCACATCAGTACCTATCTGTAGGCCTGTAAGCTCTTTTGCTTCTTCAACACTTACCTGCAACCCTTTTTCTGTTAAAAACAGAGCAGCTTTCTTGGGATCATTGATTTGGATCACAAAGTGTTCAGTCTCTTTTTTTATCTCTCTGTCTGAGACTGTAAATCCATTTGTTTGCATCTCAGTGAGCTGTACATTGACTGCTTCTTGTAAGGTGCTTAGGTTTTTAACGTTTTCTGTATGATTAAAGTAATAGAATATGGCAATAATGATAAGTACAAGTAAGCCAAAACCTAATTTTTTTCGACCCATTATTGACCTTTGTAAAGAGCCGTCAAGTGGTCCATCTTTTTACCCATGTTAAGCAGGGTCATATCCGCAAGTGTAAGTGCCATCATGGCTTCACATACCACAGCACCTCTAATGGCCACACACGGGTCATGTCTACCTTTGAGATTACATTTTACCTCTTCATTTTGAGTCGTGATAGTCTGTTGCTCTTGAAAGATAGACGGTGTCGGTTTGAAGTGTGTTTTTACTATGATGGTATCACCATTTGAGATACCGCCAAGCATACCGCCTGAGTGATTGGAAGTAAAGCCACCCAAGGTAATTTCATCATTATTTCCACTGCCTTTTAGGTGCGTACTGGCTACACCATCACCTATCTCTACCGCTTTTGCTGCGTTGATGCCCATCATCGCTTCTGCAAGTATGGCATCGAGTTTATAGTAGAGTGGTTCACCCAGTCCTATGGGTACACCCGTAGCCGTAGTAAGTACCACGCCGCCTACAGAGTCATGATTGTCTTTTGCAGTTAAGATAGCAGCTTCCTGTGCGGATTCCTGTGCAGGGTCAAGAGCATACATTTTAGAACTTTTGGCATATTCAAAATCCTGTACCGAGCCTTTGATACCATCCACTTCACACAGTCCACTTTGTATGGAGACACCCAGTTCTTTGAGCATCAGTTTCGCGATAGCACCCCCTGCCACACGTGCAGCTGTCTCTCTAGCTGAACTTCGTCCACCACCACGGTAGTCTCGTAGACCATATTTGTGAAAGTAGGTAAAATCTGCATGCCCGGGACGAAAGAGGTCTTTCACATTCTCATAATCTTTGGATTTTTGATTGGTATTAAAAATGACCATGGCTATAGGCGTGCCTGTACTCAGCCCTTCAAATGTACCAGAAAGGATCTCAAATTTGTCATCTTCTTTGCGTCCTGTCTCCAGTTTCGATTTACCTGGTTTTCGTCTGTCCAGCTCACTTTGTATAAATGCCTCATCTATGGTAAGCCCAGCAGGTACACCATCAAGTATACAGCCCAATGCTTTACCGTGAGATTCACCAAAAGTAGTGAGAGTTAGTTTTTTTCCAAAGGTATTCATGCTTTTAATTCCTTTAATGCAACTTCAGCTGCTTTTTGTTGTGCTTCTTTTTTACTTTTACCTTTTGCTGTAGCAATGGTTTTATCATCAAGTATCACTGCGATGACAAACTCTTTTTTGTGGTCTGGCCCTGAAGAGTCTAAAAGTGTATAAAGAGGAGTGACACCATGTGTTGCCTGTGTGAGTTCCTGTAAGGCAGTTTTGTAATCTTTTGAGAGAGAATCAAGGTCTATTTTTGGGTGACTCTCTTCGAGGAGCCTGATGGATATCTCTTTGGCTGTATTTAACCCTGCATCAAGGTAAATAGCACCAATGATCGCTTCAAAGGCATTTGAAAGTAATGAGGGTTTGTCTCGGCCATTGTTGTTCTCTTCTGCCAATGAAAGGTAGATATATGAACCAAGATCGAGCTTTCTTGCTAAAAGAGTAAATCCAACTTCATTTACAAGTGACGCACGGATCTTTGAAAGTATGCCTTCATTTGAATTTGGGAATTTAAAAAAAAGGTACTCACCTACGATGAGGTCCAGTACGGCATCCCCTAAAAATTCAAGCCGCTCATTATTGTAAGGCTTTTTGTCACTTTTATGTGTTAGAGCCTCAATAATCAATTGCTTGTTTTTAAATGTATAGCTCAGTCGTTTTTCAAGTTGACTGTAATCGTTCATTCTTTCTCCTACTGTATTAATTTTATAATGTTAACTTTATTCTTTCAGCTTCATCACGGGCCAGTTCGTCGCAACGTTCATTTTCGGGATGTCCATTGTGACCTCTTACCCATGTCCCACATACATTATGGGTACTTGCAGCTTCGAGATAGGCTTCCCATAAGTCTACATTTTTTACTTTAGCAAAGTTTTTACGTACCCATCCTGATAGCCATTCATTGATGGCTTTGACGACATACGAGCTGTCTGAGATGACTTCTACATCACAAGGCTCTTTAAGGAGCTTTAGCCCCTCTATCACGCCTTGTAACTCCATCCGGTTATTGGTGGTATGCACATGTGCACCAGAGTACTCTTTACGGTTTCCTTTAAACTCTAAGATACCCCCATAGCCACCGGGTCCAGGGTTACCTAGACTGGAACCATCAGAGTAGAGAGTAATCTGTTTTCGGGCTTGATTTTGCAATTTTTTCCTCAACTTTAACAGAGTTTATCGCCATACAATTTGGACAGCGTTTGAAAGAAACAGGAAAACTCTGTTTACATTTCTTACACATATAAGAGAAGATCAAGTCCCCCTCTTCAAAGCCATTTTGTTTTGCTGTAGCTAGTATGTCTATACTAAAAATACCACTTTGGGTTGCGGGTTCTTGTAAATAACCTTTAGCATAATAAAGCGTTTGCAGCTGTTCATTTGATGTGATTATATCTAAATCGAGTTGTGAATTTGGTAAGAACCAAAGGACGTCAAGAAGCTCTTTGATACGTTCAGGATCAATGATCTCCCAAGCACTTTTAGTATCAAGTCGTAAAAGGGCTGTGACAATGTGTCGATAAAGATCAGGTTCTTCTTCTAATATCTTTTTGAGGCTGTCTATTTTATTTTGTATGGTTAAGGTTTTGTTCGCAATGAGTTTTGAGAAATCCAGAAATTTTTCAAGTGATCTTGTCTCTTCCCCGAGCATATTAAGAGGACCCAGAACTTCTTTTGCTTTATCATATTTTTGCATGATCTCATACACGATCCCCAGTTCATAGAGGGCTTTGACATTACGAGGTTTCTTACGTAAAACCTCTGTATAAATGGACTGAGACCGCTCTAGAAATCCTGCATGTAGATAGGTACTACCAAGACGTTCCATAAGTTCTATTTTCCCTGAATCATGTGAAATGTTTTTAATAAGGAAAAGATAAATACCAATGGCCTTATGATACTCACCCGTATTTTCAAATGCTTTTGCCAGTAGGGTAAGTGGTTTAAGCATATGAGGTTCAAAAGGCATATCTGCTGTTTCCAATGCACACTCAGAACTGTCAAATTTTTCTAAAAATTTAAGTAGATTTCCTTCCTCCTTTTGCTGCTTATGCAGTCCCCATCCATAGGTAACGAGTGCAATGATAAGAGAAATGACAACAATAAGCATGATGCTGAAAAGCGGGTCATTATACGCAGGTAATATATGTTCCAAAATAATCCTTAAGATAGGCGAAAACTATGGGTAAAAGGTCAAAGTAACTAGTCATATGAGCTTTACTTTGTTTACGTCCTTAAATTATATCTAATTAGATATAATTTTAGAATGATAGATAATGCCTCGATAGAATCCTTAAAAAACAGTATTGACATTGTAGATGTGATTGGTAGTTTTATAGAGTTACGTAAAGCAGGAGCAAACTACAAAGCCAACTGTCCTTTTCATGGAGAAAAAACCCCTTCTTTTGTTGTAAGCCCAAGTAAGCAGATATACCATTGTTTTGGTTGTGGCGTAGGCGGAGATAGCATTAAATTTGTGATGGAGTTGGAAAAGCTCTCTTACCCTGAGTCTATAGAAAAGCTTGCTTCGATGAATAACTTTTCGTTGAGTTACACCAAAGGGAGTTCTGACTATTCTGATGCAAAACGTGTACTTGAAGCGGTAGGACAGTGGTATGTAAAAAATCTTAATCATAATGAAACAGCTATGAAGTATCTGCTTGACAGAGGGATCTCTCAAAACTCCATTGAAACGTTTGAGATAGGTTATGTGCCAAGTGGACAGGAAGTGATGCGGTTTTTACAAAGTGCTTTACTCCCTTTACCTCAGGCGGCAGAAGCGGGGATCATCGCACAAAGCGAAAATGGTAGTGGGTATTATGCACGTTTGGTAGAGCGGATCACTTTTCCGATATACTCCATAAGTGCATCTTTGGTTGGTTTTGGCGGTCGAACCATTACGAACCATCCGGCAAAGTATATCAACTCTCCTCAAACAAAACTGTTTAATAAGTCACGACTCCTTTATGGCTATCACTTAGCCAAAGAGAGCATTTATAAAAACAAAAAAATCATTATATGTGAAGGGTATTTGGATGTAGTGATGTTTCATCAGGCAGGCTTTAAAGAAGCAGTTGCTGGTATGGGAACTGCACTGACAACAGAGCATTTGCCACTGCTTCGCAAAGGTGAGCCAAAAGTGATCTTGGCTTATGATGGGGACAAAGCAGGTATAGCAGCTGCACTTAAAGCTGCGCAAATGTTGTCGGTGGGAGGTTTTGATGGTGGGGTTGTACTCTTCCCGGATGGACAAGATCCTGCAGATCTGATAGCCAAAGGGCAAAGTGATGCCGTAGCGAAGTTGCTTCGTGAAGCTAAACCTCTGATCCCTTTTGTGTTAGAGATGATTGTTTCTATGTATAATCTAAGCGATCCCAGAGCCAAAGAAGCCGCTTTTGGAGCAGTGAAACAGTATCTGGAAACATTGAGCCAGATCATCAAAGATGCGTACATCCCTATGGCAGCGACATTGGTGGGTATCTCCCCTTCCTTTTTTGGTAAAGAAACAAATGTGGCCAGAGCAAGAGAAAGTTTTACGCAAAAAAGAGATGATGTGGCACAATTGAGCATTTTAAAAACACTCATCGAAAATCCTAACCTTATAGATAACGTGTTAAGTGTGATGGATATCAATATGCTGGGTGGCTATGCCGAACTTTTTACGGCACTTATCAACGGTGAAACCGAACACCCCGGTTTGGTAGGGCTTAGTGTGGATGACAGTTTAGAAGTGATGAGTGAAGACGAACTTAATAATGTACTTCGTAACTTTCTCATCAAACATTATGATCTAAAACTAAAGAGTATCGCAAGTTCTCAACAAATACCGTTTGAAAAAAAGAGCTTTCTCATACGTAAGATAAGAACAGATATCATTCCTAGATTGAAAAAGGGTGAACTGGTTGCTTTTGAAGCAGGCTTATGATCTTTTTTACTTGTTAGCAAGGAAAAATAGTATATAAAGATGTACAAACATACTTTTTAAATATGAAAAAATAAAATTGAAGGAATTAACAATGGCAACAGCATCAGCAAGACATATATTAGTAAACGATGAAGCAGTCTGTAATGCATTAAAAGAGAAGATAAATTCAGGTGAGATCACTTTTGAAGACGCAGCAAAGCAGAACTCTACTTGTCCATCAGGAGCAAGAGGCGGAGATTTAGGAAAATTTGGTCAGGGTCAAATGGTACCGGAATTCGATAAAGTCGTTTTTAATGATGAGGTAGGTGTGGTTCACGGTCCAGTGAAAACACAGTTTGGTTACCACCTGCTTGAAGTAACAGAACGTTCATAAACACAGAGAGGTAGGCTTTCTACCTCTTACTCACTTCTTAATATTGGGGCATTAGCTCAGCTGGGAGAGCGCTTCGCTGGCAGCGACAAAAATCTCCTCTAGACCCCTATATACCGTACTGCATAAGTGACTTTACACACAAAATGTCTAAATTTTTGTTACAAAAAGTGTAGCAAACCTTCTCTAATAGCCTACTAAAACACTGTTATTCTTATGTCATGTTCTCAACGACACTTGATTTAAACTCATTACAGCATTTCATTAACCCCTCGTTATTTTCTCATAGTTGATGTCAAATTTAACTCCTTGAATATCTACCAAATTAGGTCTAACCCTCTAAAAGAATAGATAGTAATAAGACCTATTTTAATAGAATGAATAATCATTATAAAATCTTCTATATAGCACGTTTTATAAGGTTTTGTATGGGAGGGTACAAAAAAGAGGTCTCTAAACGTCGTTACAGCGGGTAACCTTATAAAATATGTTAAATTATAAGGTTTTCATAAAATAATAGGAGTAGGATTATATTTGCTTTAATCTACACAGGTAAAATAATTAGCTTAATTATTCAATTTGAATTTCCCTAATGGGTAATTAACTAGCTCCTCCTTAGTGTTGGTTTATCATGAGAAAGTTTTATTTTAGCTAGCAGACTCGCTTACGATAAAGCAATTTATAGTAGAATATCTATATAAGGAATAAAATAAAAGTAACAAGAGAGAAAGTTAAAGAAGTTTTAGTGGAAGCAGATATTCTTGGTGATATTTCTGAAATAAAAAGCAACATACCCTTAATTGAACAAGGTATAGACTCTTTAGATACATGGACAGTTTACTTATTACTTGAGGAAGAATTTTGTATTAAAATTCCTGATGAAGATTTAA
>JAGSGJ010000034.1 GCA_023955225.1 Sulfurovum sp.
CAGGTCACACGTTTTTTGCACTCATTACTTGAATAAGTGGACGGAATTATAGCTCAGAAACCTTTGATTGTCAAGAGAATTATGGGAAATATTTCAAATTTCTAACACTTCAGCTAATTTCTCGATGGCAAACACTGTAGATTGTTCTTGAACGGCTTCTCTTGGACCGTTAAAGTTACAATGAAAGACCTCTTGAACAAAAGGTGTTTGTACACCTATATATACAGTTCCTACAGGTTTAAGTTCAGTACCACCGGTAGGTCCTGCTATCCCAGAGACGGCTATAGCATAATCTGAAGCTGCCATTTTTTGTATGCCTTCTAACATTTGTACGACACAGGGCTTGCTTACTGCACCAAACTTTTCAAGAACTTCATTATCAACACCTAACCATAAGTGTTTGATGTCGTTTGAATAAGTGACACAGGAACCATGTAGCACATTTGAAGCACCTGAGATAGCTGTAAATGCTGCAGCAATTCGACCACCGGTGCAACTTTCAGCAAAAGAGATCGTTTGCTCTTCTTTGGTTAATTTCTGAATGATTTTTTCTACTGCATCTTGTATATTTTTCATAAGATAATTGTACCAAAAGTAGCTTCTAATGGTCTTTTAGATACAATCACGGGATAATATAACAGGGGCGACCCTCATCAAGGTGTTATCGACAATGGATTTTAAAGACACACTCCTCCTTCCCAAAACTGCTTTCCCAATGCGTGGAAATCTTCCAAACAATGAACCTAAAAAATATAATGCATGGTTTGATGCTGATATTTATGAGCAAATGAAAACAAAACGTGCGGATGCCAAAAGCCGTGGTGAGACGTTTACACTTCATGACGGACCTCCGTATGCGAATGGTGACATTCATATAGGGCATGCGCTGAATAAAGTACTCAAAGACATCATTTTAAAATATAACTATTTTCAAGGTAAAGCCGTTCGTATGACTCCAGGCTGGGATTGTCATGGTCTGCCTATAGAGCAGAAAGTTGAAGAGAAACTTGGCAAAAGCAAAAAAGAAGCGATGCCTACAGAGAAGTTTAGAGAACTTTGTCGTGCACATGCTGCGAAATTTGTTGACATTCAACGAGATGGTTTTAAAGCGTTAGGTGTTATCGCAGATTGGGAAAATCCTTATGTAACGATGGATTTTAAATTTGAAGCAAACATTTATAGAACACTTTGTGAAGTAGCACAAAAAGGTCTTTTGGTTGAAAGACACAAACCTATCTTCTGGTCATGGGCTGCAAGAACAGCACTTGCTGATGCAGAAGTGGAGTACAAAGATAAAGAAGATTATTCTATTTATGTACACTTTGAACTTAGTGATGCAGCCAAAGAGAAGTTAGGGCTGGAAGGTAAAGCAGGTCTTGTTATCTGGACTACAACACCTTGGACACTCCCCGCAAATACAGGTATCTCTTTAAACCCTGAAGAGATGTATATCCTTACTGATGATGGTCATATCGTAGCAGACGCTCGTTATGATGCGATGATAAAAGAGGGTGTGGTTTCTGGACATGCAAGTAGAAAGATAGCTGCAACGGAGATGGAAAATCTTCTTGCTATTAACCCTGTAAATGGTCGTACCTCTACAGTGATCCTTGGTGATCATGTCCTTATGGATGGCGGTACGGGTTGTGTCCACACAGCTCCTGGTCATGGTGAAGATGACTACAAAGTAGGACTCAAGTATGGTCTTGAAGTTGTAATGCCTGTAGATGAGCGTGGTTGTTATGACGAGAGTGTTAAAGGTTTAAATCTTCTTCCTAACCCAGATGAGTTTGTCGGGATGCACATCTTTAAAGCCAATGAGCCTATTTTAGAGATATTGGGTGATTCATTGTTAAAAGAGAGTAAGTTCGTTCACTCATACCCACACTGTTGGAGAACGAAAAAACCACTTATCTATAGAGCAACGAACCAGTGGTTTATCTCTATAGATGACAAAGCCCAAGGTGCTAAGGATACGCTGAGAGATACAGCACTCAATGCTATTGAAAGTGTGGACTTTTATCCTAAGACATCTAAAAACCGTCTCAAGCCGATGATAGAGGGAAGACCTGATTGGTGTATTTCTCGTCAGCGTTCTTGGGGTGTACCTATTGCATTCTTTAGAATCAAAAGTACGAAAGAAGTTATCTTTGATGCGAATGTGTTAGAACATATTGCAAGTCTTTTTGATGCACAAGGTGCAGATGCTTGGTACTCTATGAGTATTGAGGACCTTCTTCCTGCTAATTCGGGCTATAACGCTGATGACCTAGAGAAGATCGATGATATCCTGGATGTATGGTTTGACTCTGGTTCTACTTGGAACTCAGTTTTAAGTAGTGGTAACTATGATGCGGGTGAGTATCCTGCGTCTCTTTACATTGAAGGAAGTGACCAACATAGAGGTTGGTTTCAGTCTTCATTACTCCTTTCTGCAGCGGTAAATGAAGTCTCACCATATAAAACACTTATCACTCACGGATTTACAGTGGATGACAAGGGTGAGAAGATGAGTAAGTCTAAAGGTAACGTGGTTTCTCCAGATAAAGTCATCAAAGAGTATGGTTCAGAAATCCTCAGACTATGGGTAGCACTTTCTGACTATCAATCAGACTTGAAGATCTCTGATGGTATTTTGAAACAAACTGCTGAACAGTATAGAAAGATAAGAAATACCTTTAGATTTTTACTTGCGAATGTAGATGACCTTGAAGCGTATGTTAGCAATGATGCTTATGGTGAGTTAGACAGATGGATACTTGCTAAGGCAGCAGATGTATTTGCATCCGTTAAAAGCTCTTTTGATGCGTATGACTTCCTTAGAGGATTTTCAACACTAAACCACTTCATCACTAATGAGCTTTCAGGTATCTATATGGATATCACGAAAGACAGACTTTACTGTGAAGATAAGAACGATCCTGTAAGAAGAGCAACACAATCTGCAATGGCACACATTTCTAAAGCAATGTTAGGAATTGTGGCACCTGTATTGACTTACACGGTAGATGAGATACTTGAATACGCACCGCCACTGTTCAAGGCTGATATGGAAAATGTATTTGACCTTGTGTATGTTGAAGTACCAAAAGTTGAAGCGAGTTTTGATGATACGGTACTTTTGGAAGCCAGAGTGAAATTTTCTGAAGCAGTAGATAAACTTAAAAAAGAGAAACTGATGAAGTCTACACTTGAAGTTGAGATCGCAGGGGACATGAGTGCATTTGCTATCAACGACAGTAAAGACCTTGAAGACTGGTTTGTAGTTTCAGCGATGAAATCAAGTAGTGAGGGTGAACAAGTGGCTTCTTTTGAAATAGATGGATCAACATATACAGTACATAAAGCAACCGCTTCAAAATGTCCAAGATGTTGGAGATTTACGAGTACATCAGAAGAATGTGCTTGTGAAAGATGTGCAAAGGTAGTTGTCTAATGTTTGACATGACTCAGCCTATACAGATGGAAGTGATCATTGGTTCGATCGTTTTTATATTTGGATTGGTGGGTATAGGATTGGCAGTAGTAGAATATTATAAGAGAAAAGGAAGCAATTCGTGATAACACTAAAAGAAGCGTTAACAAAATCTTATGAAGAGTTAGCAGAGATAAGAACTCAACTTGAAGTAAAAGCAAAAGAGTCTGGACTCAATGCCTATGTAGGGTTTGAAAGTTCAGGTGAGGGTGTGCCTATCCTTATCAAAGATAACATTCAAGTGAAAGACTGGTCTGTGACTTCTGGTTCGAAAATTCTTCAGGGATATATTGCTCCTTATGAAGCTACGGCGATCACTAACCTTAAATCTAAAGGAATGATGGCATTTGGTAGAGCGAACATGGATGAGTTTGCAATGGGTTCAACCACTGAGAGTTCTTTTTATGGAGCAACTAAAAACCCACATGGTACAGACAGAGTACCTGGCGGATCTTCAGGTGGATCAGCTGCAGCTGTTGCCGGAGGTATCGCTATTGCTGCACTGGGTTCAGATACAGGTGGGTCTATCAGACAGCCTGCAGCGTACTGTGGAGTAGTAGGAATGAAACCTACTTACGGAAGAGTCAGTCGTTTTGGTTTAGCCTCATATGCTTCTTCTCTTGACCAGATAGGTCCTATAGCGCAAAATGTTGAAGATGCAGCTATTTTGTATGATGCTATCAAAGGGCATGATGACAAAGACTCTACTTCAGCAGATTTTGAGATAGAAGATATTGCCAATAATATTAATGCCGATGCGAAGCTTACTATCGCAGTGATAGATAACTACATCTCTGAAGCAGATGTAGATACGCAAAAAGCGTATACACAAACAGTCAAAGCACTTGAAGAAGCCGGACATGCTGTCGTACATAAAAATATGCAAAATACAAAATATGATATCGCGACCTATTATATTTTGGCTACTGCAGAAGCGGCAACCAACCTTGCCCGTTTTGACGGAGTACGTTATGGAACAAGAGCTGAATCAAAAAATACGGAAGAACTTTTCTATAATACAAGATCTGAAGGATTTGGAGAAGAGGTAAAAAGACGTATCTTACTTGGTAACTTTGTTCTTTCATCAGGATATTATGATGCGTATTATGTCAAAGCGCAAAAAGTCAGACACCTTATCAGAGATGAGTTTAATGCCATTTTTGAAGAAGCAGACCTTATTCTCTCACCTGTTGCACCATCTGTTGCACCTGTAATAGGAGCATCTGAAGATCCACTTGAAATGTATAAGAGTGATATGTATACCATAGCGATCAACCTTGCAGGACTCCCTGCGATTTCACTACCTGTTGCTAAAGATGATGAGGGTATGCCTATAGGTTTGCAACTCATTGCGAAAGCATTTAACGAAAAAACGCTTTTTGACGGTGCGGCAAGCATGGAAAAAGCTGTAAACTATATTAAATAAACAAAGGAAATAACATGAGAATTAAAAAGAGAGCATTAACATTTGAAGACGTATTACTAGTACCGCAACATTCACTTGTACTTCCTAAAGAAGTTTGTTTAAAATCTAACCTTACTAAGCGTGTAACACTAAACATTCCTATCGTTTCAGCAGCGATGGATACAGTCACTGAGTACAAAGCAGCGATTGCTATGGCACACTTGGGTGGTATCGGGATTATTCATAAAAATATGGATATCGCGACACAGGCAAAACAGATCACGAAAGTAAAGAAATCTGAGAGCGGTATTATCATCGATCCTATTTTCATTGGTCCAGATAAAACAGTTGCAGATGCAGATGCTTTGATGGGTGAATATAGGATCTCAGGTGTACCTGTTGTAGATGAAGGTATGAAACTTTTAGGTATTATCACAAACCGTGATATGCGTTTTATCACTGATATGAGTTTAAGTATCACTGATGTGATGACAAAAGCACCTTTGGTGACTGCAAAAGTAGGTATCACACTTGATGATGCTGCAAAAGTACTTCAAGAACATAAGGTAGAAAAACTACCTATCGTAGATGAAAATGATGTACTTCAAGGTCTTGTGACTATTAAAGACATCGAGAAAAGAGAAAAATTCCCAAATGCGAACAAAGATGAGCATGGTCGTTTAAGAGTAGGTGCTGCCATAGGTGTAGGGCAACTTGACCGTGCTACTGCGCTGGTAGAGGCTGGTGTAGATGTTATTGTATTGGATTCAGCACACGGACACTCACAAGGTATTATCGATACACTTAAACTTATCAAAAAAACACTTGATGTAGATGTGATCGCAGGAAATATCGCTTCAGCAGCAGCTGCACAAGACCTTATAGATGCGGGTGCTGACGCAGTAAAAGTAGGTATCGGACCAGGGTCTATCTGTACGACTCGTATCGTTGCAGGTGTTGGTGTGCCTCAGATCTCTGCTATTGATGAAGTGGCAGAAGTAGCAAATAAAGCGGGTGTACCTGTAGTAGCTGATGGTGGTATCAAATACTCTGGTGATTTAGCAAAAGCCTTAGCTGTAGGGGCAAGCTCAGTGATGTTAGGTTCTGCACTTGCAGGGACATACGAAGCACCAGGTGATATGATACTCTTTAATGGAAGACAGTTTAAAGAGTATAGAGGTATGGGAAGTATCGGTGCGATGACTAAAGGAAGTACAGACCGTTACTTCCAAGAAGGAACAGCAGCAGATAAACTTGTACCAGAGGGAATCGAAGGACGTGTACCATACAGAGGACACATTTCAGATGTTGTTCACCAAATGATAGGCGGACTTCGTTCATCTATGGGTTACTGTGGTTCAGAGTCGATCAAAGCATTCTGGGAAAAAGCAGAATTTGTTGAAATTACTTCTGCCGGACTTAGAGAGAGTCATGTACATGATGTGACTATTACGAAAGAATCACCAAACTATTCTTCATAATTATTCCCTTGTTATCCTCGTATGTGATACGGGGATTCCTTTAAACTATAAATACTCTATTTTTTCTTACAATTAATCTTCTCTTCAAGCAAGCACAAGCTATAATTTACCTATATAATGAAATAAGGGATTGTAATGCACGAACAAACACTAGCCGTCCATGCGGGATATGAGAAAGATGCGCAGGGGACTATGGCAGTACCTATCTATATGAGTACAGCATATGAGTTTAGAGACACAGAACATGCGGCGAATCTTTTTGCCCTAAAAGAGCTTGGAAATATCTATACAAGATTGATGAATCCGACTACGGATGTGTTTGAAAAACGTTTTGCGGCACTTGAAGGTGGAGTGGCAGCTATAGGGACTGCTTCTGGAATGGCAGCTATCTTTTATGCTATCGCGAATGTGGCAGAAGCCGGAGACAACATCATAGTAGCAAAACAGGTTTATGGTGGAACAACGACACTTACGGGACATACCCTTAAACGTTTTGGTATCGAAACACGTTACTTTGATGTGAGAAATCCCTCTGAGATAGAAGCACTTGTAGATGACAAAACAAAAATCATTCTTTTTGAAAGCATCACGAATCCGAGTATTGATGTGGCTGATTTTGATGCAATCGTTGCCATTGCTGACAAGCATAATATTTTGACCTGTGTGGATAACACAGTGGGAACACCTATTCTTTGTAAACCGTTTGAACATGGTGTAGACCTTACTGTACACAGTGCAAGTAAATATACAACTGGTCAGGGACTGGCAATTGGTGGTGTCATCGTAGAGCGTCATAATCTAGTAGAGAAGATCAAAGGTAATGCACGCTACTCACACTTTAATGAACCTGATGCAAGTTATCATGGGCTTGTATACTCTGATGTACCACTTCCACTCTTTACACTAAGAACACGTTTGGCACTGCTTCGTGACTTGGGTGCAGCACCTTCACCTTTTAACTCATGGTTATATATTCAAGGGATTGAAACTTTACCACTTCGCATGAAACAACACTCTGATTCTGCATTGGCTATAGCAGAGTATTTGGAAGCACATCCAAAAGTAGGGAAGGTCAATTATCCTGGACTCAAATCAGATGCTAACTATGCTTTAGGACAAAAGTACTTTAAAGGTGGACATTCTGGGCTGCTTTCCTTTGAAGTTGCAGACAAAGAAACCGCACAGAAGGTAGCAGATAGTACAGAAATATTTTCACTTGTTGTAAATATCGGGGACTCTAAGTCTATCATTACACACCCTGCGAGTACAACACACCAACAGCTTTCTGCACAAGAATTGATAGAAGCCGGAGTACCTGGCGGATTGGTTAGACTGAGTGTTGGTATAGAGGATACACAAGACCTTATCGATGATCTAGCAAAAGCACTTGGATAGTTATAAAGCGCAAATTAGATAAAATACGACAAAGTAATATAATTCATTAGGATATTGTGCTTATTTGCGACCAGTCGCATGAGCCAAGAGCTGAAGTTATCGCTAGTGTATACCCTTGGGTGTGTCATAGTGACAACGTAGTTTTTTTGGCTTAGCTTAATAAGTGTCCTATAATAAAAAAGCAGTCTATGAAAATCACAACTAAAACAGCACAGTTCAGCTCTCCTCTCTACCTTGAGAGTGGGCGTATCTTAGAACCGTATGAAATCGCCTATGAGACATACGGGGTACTAAATGAAGATAAATCTAATGTTGTTTTAGTGTGTCATGCACTGAGTGGTTCTCATCATGCAGCCGGAATATATGAAGGTGAGCAAAAAGCTGGTTGGTGGGATGGACTGATCGGTGACGGTAAAGCTATCGATACCAGAAAATATTTTGTCATCTGTACAAATGTAATAGGTTCCTGTTTTGGTACAACCGGACCTATGAATAACAACTATCCCAGTGAAGATCCTTATAGACTTAGATTCCCTGTAGTGACCATCAAAGATATGGTACGTGCACAGATGCATCTTCTTTCGCAAATGGGTATCTATCGTGTACGTGCGATAGTGGGTGGTTCTATGGGGGGTATGCAAGCACTTCAATTTGCCGTAGATTACCCGAATTTTGCAGATGATATCATCTCTCTTGCCGCTACATATGCAACAAGACCCTGGACCATGGCATTTAACAAAGTTGCAGTAGAAGCGATACGTAGAGACCCACGATTTAAGCATGGTAATTATGAGAAAGATGCTTTTAAGGAAGAAGGTTTGGATGGTTTAGCCATAGGGCGTATAGCTGGACACATCTCTTACCTTGCCCCTGATTCAATGGATGATAAATTTGGACGTAACTATGTCAACAATGATGGTCTTTTTGAACTTTTTGGACGTTACGAGGTAGAAAGATATATGGAATACAATACCAATAACTTTTCACGTATTTTTGACCCGCTTTCTTATCTATATATAGTCAAAGCGATTAATACGTTTAATCTAAGCCGTGGGTATGACTCCTTGCATGATGCAATTTCACGCATTAAAGCAAATGTACATTTGATAAGTTTTTCATCTGATTATCTGTTTTTCCCTTCGGAGATGGAACATATTGCCAAGATGATGAAACGTAATGGACAGATCTATAGTTACCTTGAAGTTCAGAGTGATTATGGTCATGATGCCTTTTTGGTAGAGTTAGATAAATTTGAAGATAATATCAAGGATGTATTACAATGAAAAATGAAACATTTGAAGAAAGATTAGAACATTCAAAAGAGTTACTTGAAAAACTTATGAATCCGGAAATTACACTTGAAGAGTCTGTAAAGCTCTATGAAGAGGGATTGAAAAATATCAAAGAAGCACAAACACTTATAGAAGAAGCCAAAACAAAGATCACTGTCATAGAACAAGCCAACCAAAATGCGGGAGATACTCTATAATGGCACAACTTGTTGTAGCTGCGCTTCAACTGCCAACACTGGGTATGAATGCCACTAGGCTTGAGTTTTATCTGAAACAAGCCAAGCAAAGAAATGCAGATGTGATGCTTCTTGGTGAGTATGTACTCAATCACTTTTTCAAAGAGTTTGCTACAATGGCACCCAATATGGTCAAAGAGCAGACGCGTAAACATACAGAACTTCTTAAAAATCTTTCTGAAAAATATGACATTGTTTTTGTTGCACCTATTATTGTGACTAAAAAGGATGGATACCATAAAACCATCGTGAAGATCACGCCTAAGACCACAAGATATTATGAACAGCAGATTCTTCTTCCTTATGCGCATTGGAATGAAAAGAAATTTTTTGCCAATCCTATTAAACCACTCAAAGACCCTATGACATTCAATATCAAAGGATTCAAGGTAATGGTTATGGCTGGATTTGAACTTCATTTTGACCACTTTTGGCAAAGAGCAACTGAAAAGAAGATCGACCTTGTCCTTCTTCCTACCGCTTCAACATTTGGGTCTCATAACCGTTGGAGAGAGATCATTAAAACAAAAGCCTTTTTACATGGGTGTTATATCCTTAGAGCAAACCGTTTAGGTGAATACAGTGACAATGAAGTTAAATGGAAGTTTTATGGTGACACGATGCTGGTCTCTCCAGAGGGTGAAGTAGATATGATGCTTGAAGATAAAGAGTCCATGTTGGTTGAGGTGATAGATAAAAGAGAAGTTTTAGAACACCGAAAAGCATGGGGGTTTGAGAAAGAGTTACAGTTAAGAACTGAATAGTGCTTTCTTACCCAATATAAACTTGTATGAGAATTGATAAAAAGGATTTGATATGACACCAGAACAATACTTTAATAGACAGATACAGTTATGGGGTGAGGCTACACAAAAGGCACTTCAACATAAGAAGATAGCTATTATCGGTTCTGGTGGTTTGGGATGTACTTTGGCAATGGCTCTAGGTACTTCAGGTATAGGCGAGATACACATGGTGGATTTCGATACTGTTTCAAATCATAACATACATAGACAAATAGCATTTACGCTTGAGGACGAAGGGAAAAATAAAGCCAAAGCAGTCGCTGCGCTTATTGAGTCTAAAAACCCTTTTGTGAAGGCATTAGCTTTTGATATGGATTTTGATGCATTTAAAGGTATGGGAAATAGTTATGACCTTATACTTGATGCGACGGATAATCTTCCCGTTAGAGGTGAGATAGATAAACATGCAAAAGAGACAAATACCCCTTGGATCTATGCCAGTGTAGAAGAGTTTAACGGACAGGTTTGTTTCTTTGATGAAGCAAATTTTCAAGTCTTTAACATTTCTGATCATAAACCTGGTGGTATCGCTGCACCGATAGTGATGCACATTGGGTCACTTCAGGCAAACCTTGCATTGAGATATCTTACAGGGCTTTCTGTGACAAAAGATAAACTCTATTATCTCTATTTTAATGATGAAGGTGAGTTGATCACACAAAAATTTGGCATGCCAAAGGTCTAAATCTAAACAAATAGTGCTAAAATGATGAGAAAGAACAAAGGATTATTAAATTGAAAACATTACTTTTATCAATCATGATCTTATTTTTTGTCGGATGTACGCAAGAAACACAGAACAGTCTGAGTCGTTCACTTCAAAACTGGACAGGCACAAATGGTGTGCTTGATATATATGCCGGTGATAAATTGGTACATAAGTTTATCAAGATAGATAAACTTTCAACAGCGTATGGAAGTAATGATAGCAAGATGAGACCTTATCGTTATGGATATGGATATGATGATATAAACTTTAACGGCAAAAAAGATGAGGGAGAGATGAAAGTGTATTTTGAATTCTCTGACTACTCTACATCGTATGTATTTTATGAAAGAAACTAAGGAGAACAGGTAAATGAAATTTATTTCAACAGAAGAGGCACCGGCAGCAATAGGACCATACTCACAAGCAGTTGAGGCAAATGGTTTCATCTATACATCAGGACAGATAGCACTCACACCAGAAGGTGTAATGGCTGCAGATGATGTAGAGAACCAAACACATCAAGTGATGAAAAATCTTTTTTATGTACTTGAAGCAGGAGGGGCTCACTTCAATGATGTGATCAAAACGACGATATTTTTAGCAGATATGAATGACTTTGAAAAAGTGAATGCGATCTATGCACATTATTTTGGGACACATAAGCCAGTACGCAGCACAGTGGCAGTGAAGACACTTCCAAAAAATGCACTTGTAGAGATAGATTGTATCGCTCTTTCTGGGGTAGATTATAATTATTAGAGACAAAAGCAGTGAATACTTTAGGAAATGGTTTAGTTTAAAAAAATATTAAAACAAATTTGGGTATAATCACAAACTTTTTAAAAAACAATAGATATAAAGGGTTTGCAATGTACGCAATCATTAAAGCAAGTGGTCAACAATTCAAAGTTCAAGAGGGTGATATCATCTGTTTTGACAACATGAGTCTTGAACCAAAAGCAGCGGTAGAATTTAAAGAAGTTCTAGCGCTGGACAACGGTGAATTAACTGTAGGAGCTCCTTTCGTAGAGGGTGCTGTAGTTAAAGGTGAAGTGATCAATGAAGGTAGAGATAAAAAAGTTATCATCTACAAGAAAAGAAGAAGAAAAGATTCAAAACTTAAAAGAGGTTTCAGAAGAGACTTTACAAGAGTTAGAATTACTAAAATAGCATAAGGAGCTCAGATGGCACACAAGAAAGGACAAGGGTCCACTCAAAATAACCGTGATTCAGCTGGACGTCGTTTAGGCGTTAAAAAATTTGGTGGTGAGGCAGTTATCCCTGGTAACATTATCATCAGACAAAGAGGAACTAAAGTTCACCCAGGGAATGGTGTAGGAATGGGTAAAGACCATACTATATTTGCACTTGTTGAAGGTGTAGTTAAATTTGATAACAGATCTGCTACTCAAAAGAAAGTTTCAGTAGTACCTGCATAATCCCTATCTAAGTCCGACAAGTTCGGACTTATTAATCTGATGTACATCAGATTAATTTCCCTCTTTTTTTTCATCCTCTATAACCAATAGATGTCTACATCTGTTACGACCTAAAAACCAACCATCATTATAACCTTTATCTTTATTAAAGAGCGCATGTGATTTTCTATACAGACCTTTAGCCGTGGTACATCCATCGGTAATCCCTTGTTGATAGTTTGCAGAAAAGTTTTTACCAAAATAGATACCGCTGTGATAATATCCACTTTTAGCTACAGGATCTTTTTTATGGCCACATCCGGTCAAATAGAATAATGTACTAGCAATTAGCAAGAATGATATAGATTTTCGATAAAACATATATTCGCCTTTTAGATCAAATATGAAAATTATAGCGATTATTCCCCTAATTTAGGTATAATCTCGTAATTCATATACTATGGTCATATACGTAGGGTATATACAGTAGTTTTTTTCATAAGATTAAAGGTTATAAATGTTTGTAGATAGTGTAGAACTAACAATTAGTTCTGGTAAAGGTGGTGCGGGTTCCATCTCTTTTTGGACAGAAAAATTTGTCTCTAAAGGTGGTCCTGATGGTGGTGATGGTGGCCGTGGAGGTTCTGTACTTTTTAAAGTAGATAATAATACAGATACACTCTCCGGACTTCGTGGTCGTAACCATATTAAAGCAGAAAATGGTCGTCCTGGAGAAGGTCGTAAGTGTTATGGACGCAAAGGACAGGATACTGTTATTACTGTTCCTCCAGGTACTACAGTTGTAGACATGGAGACAGGTGAAGAACTGCTTGATCTTCTCAATGAAGGTGATGTTGTTCCCTTTATTGAAGGGGGTAAAGGCGGTTTAGGAAATATGCACTTTAAAAGTTCAAGTAACCAAAGACCAACTTATGCGCAACCTGGACTTCCAGGGATTACTAAACAAGTAAGACTTGAAATGAAACTCATCGCAGATGTAGGTTTAGTTGGATATCCAAATGTAGGGAAGTCTACACTTATAGCTACACTTTCAAATGCAAGACCACAGGTAGCCAACTATGAGTTTACTACATTGACACCAAAGCTTGGTGTGGTGCATATGGGTGATTATGATTCCTATATGATGGCAGATATTCCTGGTATTATCGAGGGTGCCAGTGATGGTAGAGGTTTGGGTTTAGAGTTTTTAAAGCATATCGAGAGAACCAAAACGTTACTTCTGATGATTGATGCAGCAAATTACAGAGAGATGAAGTATCAGTATGAGACACTTCTTGTTGAATTGCAACGTTATTCTGAAACGCTTTCGGCACGAAAGCATGCGATTGCCATTACCAAAATTGATGCACTTTCACAAGATGAAGTCAATGCTTTAACAGAAACATTTTTGGCTGACATAGGTTTGGAAGCAAATGATACGATGAATAAATATAAAGCAGATACAAAGTATATAAGTTATGGATTCAAGACAGACTTTGGCGTAAAATTACCAGAAGAGAAACCATTTTTTGTACTCCCAATCTCCTCTGTAGCACACTTAAATACTGAAGCATTACGTTATGCTATTGGTGATTTTGTCAAAAATGTTAAAGAAGAAAATGAAGCTGAGTAAGTAGGTTCAATGAAAAGAGTTGTAATTAAAGTAGGTTCTCATGTCATAACAGAAAATGGCACGATTGCTAAAACACGTATGTTGGCATTGGTGCAGTTGATTGCAGAACTAAAAGAAAATAAATATGAAATCATTTTAGTCAGTTCAGGTGCGGTATCCGCAGGATATACTCAATTACCATTAGACAGAAGTATAGTGGCAAACAAGCAGGCACTTGCTGCTATTGGACAACCTTATTTACTTAAAATGTATCAAGAGAAGTTTTCCAGGTTCAACTTACTCTGCTCACAAGTACTTTTGAGTGCAGATGTATTTGATTCTAAAAAGCATAGAGAACATGCCAAAAATGCAATAGACACACTTTTAAAAAACAATGTTGTGCCTATTATCAATGAAAATGATACAGTAAGTATTGAAGAATTAGTTTTTGGCGACAATGACAGACTCTCTGCACATGTGGCACACTACTTTGAGGCAGAACTACTTGTTATACTTTCAGACATCGATGCCTTTTATGATAAAGATCCAAATAAATATGACGATGCTAAACGAAGAGCTGTAGTAAACACGATAGAAGAGGATGAACTCAACGCTGATCATACGCCTAATAATGAATTTGCAACAGGTGGAATAGTGACTAAACTTGAATCTGCAGATTTCTTAATGAAACAGGGGAAAGAGATGTTTTTAGCAAGCGGATTTGATCTTAGCGATGTGAATGCGTTTCTTATAGATGGTGAGCATAAAGGTGGAACACTTTTTAAAGCCTAAACGCGTTTAATTTATAATAAGAAGAATAGAATGAAATATAAAATAGTCTACATGGGAACACCCCACTACGCAAAAGAGATCCTAAATACACTGATAGAAGCTGAAGACATGCAAGTCTCTTTGGTTTTAACACAACCAGACCGTCCTGCAGGACGTAAGAAAGTGTTGACAGCACCTCCAGTGAAATTATTAGCCTTAGATCACAGTATTAAAGTTTTACAACCTAATAGGTTAAGTGATGAAGGTATAGAAAATGCAATCAAAGAGGTGAAACCGGATTTTATAGTGGTAGCAGCATTTGGACAGATCTTACCTAGAAGTATATTAGATATTGCTCCTTGTATCAACTTACATGCTTCACTTTTACCTCAGTATAGAGGTGCCTCTCCTGTACAACAATCTTTACTCAATGGTGATGAAAAAACAGGTGTCACTTCTATGTTAATGGAGGAGGGATTAGATACTGGTCCTATGTTGGAAAAAGTAGAATTTGTCATACCATCAGACATGCGTCTACATGCATTGATGGCACAACTTACCTCGGATGCCTGTACACTTACCCTAAGTACAATTCGAAACTATGATAACCTCACAGCCCAAATACAAGATGAATCAGAGGCAACACTTTGTAAAAAAATTAAAAAGAGTGATGGTGAAGTCAATTTTGAAGATGCAACTTTGATCTATAATAAATACCGTGCATTTGAAGGTTGGCCAGGCATATTTACGGCTAATGGTACAAAACTTGATGGACTTAATATCGTAGATACAACATCTAAGAACAGCGTTTTAGAAATACTCTCATTTGATGCTGACAGTGTAGTGGTTGGATGCAGTAGAGGTACATTGAAAATCGAAAGTTTACAACCTGCATCAAAAAAAGCGATGTCAGCTAAAGCGTATTGTGTAGGAAGGGGGATGAAAGTTGGAGATACTCTACTTTAATACGCTTCCTTCTACACAAAAATATCTGCTAGAACTGTTAAAAGAGGGTAAGATCCAAGCACCTGTAGCTGTGATAAGTTCAGAACAAAGTTTAGGTATGGGAAGTCGTGATAATTCTTGGTCAGGAGGAGAAGGAAACTTTTTTGCTTCTATAGCGATTGATTTAGATATGCTTCCTCAAGATCTACCGCTTGGTTCAGCTTCTATTTACTTCTCTTTTATTATGAAACAGACACTTGAGGCACTTGATGAAAGTATCTGGTTAAAATGGCCCAATGACTTCTATGTAAATGATGATAAAGTAGGGGGGACCATTACCAAAAAAGTGAAGAATACTTTAGTGTGTGGAATTGGAATAAATTTAAAAAATTCTCAAAATGGATATAGAGCCTTGCAGTGCGATATTTCAGTCCAGAAACTGCTTGAAAATTATCTTTTTGCACTTGAAAAATTTCCAAAATGGAAGCAGGTTTTTAGTGAGTATGAGATAGAATTTGAACTAAGTAGGAAGTTTTCAGTTCATATTGAAAACGATAAAAAGAGCCTCTCAGATGCGATATTATGTGAGGATGGCTCTTTAATTATAGAAGGCAAGAGGGTGTTTAGTTTACGATGAGCGAAGTTATTAGCATAGCCAACCAAAAAGGTGGCGTAGGGAAAACAACAACAGCAGTAAATTTAGCAGCTTCTCTGGCTGAAAAAGGAAAGAAAGTCCTTCTTCTGGACATTGATCCACAGTCGAATGCAACGACAAGTTTAGGCTTTAGCAGAAGTGATTATGAGTTCAATATTTATCATGTACTTATAGGCAGTAAAAAACTTTCAGAAGTGATCCTTAAAACAGAGGTTAAAAACCTTAAACTGGTACCATCGAACATTGGTTTGGTTGGTATAGAAAAAGAATTCTATAATCCTAAAGCAAAAAATAGAGAATTGGTTCTTAAAGAAAAAATTAAAGAGATCTCTTCGAAATTTGACTTTATTATTATCGATTCACCTCCGGCTTTGGGACCTATTACCATCAATGCCTTGAGTGCATCTGACTCTGTAATTATCCCTATTCAGTGTGAATTTTTTGCGCTAGAAGGTCTTGCACAGCTACTCAATACGGTAAGTCTTTTGAAAAAAACGATTAATCCAAGACTTAAGATCAAAGGTTTTTTACCTACGATGTACTCTGGACAAAATAATCTTTCAAAACAAGTACTTGCCGATTTAAGTCACCATTTTAAGGATAAACTTTTCCATATAAAAAAAGGCAAAGAGTGTATTGTTGTACCACGTAATGTAAAGGTAGCAGAGAGTCCAAGTTTTGGTAAACCAGTTACTTCATACGCTGCAAATTCTAAAGGTTCTATCGCGTATAGAGACCTAGCAACAGTTATAGCAAGAGGTTAAAAATATGGCATTAGGTAGAGGACTTGGAGAGATCCTTTCTGAAGTAGAAGAAGCATACGAAAAAGACTTGAGTGGTATCGACAGTTTTGAGCTTGAAGCAAAAGGTGCACGAGTAGAAGAATTACCTATAGATAGTATTTCTCCGAATCCTTTTCAGCCGCGTAAACATTTTGATGAAAAAGCACTTCAAGAGTTAAGTCAGTCTATCGCAGAACATGGACTGCTTCAACCTATCGTTGTCATAGAAAAAGAAGATGGTTATCTGCTTATCGCAGGGGAACGTCGTTTTAGAGCACATAAGCTTGCAAAACTTACACATATAAAAGCGATTATAGCGGATGCAAATATAGATGATGTTAGACTTCGTGAGCTTGCACTTATCGAAAATATTCAAAGAGAAAACCTTAATGCTATCGAACTTGCAAACTCTTATGCTGAGTTGATAGAAGTACATAATATCACACATGATGATCTCTCTTCTATCGTACATAAAAGCCGTTCACAGATCACCAATACTATGCGTCTTCTCAGCTTATCTACTTATGCACAAGAAGAACTTGTTAAGGCTAAGATATCTCAAGGACATGCGAAAATTTTAGTGGGTCTTGATGAGAAGAAACAACAAATTGTGATAGACAGTATTATCGGACAAAAACTATCTGTGCGCGACACTGAAAATATGGTGAAGAATTATAAAGGTAATGTGTCTGTAAATGTACCTAAAACAGCAACACCAAGTCTACTGGAAAAATATGCCGATGTTTTTGCAGAAGCTTTACCTTTTAAGCACAAACTCAAAGCAAAAAGTATTGAAATTAGTTTTGAGAATGAAAAAGAGGTTGAAAACTTCTTAGCACAGTTACAAGCAATGAACGATAAGAAGATAAATACACTATTTAAACGTATGCTTAAATAAAATCTCTACTTCCTCCCCTTATATTTTAACGAATCACATTGATTTTAATCATACCCTCATGACAATAATGGTAAAATAATGCGAAATTACATGAGGAGTTTTAATGCTTGACATACATTTACCATTGATGTTGTTCGTACTCGCTTTATTTCTAACCCTACTTGTTCTTTTAAATAATATGCTATTTCAGCCATTGGTGAAATTTATGGATGATAGAGATCATTCTATAGCAAAAGATTTAGAAGCTGCAAAAGGATTTAGTGGTAACAGCGATGAACTAAATGCAAAGGCAGATGAAATTATTAGCAATGCTAAAAATGAAGCTGCGGGAATCAGACAGAAAGCAATTGATGATGAAAAAACATTGGCTGCAAGTAAAGTCGAGACCAAACAAAATGAATTAGAAACTGAGTATAACAAGTTTGTAGAAAAGCTGAACTCTGACAAAGAGAACCTTAAAAACTCTCTTCTTTCTCAAATGCCTCTTTTTAAAGAGAGCCTAAAAGCTAAATTTAGCAAATTATAAGAAGGGATGAATATGAAAAAAATAGTACTATTGTCTTTGCTTATGGTACCTGCTATTCTTTTGGCTAGTGGCGGTGATGCTGAATCAACCCGTTACTTTGCTCAAACTGGTAGAGAGACAGATTTTTGGCCAAGAGTAGTTAACTTTACTATCTTTGCAGCATTGCTTTACTATTTGCTTGCTAACCCGATCAAAAACTTTTTTAAAGGTAGAAGTGAAGGTATTGCAGCTCAGTTAAATGAGATAGAAAAGAAACTTCAAGCAGCTAAAGATGAGAAAAAAGAAGCGCAGAACCGTTTAGATGAAAGTGAAAAGAGAGCAGAAGAAATTCTTACTGATGCAAAAGCTGAAGCAGTTCTCTTAGCAGACAAAATCGCGACTGCAAATCAAAATGACTTAGTTACTTTAGATAAACAACTTGAAGAGAAAATGTCTTTAGAAGAGAGAAGATCAGCAAGAGAAGCAATTGATGAGATCTTGAGTGAGAATATCACTAGGGATGACATTATGTTGGATGAAGCTAAAGTTGTTGAAATTATTTCTAAGAAGGTGGCATAATGGAAGAATTAATTGCTAAAAGATATGCACAAGCACTTTCTTCTGTATCTAAAGACCTTCCAGGTATTTTAGAAGTACTTAATGTACTGAGTGAAGTGATAAGCAGTTCTGAGATTCAGTCAACATTGGCATCTCCAATCATTTCAAGTGAAAATAAGACAGCAATGATCTTATCTGCACTTGGTGAAAATGTAGATGGTTCACTTGTGAATTTCATTAAGATCTTAGGTGAGAACAGAAGACTTGACTTGATTCCTGCAATTACAAAAGTACTTAACACAGATCAGCAAAGAGTTTCTAATGAGTATGAAGGTGTATTGAAAAGTGCATCATCACTCGATGAAGCAGCATTGGCTAATCTTGAAGAGACACTTAAAAAGTATACAGGTTCAACGATTAAATTGAGACAAGAAAAAAGTGACCTAGATGGGTTACGTGTTTCAGTGGATGATTTGGGTATAGAGGTAAACTTCTCTAAGCAGAGAGTTAAAGAACAGTTAATTGATTTCATTAAGAAATCTTTATAGTTATCTAATAGAAAGGAGTATCAGTGGCAGTTAAATTGCAAGCAGATGAGATAAGTTCGATCATCAAAGAAAGAATTGAGAATTTTGAAATTGATGTTGACATCAATGAAGTAGGAAAAGTAGTAGGTATCGCAGACGGTATTTCAACAGTATATGGTCTTAACAATGTTATGGCTGGTGAAGTTGTAGAGTTTGATAATGGTGCTAGAGGACTTGTATTAAACCTAGAAGAGGCAAACGTTGGTGTTGTTGTTCTTGGTACCAGTACAGGTATTAGAGAAGGTATGAGTGTAAAAAGAGTTGGTGATCTTCTTAAAGTTCCTGTAGGTGATGGAGTGATAGGTAGAGTTGTAAACTCTCTTGGTGAAGCAGTCGATGGTAAAGGTGCTATTGAAGCAGCTGAGCATAGATTTGTTGAAGAAAAAGCACCAGGGATCATGGCTAGAAAATCAGTGCATGAACCACTTCAAACAGGTATCAAAGCGATTGATGCACTTGTACCGGTTGGTAGAGGGCAAAGAGAGCTTATCATTGGTGATAGACAAACTGGTAAAACAACATTGGCTATCGATACGATCATCAACCAAAAAGGTCAAGATGTTGTTTGTATCTATGTTGCGATTGGTCAAAAACAATCAACAGTAGCGGCTACAGTGAAAAAACTTGAAGAGCATGGAGCAATGGATTACACTATCATCGTAACTGCTGGTGCAGCTGAGTCTTCAGCACTTCAATTCCTTGCTCCTTATGCTGGTGTAACAATGGCTGAATACTTCAGAGACAATGGTAGACATGCAGTTATCTTCTATGATGACCTTTCTAAGCACGCTGTTGCATATAGAGAGATGTCATTGATCCTTAGAAGACCTCCAGGTAGAGAAGCATACCCAGGTGATGTTTTCTATCTTCACTCAAGACTTCTTGAAAGAGCTGCAAAGCTTTCTGATGAGTTAGGTGCTGGTTCTATTACTGCATTCCCTATTATTGAGACTCAAGCAGGTGATGTTGCGGCGTATATTCCGACAAACGTTATTTCTATTACAGATGGTCAGATCTTCCTAGAAACTGATCTATTCAACTCGGGTATCAGACCAGCGATCAACGTAGGTCTTTCAGTTTCTCGTGTTGGTGGTGCTGCTCAGATTAAAGCGACAAAACAAGTTTCTGGTACATTGAGACTTGACCTTGCTTCATTTAGAGAACTTCAAGCATTTGCACAATTTGCATCTGATCTTGATGACTATACTAGAAGTCAACTTGAACGTGGACAAAGAATGGTAGAGGTACTAAAGCAAGGACCATATGCTCCAGTTGCTATTGAAAAACAAGTTGTAATTATATTTGCAGGTGCAAATGGATTCCTTGATGATATCGCTGTGTCTTCTGTAACAAAATTTGAAGCAGGTCTTATGCCATTTATGGAAGCAAAATATGCAAACATTCTTGATGCTATCAGAAATGAGAAAAAAATCTCTGATGATACAGATGGAGAATTACGTAAAGCTATCGAAGATTTCAAAGCTTCATTTGCTGGATAAGAAAGGCTTAGAATGGCTAATTTAAAAGAGATAAAGCGTAAGATTGGAAGTGTTAAAAACACACAAAAGACCACTAACGCTATGAAGCTTGTCTCTTCTGCTAAATTAAAAAGAACAGAAGAACTTGCTAAAAGATCTAGAGTCTATGCTGAAAAATTGACTGGCCTCTTAAATGAGATCGCTCAAAAAATGCAGCAGTCGAATGCAGACGGTATAGATAATGTTTATTTTAAGGATGTACAAAATCCTAAGATAGTAGACATTGTATTTATCACAGCAGACAAAGGTCTTTGTGGTGGTTTTAACTCACAAACAATCAAAAGAGCAAATCAGATGATTGCTGAGTATAAAGCACAGGATGTGAAAGTACGTCTTAGAGCAGTAGGTAGAAAAGGTATCGATTATTTTAAATTCAACAATGTTGAATTAAACGATGAAATCGTAGGTCTTTCTGCTGCACCTGACTTTAAGAAAGCTGCAGAGTTTATCTCTGAAGTGGCTGAATCATATGTCAATGGTGAGACAGATAAGATTATCTTGATTCACAATGGTTATGTAAACATGATCACTCAAGAAGTTAGAGAAGATCAGGTTTTACCAGTGGATTCGTCAAAACTAGTACTTGATAAGGTTTCAACTTCTGAACTTGAAGTTGAACCGGATGATGATGATACCCTTCTTGATGCATTGGTTAAGCGTTATATTGAGTATACAATGTATTACTCACTTATCGATTCATTGGCAGCAGAACACTCTGCTCGTATGCAAGCGATGGACGCAGCAACTACTAATGCTAAAGAGATGGTAAAAGAACTTACTGTGAAGTATAACAAAGCAAGACAAGAAGCCATTACTACTGAACTCATAGAGATCATCAGTGGTGTGGAATCAATGAAATAATTAGAGGAGAAGTAATGACAGGTAAAATAGTACAAGTCTTAGGTCCCGTTCTCGATGTGGATTTTACAGACTACCTACCGGAGATTAACGAAGCATTAGAAACTACGTTTATGGTTGATGGTAAAGAGCAAAAATTGGTTTTAGAAGTAGCAGCACAACTAGGTGATAACAGAGTTAGAACAATTGCTATGGATATGAGTGAAGGTGTTGTAAGAGGTCAAGAAGTGAAGGCTACTGGTGACTCTATCAAAGTTCCTGTAGGTGAAGAAGTTCTTGGACGTATCTTCAACGTTATCGGTGAAGCTATCGATGAAGCTGGTGATGTTAATGCCAAAGAATACTGGTCAATCCATAGAGATCCACCAGCATTTGAAGAGCAAAGTACAAAAACAGAAGTTTTTGAAACAGGTATCAAAGTAGTTGAC
>JAGSGJ010000061.1 GCA_023955225.1 Sulfurovum sp.
AATCAATGCAGTGAAAGCACATGATTCAGGAGATAATATCAAATGGGGTGCTGACATGAGAACTGCTTACGATAACATCAGCTATGATATGGCTAATGGTGATACAGCAAAGAATGATTCGCTTTACAGCATGAGACTTTGGTTAAATATGGCGTATGCACCAGATCAAAACAATGTATTCAAAGGACAACTTTCAATGAATAAAGCCTTTGGTGCAGATTTTGCATCACCTGTAAATAGAACTTTCTCTCTTGGTGGTCAATTTGACTGGACAAGTAACGAAGCACTTACTGACAATTCATTGAAAGTAAGACAAGCTTACTGGTTATACCTTGGTGAAAATGCATTTGGAGCAGAGATTCCTTGGACATTCTCTATAGGTAGAAGACCATCAACGAATGGTTTCTTAGCAAGCCTAAGTCAAGATGATGCACCTAACTCACCACTTGGGCACATGATCAATGTTGAGTATGATGGATTTAGTTCTAAATTAGATCTTTCAAAAGTAACGGGTGTTCCTGGTATGTCTATCAAATTATGTGTGGGTAAAGGTTCTACAAATGCTCAGCCATTGTTTGAGACAGCAACTCCATATGCTGACAATGACTTTAGTGGCGTTGATGAAGTATCTCTTGCTGGATTTATCATTGAACCATATAATGATGGCCAAATCATTACAAAAGCGATGCTCTACAGAGCTTTTAATGTTCCTGGGCAAGATGTTTCACCAACATTTGCTGATACTAATGGCTATACCGTTCCTTCACAAAGTGATCCACTTGGTGCAACTGCTACTAATATATTTATGACTGGAGGTTCTTTCTATAACACAGGTGACATGGATGGTGCAGTATTTTCTGTCTTAGTGGACGGATTGACTGAAGAGGGTTATTTTGCAGATGTTAAAGCATTTGGTTCATTTGGATGGAGTGAGTCTAACCCGGATGCAGGTAATATGATGTTAGGTTCAGCTGACAGCGAATCAGGTACATCTTATTGGTTTGGAGCATACCTTCCTGTAACTGTTGAAGATGAAAACTATGGTACTGTTGGACTTGAGTACAACCACGGTTCTGAGTATTGGAGACCATTTACATATGCTGAAGATACTATGGCCGGTTCTAAATTGGCTACACGCGGTGATGCTTGGGAAGCGAACTATACTTACCAAATCAATGAGGCACTTAGTATGCAACTTAGATATGTAAGTATGGACTATGAGTACACAGGAAGTAACGGTTTCTTCGGTAACTTCTCTGGTGCTACTAATAAAATTTCTGATCTTAAAGCTGGTGCAGCTGCTTGGGATTCCATGTCAGGTAGTGGAGATCCAACAGATCTAACAACAATTGCTACTGTAGCGGCTCTTCCAGGAATGGATATGGCTACGGCACAAGCAATGGCTGGTGCAGCACAATTTTTGCCAAATGTTGTTGAAGCAGCAGAAGACTTTAGATTCTACCTTAGATATAGATTCTAAGATCATTTAACGAAGGGTTTTCCCTTTGTTGATCTTGCTACAAAAGTTTTCTTAGGAAGGAACAATGTTCCTTCCTAAGTCATTTCACTGAAGCTTTGCCTTTTTAGCTCAGTTGTTTTCTCCACACTAAAATCACCTTTTTTCTTTATCCTTCTTTATATACATTTAAATTAAATAAAGTTCAGTTATAATAATGACTATGTATAAACACACACTTAAAGGAATACTATGAAACATTTCACAAAAGGCTTGCTGCTTGCACTGCTTGTCACCATGGGACTGGCAACAGGAACTGTTGCAGATGCTACATTAAAAGCTACAGCAAAAACCACACCAAAAGCGACACACAATGTAAGCATCTTGACTGCAGATAACAGTGATGGTAAGATCACAACAAAGACAATCGCTGCTGCGTTTGAAAAAGCAGGTTTTTTCATCAATGATAACAGAGATATGACTGCCCCATGGTTAAAACAATGTAAAGCAGGGACTCAAAACTTCTCAGTTGTTGACTTTGATGTCTATAATCTCTTTACACTTTTCAAAAAAGATATAGTAGTTAAATTAGCTAAGAAATATCCGAACATAGGACTTTTCTCTCCGATGAGTATGTCAATATATACAAGAAAAGGGACAAAAACGATTTCTGTCTCTTCATTAAGTGCTGCGGCAATGGCAGATATTATGGGTATTCCTTCGGATGATGCAGACTTGGTTGCGTATGGTAAACTTGTAGAAGATACACTTAGAGAAGCACTTCCGAATGCAAAAGTAGAAAAAGTTGCTTATGAGATGAATCAGCCAGAAGGTCCTTTGGTTTCAACAGCACAATTTGATATTGACCCTGATGGAGACTGGGAAGAGATCAAAGAAGAATTTCAAGAGAATTTTGAAGCAGCGTTGATCCCGGCTATGTTTATTAATGCAGGATTTAATGATCTTAACTATGATATAGAAGAGAGTGGGTATGAAGGGTATAATTTCTATGACGCATACTCTATCTGTTACCTTGAAGTTATCTATACTGTAGCTAGAAAGCACCCTGAAGCAGGAGCATTCGCGCCTTGTACACTTTATATGTATCAGAGAAAAGGGAAAAATACGATGGAGATCGGGTTCCCTTCTGTATATAACTGGATAGCATCATTGGCGATCGATGATAAAGAGTCTCATGATGTTCTAGTCATGGCACAGAAAAAAATGGAAGCAATACTCAAAGAGCTTACAGCTAAGTAGTCAGTATATTTCTTATGGGGCATAACTTCCCCAGATTTATGTAAATATATCTCTTAACTTAAGAGATATATTTCATCCTCTTTTTCAATTACTCCACTTTCAATCACTTTGGCAAAAATACCTCTATCATCTTTAAGTAGAGTAGGTAGATCTTTATCTATATTAGAAAGATGATCACACATAGTACAGTTTTGACTTATCTCTAAAACGACATCACCGATACGTAGTTGATCTCCTGCCGCAAGTTGGTATGGATTGTAGTCCATTAAGATATTTTCTCCCAAAGCACCAAAAGGTACTTGTATGTTATGGTTATTGGCTAAAGTATAACTATCTTCTGAGGTGATAAGAACAGATCTTTGAATATTCTTATCGTAATATTTGTCTTCTACGATACCTTTTGGATCTAAGTTAAATGACTCTTTTTCAACTCTAACAGAGGATCCTTGTACCGATATAAATAGGGTTGTAATCTTACCTACATTTTTCATAAAGTGCTCCTCTCTATTTTTTTAAAATTGTACCATAAAGATTTTATAGAGGAGAATTGATTTTTACTTCATGGATTAGATGATTGCTCTAAGTGATATGTCAGACAACTCAAAGCTCTTTTATATTATCTTTGAGTTTATATTTTATGTAGGGGTTGCAGTGAACACAAGTAGAGAAGATACAATAGACACAATTGAGAAATTTTATAGAATGGTTGAAGAAAATATAGAGAATGGCATGCTCTATAGGGATGCGATAGAGTTGGCGGCAGTAACGATAGGCGGTATTATAACGGCTAAAGTGTCTCAGGCTATGTCGAAGTATCAAGAAGCGATACACCCTCAGTCTCATCTCTCACAAGAAGAAGATAAAGATGCCTTAGCCCTCTTAAGTATGGGAATACTTTGGGATAATAAGTATTTTAATCCGGTAGAAGCAGACGCATCTACCCCCTTGGAAAATACCTTGGCTGAATCCATTTATTTTATTATGAAGTATGGTAGAGAAGAAGATGCACTTAAAAAAGCATTGGAAGCCAATGCAAATAATGTGGGTGATGTAGCATTACGTGCGGAAGCGATACGGAGAGTATTGGGGAGAGTATGAAACGACGTCATTTTTTAGTTTTAGGTTTTTGTATTTTCCCCTATACGACACAGGTGTTAGCTGTAGATTACAGAAAGAGTAAGCCTGGAGCATGGACATCCTCTTCCATCAATGATGCCGCCATGGCACTTTATGGAAGAGAAAAATTTACAACGATCCAAAAAAGTGCAGACATAGAGATTATAGTCCCTAAAACTATAGTAAGAGATCCAGAAAATATACCCATCACAATACGTTCACATATCAAAGCGAGAACAGTTGCCATTTTTCAAGATGCAAATCCTAAGAGTTTAGTGGCAGTGTTTCATGTGAGTAAAGAAAGTATTATAGAGTATGAACTTAACATTAGGATAGAGTTTAAAGGCACAGTTTTTGCCGTACTTGAAGGATTGGATGGGAAATTGTATTATGCGCGAGAATATATTGATGTTCTTGCATTAAGCTGTATGGCTTCTGGGGAGTAATTGGATCGCTTAATAGGATTTAACATGAGGCTATATGAGGTACCCTTAGGCTAATTTAGCTAGCATAGTAGATATATAATATTTATGATAATTATATTGTTGTTTTATGTTTATGGTGAATAATTGTTACAGAGATGAGATAAATATATACATTTTTAGGGTTGATTAATCATTTTTCTTATTACTTTTATTTTTTTCCTATATAATCAAGAGTATATGACGGAATTAAGGTGCATATCCTTAGTCATTTTAAAATTAATCAAGGAGGACAAATGAATAAGATAAATAAAGAAGAACTTGAAGTCATTTCTGAAGTATCAGAGCAAGTATCAAGAAGAAACTTTTTTAAGAAAACAGCCACTTATTCTATGGGTGCATTAGCCGCTGCTAGTGTAGTCGCACCTGTCACAATAGATGCGAGCGAGCATATTAAAGCAAACCCAGAGGATGATATAAACATCATAGAAGAGAAGCCTTGGAGCCTTAAGTTTGGTGACGATGTAAGAACAAACCTATACGGTCAGCCTTCTCCTTATGAGCATATGGTAACAAGAAGAACAACACCTATTCTTTCTTCTGGTAACTATAGAGCATCAATTGCGGTAACACCTATTCAAGACTTGAATGGTATTATCACACCAAATGGTCTTTTCTTTAACAGACATCACGGTGGTACACCAACAATTAATCCAAATGAACATAGACTTATGATTCATGGTCTTGTTGAGAAGCCAATTGTTTTAACGATGGATCAACTTAAAAGATATCCAAATGTAAGTAGAATTCACTTCCTTGAGTGTCCAGCAAATGGTGGACCAGAGTGGAGAGGTCCTCAGTTTAACTCTATTCAGTTTGCTAAAGGCTTCATGTCTTGTGCTGAGTGGACTGGTGTTTACATCAAAG
>JAGSGJ010000029.1 GCA_023955225.1 Sulfurovum sp.
GGAGTATTACTCATGACTCAGTGCCTTGGCTTGGTCTAGTATTTTGTAGGAGAGTGTAAGTTTGTCTGCACGACCCAGGGGTGTTTGAGTATCTTCTGTAATGAAAGTTATCTCATTCTCATCTCCACCAAAACTCTTTGCATCTTGAAGTAATTTATAGCACACTGCATCTACGCGTTTTTGTGCTAAAAGCTTGACAGCATTGTTTAGTCCCTCATCACTGTCCATTTCAGCTTTAAATGCTACCGTCTTGATATCTTTTTTGTCTAGGCTTGAGAGTATGTCTGGATTTTGTGTCAGTTCCACATCCCATACTTCACCTAGTGCTGTTTTTTTCAGTTTTCCTTTTTTAGGAAACTTAGGCTTGAAGTCTGCCACAGCAGCTACCATAAATAAAAATGCCTCTTTGTTATTTTCTTTTTTGGCGACATTGATGGCTTCTTGGGTCTGCTTTAACAGTGCATCGGCATCTTCAAAATGCACAGTATGGATGCCTGAAGGTAAACCTTCACCATCCATTGAAGTAATGTAATGTATCTTTGCACCTTTAAGATAAAGTGCTAGACAAAGAGACTTTGCCATCTTTCCTGAAGAGAAGTTAGAGATGTAGCGTACTTCATCTATCTTTTCTCTTGACCCACCACCAGTGACTATTATGGGTCTATCTTTCCAAAAGTCTTCTTCTTGAAGTGCTTTGGCAGTCTCAAAAAAGATTTCAGAAGGTTCTGCTAAAGCACCATTGCCTACATCACGACAGGCAAGAAGTTTTTCTTGAGGTTGGATGATGGTGTAGTTGTTTGTAGCTAATGTTTTCATACTCTGAGTTGTAAACTGATTTTCAAGCATGTGTGTGTTTGCAGCAGGAGATAGAAGTATTTTTTTAGTAAATGCAAGTATAGTTTGAGTGAGTATGTTGTCTGCTAGGCCATGACTGAGTTTATTGAGTGTATTAGCTGTTGCAGGAGCGATGATACAGACATCACACTTCTTGCCGATGTCTATGTGATTAATCGCAGAACTCCAAGATTCAGTGCCCTCTGTAAGTACAGGATTACGTGTCAGGGCTTCAAAGGTGAGGGCTGATACAAAGCGTTCTGCGGAGGGAGTCATGACTACGTGTACTTGAGCACCCGCTTTGACAAAGAGACGTGCCAGATCACAGGCTTTATAGGCTGAGATACTTCCCGTAACTCCTAAAAGTACTGATTTTCCGGTTAAATTTACTTGCATATTACCTCTCTCCAAAAAATTTATAGAAGAAGTTTTTAATCGTCTTCATAGGTGCCCTTGATATGGCAAGTTCACCCTGTGCTACATTTTTGTTTATGGTACTTCCTGCTGCTATGATAACATCATCTTCTATGGTAACTGGGGCAATAAGTTGTGTATCTGATCCTACAAATACATTTTTACCGATCTTGGTTTGGTACTTGTTCTTACCATCGTAGTTACATGTGATGACACCTGCACCAATGTTAGAACCTTCATCTATACTTGCATCACCTATGTAGGCTAGGTGACCAGCTTTAACACCGGTAAGTGTCGACTTTTTCACTTCAACAAAGTTACCGATGTGTGTATCGATGAGCTTTGAGTTTGGTCTTACTCTTCCCATAGGACCTACATCAGAATTTTCCACATGTGCGTCTTCTATAACAGAGTGTGTTTTAATGTGTGAAGTAATGATATGTGAAGCGCCCTGGATACTCACCCCATTCTCTAGTATACATTCACCTTCAAAAGTGGCTCGAGAATCGATGTAAATGGTTTCTGGTAAACGCATAGAAACACCAGCTTTCATCCATTCTGTTTTGATGCGTCTTTGAAGAATTTCTTCTGCATGTGCAAGGTCAAGCTTGGAGTTTACCCCTTTAAAGTCTTGTTCCTCTACCATGACAGGGTGTACAGTTTTGCCTTCATCTACAGCCATTTTGATGATATCTGTAAGGTAGTACTCTTTTTGCGCATTTTCATTACTGAGGGCAGGGATGTAATTTTCCAATAATTCTTTTTTAACACAGTAGACACCTGCATTGACAGTTTGTATCTCTTTTTGTGCAGGAATACAGTCTTTTTCTTCTACGATCTCCACTACATTGCCTTGATTGATGATCACACGTCCATAACCAGAAGGGTTATCCAGTTTAATCACAGACATGTTGATGTCAGCATTACCTTGCATCAGTGACTCAAGTGCAGTCATGGTAACAAGTGGCATATCCCCGTTGAGTATAAGTGCTTTCGAGTGTGTAACGTCTACCCCTTTCATGGCCCCACCGGTACCTGGAAACTGTACCGCGTCTTGCATATGGAAATGTATATTACTATAGTGTGCTTCTATCTCTTTTTGTATGCGTCCTGCCTGGTGATAGAGTACTACAGTGATATCATCAGAGATTTTCTTTGCTGCATCTATAGCATGGAAGAGCATAGATTTTCCGGAGATTTCGTGAAGTACCTTTGGGGTAGTGGACTTCATTCTTGTACCTTGACCTGCAGCGAGTATGACAACACTTATAGACATTTTGGACCTTTTGGGTAAAATTACATATATATATTATTATTGTGATTATATCCAATGCAAATTAAAGGTATGAAATTTGAACTGTAAACATTTTGGAAGTTGTGGGTCTTGTGGGCTATATGAGATAGGATATGATGAGCAATTAAAGCAAAAACAGCAGAGAGTTTCGGGACTCTTGTATCCTTTTTATAAGGGGGATTTAGAAGTATTTGATTCTCCTACAGACCATTATAGAGCCAGAGCAGAGTTCCGCATTTGGCATGAGGGTGATGTCTGTGATTATGCTATGGGCAAGATGCAAATAGATGGTGTAGAGAAAAAAGGTGCCATTAACATAGAAGAGTGTCCTAAAGTCATAGAGCCTATAGAAAAACGTATGTGGAAGTTACTTGAAAAGATCAATGCCTCTACAGAAGTGTTAAAACAACGCCTTTTTGCGGTGGAATTTTTGGCAACGACAACAGATGAGTGTCTCATTACCATGTTGTACCATAGAAAACTGGATGATACTTGGAGTGTTGAGGCAAAGAAGCTTGAAGCGGAATTGGACTGTAAGATCATGGGGCGAAGCCGTAAACAAAAAGTGATTCTTTCAGATGAGTTTGTTACAGAAAAGTTGGATATTGATGGAAAAACGTTTACCTATGTTCAATATGAAAGCGGTTTTACGCAACCAAATCCTACAGTCAATGTCAAGATGATTGAGTGGGCCATCAAACAAGCCAAAACAGTAGGGCATGGAGATTTTTTAGAAAGTTACTGTGGGTTGGGTAATTTCACGCTGCCACTTTCTCATTATTTTGATAAAGTGTTAGCTACAGAGATCAGTAAACGCTCCATTCATGCAGCGCTTGAGAACTGTGTTCTCAATGATGTAGAAAATATTACTTTCGCAAGACTGGCATCGGAAGAGATGACAGAGGCGCTGAATGGTAAAAGAGAATTTTCCAGACTCAAAGATATAGATCTGGAAAGTTATCATTTTAGTACGGTATTGGTAGATCCGCCGCGAGCTGGATTGGATGAGGGGACTATAGAACTCATTTCAAATATTGAAAATATTATCTATATTTCATGTAATCCTGAAACACTTGCTAGAGATCTGGAAACACTGATCCAAACACATGATGTCATTGAAGCAGCGATGTATGATCAATTTCCTCATACGACACATGTAGAGAGTGGTGTATTTCTCCGTAAAAAGTAATTTCTATACGCTTCTTTACCTCTCTTTTTAAGAGGGTATATCATTTCCAACCACTCGTGACAACTTTAGGTTAAAGCGTTTTTTATGATCATCCAAATAAAAGTTTGTGTTCGATCATTGCACAGTAATTCTGTACAACATTAATACCTGCATCTTTGACTCTTTGCGCTGCATCATTATTTATGAGTTCAAGTTGTGTCCAGTATGTTTTTACATCACCGCGTGCTATGACTGCGTCAGCTATAGCATCCAGTGCAGCAGGTTTTCTAAAAACCACTACCATATCGACAGGTACATCTATCTCTGCAAGACTTCTGTAGACTTTTTCCCCCAAGATGGTGTCACCTTTTGGGTAGACAGGTATCATTTTGTAGCCTACTTTTTTTAGGTAGTGGGCTACATGATTACTCGCTTTTGTAGTATCGGGTGATGCCCCTAAAACGGCTATGGTTTTGGCTTCTTCAAAATATTGTTTCATCTCTTCGCTATTGCTATTGACCCGTGGTAATTCGCATTCCATGCTTTATCCTTAATTCTGATATAATTCTTACAATATAATATCTAGGAAAGATAATGTTAGACTTAAAAAGTATAGAAAAAGCGTATGAAAGAGTATCGGATGTTGTGCATCGTACACCCTTCTCTTATGCTCCTATTTTGAGCCAGATGAGTGGCTATGAAGTGTATCTTAAAAAAGAGAATCTTCAACGTACTGGTGCATTTAAACTTAGAGGGGCTTTTAATAAGATCGCTTCTCTTATAGAAGCGGGTGACAGAGGCGGAGTCGTCACTGCATCTGCAGGTAATCATGCACAAGGGGTGGCTTTCTCGGCAAAACACTTTGGTATCGAAGCAACTATTATCATGCCAGAATCAACACCGCTTACCAAAGTACTCGGAGTGAAAGAATTTGGTGCGAATGTCATACTTCATGGATCTAATTATGATGAAGCCTATGCGTATGCTGTGACATATGCACAAGAGAAAGGGAAAAGCTTTGTGCATCCGTTCGCAGATGATGAAGTAATGTCAGGACAGGGGACAGTGACATTGGAAATGTTTGAAGAAGTAGATGATCTTGATGCTATGGTTGTCTGTGTAGGTGGAGGAGGGCTTATTTCCGGTATGTCAGTAGCAAGTAAGTCCCTCAAACCAAATATCAAGGTAATCGGTGTATCTGCAGCAGGGGCACCTGCAATGAAAAATTCTTATGATGCAAAAATGCCTCTAGACACAGTCAGTGTAAGAACTATAGCAGACGGGATAGCAGTACGTGACACATCTCCTATAACGTTAGAATACATTTTAAAAAATGTAGATTCATTTGAAACAGTGTGTGATGATGAGATTGCCTCAGCGATACTTTTTTTACTGGAAAAACAGAAAGTTTTAGTAGAAGGTGCAGGGGCTGTTGGCGTTGCCGCACTTTTACATGGGAAAATAGATCTGCCTAAAGGTTCCAAAGTAGGTATAGTACTGAGTGGTGGTAATATTGATGTAACGATGCTTTCTCTTATTATAGAAAAAGGACTCATGAAGTCTGCACGTAAGATGAAACTTCTTGTCACACTTATAGATAAGCCAGGTGCCTTGCAGTCATTGACTCAGATATTAACTGATATTAGTGCAAATATCGTACAAATAGGTTACGATAGGACCTCGACAGACTTGGAGTTTGGAGATGCACATGTTTCTGTGTCATTGGAAACAAAAGGCGTAGAACATCAAGATCTAATACGTGAAAAGTTAAAAGAAGGCGGGTTTTCTTTTAAAGAAGAACACTGATGATAGCCATAGATCTAGGTTCAAATACGTTACGTGTATTGGAGTATGACTGCAGTACACGTACACAGATATCTGAGTATGAAAAGATCGTTAAAACGGCAGATGGTTTAGCTCATTATGGCCGAATCAATAATGAATCTGTAAAGAGGGTTATCTCGGCCATACAGGAATCACAAGTAGAGATAGACTTTTCTTCTTCTGTGGTAAAGGCTGTGACAACTGAGGCTGTACGCAGGGCAGTGAATTCAGATGAAGTCCTTGCACAAATCAAAAAAGAGACAGGTGTAAATTTTCAGATCATTTCTGGTGAAGAAGAAGCAAGACTCACTTTACTCGCTGTAAAGCATAGACTCTCTGCCTTGCAATACACTTCGGACAGTTTTGTGCTTATAGACATAGGTGGGGGCTCCACTGAACTTATTTTTCATTATGGAAATGAAACGGTTTCTAAAAGTTTTCCCGTAGGGATAGTGACCATCGCACAAACTCATGAAACACTGGAAAACATAGAGAAAGTACTTCACAAAGAGATGGCTGAAATGCAAATATTTTGTGACTATACATATGAGAGCAAAGGAAAAGTAAATGCCTTCGTAGCCACAGCAGGGACACCCACTACCGTAGCAGCTATGAAACTCGGACAAAATTACGAAACCTACGATGCATCAAAGATAAACGGCACTTCACTTGAAGTCCATGAGTTAGATATTTACTTGAAAAAATTACTTTCCATGCCATTTGAAGAGAGAGAAATCGCTGTAGGTACAGGACGTTCTGATCTTATCGCCGCAGGTATACTTATCTATAGACAACTCTTCTCTTTGTTGGGATTTGCAAGTTGTGTAGTCATAGATGATAGCTTACGTGAAGGTGTGGCGATAGAAGCTTGCTCGAATCAGACCCATTAAACTCTAATCTTTTTTAGCTATAATCAAAAAAAATATATTTAAATGGAGTGTGTAATCATGCAAATGTCTGGTGCACAAATGGTGTGTGAAGCGATTATCGCTGAGGGTGTTAAGACCGTATTTGGTTACCCTGGCGGAGCTATCATGCACGTTTATGATGAAATTTACAAACAAGAGGGGTTTGAGCATATCTTGAACCGTCACGAACAGGCGTCTGTTCACGCAGCAGATGGTTATGCAAGAGCTACTGGTGAGGTTGGTGTTGCCATGGTTACAAGTGGACCAGGGTTTACGAACGCGGTCACTGGACTTGCTACGGCTTATATGGATTCTATCCCTTTAGTCGTTATCTCTGGACAGGTACCTTTGGCGCTTATAGGTACAGATGGCTTTCAAGAGATAGATGCTGTAGGTATATCTAGACCATGTACAAAACATAACTTTTTAGTACGTTCGTTGGAAGAGCTTCCTCGTTTGTTGAAAGAGGCATTTTATATAGCGCGTTCCGGAAGACCAGGACCAGTGCTTGTAGATATCCCTAAAGATATTACTGTAGATATCGGTGAGTTTGTTTACCCTGATTCTGTAGATATCCCTACGTATAAGCCAACATACAAAGGAAATAAAAAGCAGATAGATAAAGCAGTTGAAGCGATGAAAAAATCAAAGAAACCTTTGCTTTACATCGGTGGTGGTGTTATACTTTCAAATGCAAGTGACCTTGTACGTGAATTAGCACTAAAAACACAGATGCCAGCGGTTGAAACATTGATGGCAAGAGGTGTATTGGGTGCAAAAAATCCACTGCTTCTTGGTATGCTAGGAATGCATGGTAACTATGCATCAAATATGGCGATGTCAGAGACAGACTTGGTTATCTCTCTTGGTGCCAGATTTGATGACAGAGTTACAGGTAAACTCTCTGAATTTGCCAAATATGCAGATATCATTCATGTAGACATCGATGCTGCGAACATCGGTAAACTTGTTGATGTTGACTATCCTATCGTAGGTGATATAACTGAAGTACTTGAAGCGATGTTGCCACTTCTTGATGGTATAGATACAGACAGGTTTCAAGCATGGAGAGAGATACTTAATCGTTATGATGAGCTTCATCCTCAGTCATATGTGGATTCTGATGAGGTTATCAAACCGCAATGGGCTATAGAACGAATAGGTGAGCTTGTAGGTGAAAATGCCATCATTACTTCAGATGTTGGACAACACCAAATGTGGGCAGCACAACATTTCCCGTTTGACAGACCACGCCAATGGATTAATTCCGGTGGACTAGGAACAATGGGCTTTGGTTTTCCTGCAGCACTTGGTGTGAAAAAAGCCTTTCCGGATAAAACAGTTATCAATGTTACAGGTGATGGTTCGATCCTGATGAATATGCAGGAGCTTGTAACGGCAGCCGAGTATAAAATACCAGTCATCAACCTCATACTTAATAACCATTTCTTAGGTATGGTTAGACAGTGGCAGACGTTCTTTTATGAGAAACGTTACTCTGAGACAGACTTGACGTTCCAACCAAATTGGAAAGCCCTGGCTGAAGCATGTGGTGGTATAGGGTATGACGTTACGACTAAAGAAGAGTTTGATGCGGCCATCAAAGATGCTATAGCACAAGATAAAGTTTGTTTTATGAACGTTGCAGTGAATCGTTTTGAAGATGTACTTCCTATGGTGCCGTCAGGCGGCGCACTTTTCAATATGATGTTACCACAAAAAGGAGAGAAATAATGGCAAATTCTATTAATGCAAGACGTGTTATTTCTGTTATTGTATTGAATGAAAGTTCTGTGCTTGCACGTATTACGGCACTTTTTGCAGGACGTGGGTATAACATCGAGTCACTCACCGTAGCCCCTATACCAGACAGTGAGATGTCACACATCACTATCGCAACCAATGGTTCTGCTAAAGTCATGGAACAGATCACCAAGCAACTGCATAAACTCATCCCTGTCTATAAAGTTATAGAACATGAGGAGATGGTTGAAAAAGAAATGGTGCTAGTGAAGTTTCCTATCTCTGAACATTTAAGTGATATCGGTGCTTTATGTGCAGCATATAATGGCGGTATCGTAAATGTCGGGAAAGAGATGATCATCGCTATGGTAGCAGATGAACCAAAACGTGTACAGCATTTCATAGAAGCAGCACAGCGTTATAGTCCTTCTGAGGTTATACGTGGCGGTGTTGTGGCTATGGAAAGATAAAATTATTCTACTTCTGTCACTTTCCTAAAAGGAGAGTGACACCTACTTTAAGTTAAAAGGACCACTTTATGACTTACACACTCTCGAAAATTACAGAACATATTGGCTTAGACTTTCAAGGTGAAGATATCACTATAGAAGGGATACATACGTTAAGTGAAGCAACCTCCTCACAACTTAGTTTTTTTACGGACAGTAAATATGCTTCACAATTGGCAGATACTAAAGCAGCCGCTGTACTCATTGATAAAAAGCATGCAGGGTTATTACCTTCTGGAACGATTGCACTTATTACAGATGAAGCGTATCTCAAATTGGCACTGGCCTCTAAGTTCTTTGCACATAAACTTCAAAGTAAGGCAGAACAACCCACTGTAGGTGAAGGATGTGATATAGACAAGAGCGTCTCCTTTGGTAAAAATGTCACACTTGGCGATAATGTTACCATCTTGGCAGGTTGTTATCTGGGTGACAATGTCACTGTAGGTTCAGGAACTCTGTTACATCCAAATGTAACCTTGTACTATTATACTAAAATTGGATCTGAGTGTATTATTCACAGTGGTACAGTGATCGGTTGTGACGGATATGGTTTTGCACACACAAAGCTTGGTGAACATGTCAAGATCTATCAGAATGGTAATGTTGTTGTGGAAGATGATGTAGAGATAGGGGCAAACTGTGCTATAGACAGAGCAGTATTTGGTACGACGTATATACGTAAAGGTACCAAACTGGATAACCTTATACAAATCGCACACAACTGTGATGTGGGTGAGCATAGCCTTTGTGCTGCTCAAGTGGGCCTTGCAGGATCTACCACTTTAGGTAGAAATGTAGTCATGGGTGGACAGAGTGCCACTGCAGGACATTTGGAAGTGGGTGCTTTTGCAACCATTGCAGGGAAAGGTGGTGTTACAAAGTCTCTTGAAGGTGGTAAAACCTATGCAGGTTTCCCTGCCATAGACCATAAAATGTGGTTGCGTTTGCAAGCTAAAATGATGGGTTTGGTAAAAGGTAAAAAATAGTTAATTAATTGTGATATAATCATTTACATTAAAAATTTAAAGGATAATTTATGAGCGGAACAATAACAAAAATAGATGAAATGACACTAAGTGGTACAAAAGACGGAAAGATTTCTATCACTACTGTACAGCAACCTTATGGACCTAAAAGTGAAAGTGTAGCCAGTATTGGCATTTCTCTTCAGGCAGGTGCTGAAGAGCCGGATTGGAAAGTACATATCCCTAAAGCCAATATTGATGCAGTCATTGCAGCATTGCAAGAAGCGAAAAAAAGTTTATAGTTTCGAAAAAAAGTTAATGGGTTAAGCCCATTAACTACATTTGATCATGCATCGTGACCTTATATTGATCTAAAGCTTTTTGCATTAAGATTTTATCAGGAATCTTTCTTCCTGCGATATATCCGATGATATTACCATCATCATCCAGTTTAGGTTTTATCCATACTTCAACAAGGTAATATTTACCCTCGCTTGTCATGTTTTTGACAAAACCTTCCCAGTACATACCCTTCTTGATTGTGTCCGATAAACCTTGAAATGCAACTTTTGGCATGTCTGGATGTCTGTTAATACTGTGTGGTGAACCGGTCAGTTCTTCTTTTGTGTAGCCTGTCAGTTCACGAAATTTACGGTTAGCATATGTAATGATACCTGCTGTATCTGTTTCAGTGATCATCACACCGCCATCAAATGGCACTTCTATATCTACTGGATCTGGTTTTGTGATTTCTTTACCAATGATAATGTTTTTGATTGTCTTCCCATTTCTTCTCCATGGATAATAGATAGGTTACATTAAAAGTTTGAATAGGGAAAAATGAAGCACAAATGCAGAGAAAACGTATTTGGTAGTTTGGCAATCTACATTGAGACCCATAACTTTCTGTCCTCACTTCACAATGAGTTTAGCATTTTATATTATAGCTAATATAGTATCTATCTATAACTTATATAGACATAATACTATAGCTTATGACTTAGATTTAACCATATTTTCTCCATACTTCGGTACAATTACAGAATTATGATAAAGGGGTATTTTTGTCTATTTCAGAAACTATCAAATCACTTTTAGAGCAGCGCATACTCATTATAGACGGTGCAACCGGTACGCAGATACAAAACTTGGAAATCCCTGCTGAAGTCTGGCTTGATGAAAAGGGTGTAGATCAGGAAGGGTGTAATGAACTACTGAATGACACGGCACCTGCACTGATTAGAAAAGTGCATTATGCTTATGCAAAAGCAGGTGCAGATATTATCAAAACCAATACCTTTGGAACAATGCCATGGGTACTTGATGAATATAACATGGGTGAGCGTTGTTATGAACTTTCTAAAAAGGGCGCAGAGCTTGTTAAAAGTGTTTGTGAAGAATTCTCTACGCCTGAACAACCTCGTTTTGTTTTAGGATCCATAGGGCCAGGGACAAAACTTCCTTCGTTAGGACATATACATTATGATGAAATGTTTGAAGGCTATAAACTTACAGCCCTTGGACTTATAGACGGCGGATGTGACATCTTTATGCTTGAAACCTGTCAAGACCCTTTGCAGATCAAAGCAGCACTGCATGGATGTGAAGCTGCGAACGAGGAGAGAGGGATTAAACTGCCTATCATGGTCTCTGTCACCATAGAACTAAGTGGATCTATGCTTATAGGTACAGATGCTACGACTATTGTGACGATACTTGAGCCATTTGATATCCTCTCTTTAGGTTTTAACTGTGGTACAGGCCCGGATCAAGTTAAAAAACATTTAAAAACACTTTCAGAACTTTGTAGTATTCCTATCTCAGTGCATGCCAATGCGGGCTTGCCTCAAAATAGAGGGGGCTATAGCTATTACCCTATGGGACCTGATGAATTTACAGATAAGCAACTTGAATTTACAGCGTTTGACGGTGTAAGTTTCTTGGGTGGTTGTTGTGGTACAACGCCTCAGCATATTCATGCGCTGAAGAAGGCTGTCGGAGAGTTAAAACCTAAAAAGCCTATGGGGTCTAACGAACCGTCTATCGCTTCATTGTTTAACACAACAGAGCTTTTTCAAGAGCCTGCACCACTACTCATAGGAGAGCGTTCCAATTCGACAGGGTCTAAAGCCTTTAGAGAACTCATCATTGCAAGTGATTATGAAGGTACGTTGACAGTTGGTCAAGCACAAGTACGTGATGGTGCACACTGTTTGGATGTCAATGTAGAGTTTGCAGGGCGTGATGGTGCAAAAGATATGCAAGCCATTATGGAGTTGTACAACCAGAAAATACCTCTTCCACTGATGCCAGATGCCACACGTGTTCATACGATGGAAGAGGGTCTAAAGTGCATTGGTGGGAAGCCTATAATCAACTCTGTAAACCTTGAAGATGGTGAAGAGAAGTTCCATGCTATATGTAAACTGGCTAAAAAGTTTGGTACAGCGCTTGTCTGTTTGACTATTGATGAAGTAGGCATGGCAAAGACCAAAGAGGATAAAGTAGCACAAGCAGAACGTATGTATGATATGGCAGTGAATACGCATGGGATAGACCCACGAAACCTTATCTTTGATACGCTTACGTTTACTGTTGGTTCGGGAGATCTAGAGTACCGTGATGCAGCTATTCAAACACTTGAAGCTATACGTGAGTTACACATTCGTCATCCTGAAGTAGGTTCTACATTAGGGCTTTCTAACATTTCATTTGGACTCGATATTAATGCTAGGCGTTATTTAAATTCAGTTTTTTTACACCACTGTCTGAAAGCAGGTCTTACGACAGTTATTATCAATGTGAAGCACATTATTCCCCTAGCCAAGATGAGTGATACAGACCGTGAGATTTGTGAAGAGTTACTCTTTAGTCCAGATGATAACTCACTTTTTAAATTCATTGAGTATTTCTCAGATGTGAGCATAGATGATGATGCAAATGATGAAGCCTATGAAGCTATGAGTAATGAAGAGAAGATAGCGCAACTCTTACTCGATGGTGACAAAGAGCGTATGATACCACTAGTTGAAGAAGCACGTCAAGAGATACATCCTGACACCATAGTCAATGAGATACTCATAGACGCTATGAAAGTAGTAGGAGAACTTTTTGGTTCTGGGCAAATGCAACTACCGTTTGTACTACAAAGTGCAGAGACTATGAAGACTACAGTAGATTATTTGAACCCGTATTTGACGAAGCAAGAAAAAGAGACAGATACGACACTTGTTGTAGGTACTGTAAAAGGTGATGTGCATGATGTAGGTAAAAACCTCGTAGATATCATCCTTTCTAACAATGGGTTTAAAGTGATTAATGTAGGTATAAAAACACATCTTGAAACCTATTTGGAAGCACATGAAAAGCATAATGTTCAAGCCATCGGTATGAGTGGGCTTTTGGTTAAGTCAACAGCTGTGATGAAAGACAATCTAGAAGCGATGGCAGAAATGGGTATGGAGATACCAGTACTTTTAGGCGGAGCTGCACTCACACGAAACTTTGTAGATGACTTCTGCCGTCCTATCTACAAAGGGCCTATTTTTTACTGTCGTGATGCTTTTGACGGGGTTATTGCTATGAGCCGTATAGAAAAGTACAATGAGGACAACTCGGTAGGACTTGACACACGTCTAGCAGGAGATATGGTAGAGCGTGATGTGAAGATTAAAAAAGAGGTAATCATCCCTCCGTTTTCAGAGCTAAAAATGCCTGAACCTGTTGCTGTACCGACACCACCATTTTGGGGTAGACGTGTATTGCAGAAAGAAGATTTAGACTTAGACATGATATTTAACTGGGTGAACCAAAGAACAGTTATCAAGTTCCATTGGGGATATAAAAGTAAAGGTATGACAAAAGAGGAGTACCAAAAACTTCTTGACAAAACGGTCTACCCTGCTTATGAACGTTTGAAAAAAGAGTTCATAGACAAAGAGCTTTTTGAACCAACTATCATCTATGGGTACTACCCATGTAGAAGTGAAGATCAAGAATTATACCTCTTTGATGAAAGTCAAGGATGGAATGTAGATGCAAATGCAAACCGTGAGCCTTTAGACAAAGTCATAGGTAACGCTGTAGGAACGTTCTCTTTCCCAAGACAAGGACGTAAACCTCACCGTGCACTTTCTGACTTTTTTCACCATGAGAGACATGATGTCATTCCGCTTACGTGTGTGAGTGCAGGCTCGAAATTCTCAGCGTATGAAAAAGAGCTATACGAGGCAGGGAAATACCTAGAGTACAATATGGTACACGGCTTCTCTGTGGAACTTGCAGAAGCCCTAGCAGAAGTAGCTCATAAACAGATACGTTTGGACTTAAACATAGCAGACAAAGAGGGTTCATCTTTACGTGATGTACGTATGAACCGTTATCAGGGTGCGAGATATTCGTTTGGGTATCCTGCCTGTCCAGATTTGGAGCAGAGTAAGCTTATATTTGACCTCCTAAAGCCTGAAGAATTTGGCATAGAACTTTCTGAGACTTTCCAGATACATCCGGAGCAGAGTACTACGGCTTTGGTGGTGCATCATAGTAAAGCTACTTATTATTCGGTTTAGATATATGAAGTTAGAAAAAGGTATTTACAGACACTATAAGGGGAGCCTGTATGAAGTGTTTATGACAGCACAACACTCTGAGACGGAAGAGTGGATGGTTGTCTATCAAGCTTTATATGGAGATGAAGGAATGTGGGTACGCCCGTATGATATGTTTGTTGAAAAAGTGATTGTAGAAGGAATAGAATTAGAACGTTTTGTCTATATTGGGGATGAAGGTTAAACCTTGAAACAAGGAAAGAAAGATAGAATCTTCATACAACATTATGCTTCTTTGAGATAGAATAAATCACAAGTATTAAAAAAATAGAGGAAAGATATGTTCTATAAGTATTTAAAGTTTATATTGGTTTCAACCGTGTTTTTACAGGCTTCACCTGAAGTTTTTAGTTCTTTAGGGGATGAATTAGAAGCATTTCAGGAAGATTGCAAAGGATTTGAAAAGCTCTCTTTTATACCTGAAAAGATAAAAAAGAGATGCCATACATTTTATCCTCAAGTGAGCAAAGTATTTGAGTTTGGATATAAGCTGAATCCTTATGTCGAGAGTGATACGATCATAAATGACAAAGAGTTAAACCGATATCTTTCGCGTCTACGTCATCTTGATAAGAAAAAAGAAAATATATTATTCCTTGTCTACTCTGAAGTAAACAAAGCACGTAAAGAAAAGAATTTTACCTATTACAGCCAGTTGATATCCAATGATAACATTAAACTCTACTCTATAGATTATGAATTTATGGGAAAAAATGAAAAGATATTCAGTAAAAATAAGAGGTATATTTCACAGCTAGAATATATAGAATATTTAAGAGCTGAACGCTTAAAAAAAGAGAATGCGAAACGGATAAAATATATAACTTACAGAGGTGAAATAATGAGTGAGCTCCCAATACAATTGAATAAAAATGATCTGGTTTCAACATCATTATTAGAGCAGAAATCACCTAAAGTTTTTAGTTCCCTTGGGGATGAGTTAGAAGCATTTCAGGAAGATTGTAAAGGATTTGAAAAGCTCTCTTTTATACCTGAAAAGATAAAAAAGAGATGCCATGCATTTTATCCTCAAGTGAGCAAAGTATTCGAGTTTGGATATAAGCTGGATCCTTATGTCGAGAATGATGCGATCATCAATGAAAAAGAGTTAACCCGATATCTTTCGCTTCTACGTAAACTTGATAAGAATAAAGAGAAGATCTTGCACTTGATGCACGCTGAAGTAAGCAAAGCACGTAAACAAAAGAATTTTACCTATTACAGTCAACTGATAGCAAATTATCAAATTAAACTCTATTCTGTAGATTATGCGTTTATGGAAAAAAACAAAAAGATATTCAGTAAAAATAAGAGGTATATTTCACATATCAAATATTTAAGAGCTGAACGCTTGAGAAAAGAGAAAGCCAAACGGGTACATTATAAAAAGGGAAGAAAGTAGAAAAACGAACGAGTGAACTTAGAGATATCCATGGATGATACGCTTTAAATTCCCTCCATTGCTCTTGCTTCAAAATAGACTAAATTTTCTCCTGAGAACCTAAAAGACAACTCTATCGGACGACAGCAGACTTCGCAGTCTTCGATATAGTCACTATCTTCTTCTGAACTATCAAGTATCATAGAGATAAGTTCCCAACAGTAGGGACAGGTAAAAAAATGTTCCATTAGTCTTCTCTCTTTTTAAATAAATTTGTAAACCAATCTGTCATGCTACAGCCTGTTGTGCTGCACCCTTGTTTCTGATTTCTAACCGCTAAGATGTTACGAATAAGTAGCAACATAAATCCTCCTGCAATAATAAGTTGTACAGCTCCTGACATCCACTGATGTTGTATGAAGCTTTGAATAGCTAATCCTAGCATGACTAGTGTGACGATGAGACACATGGTAATCCTAATTTTTTATATGATTATACTATACTTCATTTTATGAAATAAAGAAGGATACATTATGTCAGCTATCATGGAACATTTTAAAACCCTAACCCAAATCCCTCATTGTAGTAAAGAAGCAGATAAACTTTTAGATTTTTTAGTTTCATTTTCAAAAGAAAGAGATTATGAAGTAGAAGTAGATGGGGTGAAGAATATTCTTATCTCAAAAGGCACACCAACATTGTGTCTTCAGGCACATTATGACATGGTCTGCATGGGGAAAGCACCAGTCTTGGAAACCTATGTGGAGGATGGCTGGATGAAAGCTAAAGATGCTTCTTTAGGAGCAGATAATGGTATGGCCATAGCGATGATGATGAAACTGATGGATGAAGGTAAAGAGTTGGAGTTTCTACTGACTTCAGATGAAGAGATAGGGCTTATAGGTGCCAATGAAGTATCATTTGCACTTAAGAGCAAGTATATGCTAAACCTTGACAGTGAAGATGAAGCAGAGGTGTACATAGGATGTGCAGGTGGTGTAGATATTACCGCACAAAAACAAGATACATATGTTGAAGGAACGGGCAGTTGCTATGAGGTGGCAGTCAAAGGGCTGGTAGGGGGACACTCGGGTGTAGATATAGATAAAGGCATTCCTTCTGCGATTAAAGTATTAGGTGAGTACTTGTATGGGCATGGTGTTACACAGTTAGCGAGTATGTATGCCGGAGAACGTCGTAATTCTATCCCTGCAAATGCGGTGGCCATTGTGCGCAGTGAATCGAAATTAGAGAACACAGATATGGTACAGGTACGTGAACTTACTGAAAGACCAAAAGTACTAAGTAAGGGTAAGAAAACCATAGAGATGATACATACATTTAAACATGGAGTACATATACAAAATGAAGAGTTAGGCATTCCTGATGTCAGTATCAATCTTGCTATTATCACGGCAGATGAAAAGGGTGGGCTTCTCATAGAAACAAGTGCTCGTGCAATGGGTGCTGAGAAGTTGGAAAATCTTTCAAATGAAACATTGAACTTTTTTAGATCTTACGATTTTGAAGTGCAACTTGAAGACAAATACCCTGCATGGAAACCAGACATTAGTGACTTTACAAATCTTGTAAGTCAAGAGATGAAATCTGTCTTTGGAAAAACAAAGATGATGGCCATACATGCAGGACTTGAATGTGGTGTCATCGCGGAGAAATACCCTACAATGAAGTTTGCTTCTATTGGCCCCACGATTCGTTACCCTCACTCTACCAGAGAGATGGTACACTTAGAATCTGTAGCACGTACATTTGAGGTACTTAAAAAAATAATACAATCAGTTTAAATTATGATATTTATAATTTAAATCAAAGATAAGTAGGAGTAGAATTAAAAGATACACATACATTAAAAGGGTAAAAATGAAAACGATATTTCAGGATTTAGAATACTTACGTAAAGAAGTAAAAGACAAAGAAGCAAAGAAAATAGTCAAAGAACTTGAAGAGAATTTTCATTTACTGAGAACTAAAAGTGGTTTATCGCAGTTGATGAGTAAAAAAAAGCTTGCAAAAATAACGCGTAATGTTGCGTACGAAGAAGAATTAAAAGCGTTACAGGTTGAACTTATTAAATTACAAAACTGGGTGTATGAAAATAATAAACGTGTGATGATCATCTTTGAAGGGCGTGATGCAGCTGGTAAAGGCGGGTCTATTAAACGTTTTACTCAGTACCTCAATCCTAGAAAATTTAGAGTGGTTGCACTACAGAAACCAACTGAAGTAGAGACAGGACAGTTTTACTTCCAAAGATATTTTCAACACCTCCCGAACCCTGGTGAAATTACTTTTTTTGACAGATCTTGGTATAACCGTGCCATCGTAGAACCTGTCTTTGATTTTTGTACATCTGAACAATACAAAAAATTTATGAAAGAAGTACCAGAGATCGAACATGCCCTTATTGATGATGGCATCATCCTAATTAAGTTGTGGTACTCCATTACAAAAGAAAATCAGAAAAAAAGATTTAAAGAACGTATGACCAATCCACTCAAACACTGGAAACTGAGCCCTGTAGATCAAAAAGCACAAGAGATGTGGGATAAAGTGACATTCTATAAAGAAGAGATGTTCTCCCGTTCACATACAAGTTATGCACCGTGGATCATTGTTGACAGTAACGATAAAAAAAGAGCCAGACTTGAATCTATTCGTTATGTACTTTCAAGAATTGATTATGAAGGAAAAGAAGATGCAAAGATCAATCTCCATCATGATCCTGAAATAGTAGAACGCTACCATAGACGATCACATAATGAACAGTAGAAAGATTTAAATGAATTATCCTAATTTTCCTGATGACTGTAACTCTTTGCTGTGCAAATATCTTACTCCCGAAGTATTTGAAGCCCTTAAAAACAAAAAGACATCAAATGGTTTTACACTAGAACAAGCGATAAATTCAGGTGTAGAGAATCTAGACAGTGGTATCGGGGTCTATGCGGGGGATGAAGAATCATATAGCGTTTTTACAGCACTTTTTGACCCGATCATTGAAGAATATCATGGGTTTGGGAAAGAGGATTCGCATAAAAGTAATCTGAATCCCGATGATCTGGATGCGCCAAATCCTGACCCTGAAGGTGCATACATTGTTTCTACTCGTATTAGAGTAGGACGTAATGTTGACCATATGCCTTTAGGACCTGGTATTTCAAAAGAACAACGAGACCATGTAGAATCATCTGTGGTTGAAGGACTACAGGCACTTGAAGGTGAGCTGTCAGGGGATTACTACCCCCTTCTTGGCATGTCAAAAGAGGTTCAGGAGAACTTGATCAAAGATCATTTCTTGTTTAAAGAAGGTGACCGTTTTCTTAATGCTGCTGGACTCAACCGTAATTGGCCAGCAGGTAGAGGTATCTATCATAACAAAGAGAAGACCTTCTTGGTATGGGTGAATGAAGAAGATCAGTTACGTATTATATCTATGCAGCAAGGAGGAGATATCAAAGAAGTCTTTACCCGTTTGGTCAATGCGATTAAAAGTATAGAGACTAAAGTCCACTTTGCTTACAGTGATCATTTAGGGTATATTACCTCTTGTCCAACCAATCTTGGAACAGCGATGAGAGCAAGTGTACATATTGCCCTGCCGAATCTTGCAAAAGATATGGAAAAGTTTAAAACGATCACTGACAGGTATCATCTTCAGATCCGTGGTATCCATGGTGAACATTCTGAAAGTGAAGGTGGTATCTATGATATCAGTAACCGTCGTCGTTTAGGTATCACAGAAGTGGAAGCCGTACAAGATATGTATGATGGTGTGGTCGCACTTATTACAGTAGAAAAAAAATTGAGTTAGATACGTTAGGTTTCTAACTTACACTTTAAAGGTTTGTGTCGTTTTACAGTGTGCCTCCATGAAGCATCCTTCACACTCAGGTTTGACTGCTTTACATCTATATCGTCCAAACAATACCATCGCCTGATGAAGTAAGTGTAAGTCAGTTTTGAACTTTCTACTTAACTCTTCCTCACATTTTACAGCAGTTTTGGCATCAGACAGACCCAACCTGTGTGCCACTCTGTATACATGGGTATCTACAGCCATGAGATTGGCACCAGTATACTCTATCATGACTACATTGGCTGTTTTTTGACCTACACCTGCAAGTTTGACCAGTTCATCACGTTCCAGTGGGATTTCATCCTTATAGTTTTCGACAACACTCTGTGCCATCTTGATGAGGTTTTTGGCTTTATTGTTGAAAAATGAACATGTATTAATGTATGACTTGACTTCATCCAAATCTGCATTGGCAAGAGATACAGGGTCTGGGTAGGCTTCAAAAAGAGCAGGGCTGATGATATTCACACGTTTATCTGTACATTGGGCAGAGAGCATGACAGCAATGAGCAGTTCATAAAGATTACGATACTCCAATTCAGTCACAGAGTCAGGATAGTTTTCGAGAAAGATACTTTTTATCTCTTCTATCTCTTTTTTAGTTGCTTTTTTGACTTTTGCCATACTTATTGCCTTCATATAATAAAATACTAATTAGAATATTAGCACATTAATAAATGATTTACCCAAGAGGGATATACTTCTTCTTAAATTTAAGTAATTAAGGATTATTCGAAATGTTAAAACTAGCAAAAACTTCACTTCTTGCTGTGGCTGTCATGGCAACATCAGTAGTGGCGTCAGACATACTTGTAACAGTTAATGGTAAAAATATCACTAAGCAGGATGCACAAGCATTTGTTTCTGCCTCTGCACCTAAGGCAAACTTTATGGAGCTTGCCCCTGCTGAGAAAAAAATGGTTACAGACAGACTGATAGAAAAAGTCCTTTTTACAGAACTTGCCGCACAAGAGGGTATAGATAAAAAACCTGAATTTAAAAGAAATATGGACAAGATCAAAGATGAGCTTTTGGTAAACATGTGGATGAAGTCACAGATGGATAATGCCATTGTAAGTGACAGTGAAGCACAGGCATTTTATGAAAAAAATGCTGCAAAATTTATGGAAGAAGCGACTATGCATGCAAGACATATATTGGTTGCAACTGAAAAAGATGCGCAAGATATTATTGATACGCTAAAGCCACTTAATGGTGAAGCATTGAAAGCAAAATTTATCGCATTGGCTAAATCAAAATCTACAGGACCTTCTTCCAAAAGTGGTGGAGATCTTGGTACTTTTACTAAAGGTCAGATGGTTCCAGAATTTTCAAAGGCGGTATTGGCACTGGAAAATGGTCAAACAACAACTGCACCTGTAAAAACACAGTTCGGTTATCATGTGATCTACCTTGAGACGAAAACTACAGCAAAACCTACTCCTTACGAGAAAGTGAAAAATAAAATCATTACTTCACTAAAGCAACAGCAGTTTACTGTTAAAATTAAAGAAGTGGCAAAAGAACTTAAAAGTAAAGCTAAAATTGTTGATATGACAACAGAAGTAGCTGCGACTAAAAAGTAATCTTTTAGTAATAAAAAATAGGGAAAAGAATATGACAAAAATTTTTATGTTGTTGGGGGTATCACTTGGTTTGGTGATAAGTTCAGCATCTGCAGATGCTTTAAAAAATAGTTTAACAAATATGTTAAACACGAAAGAGACATCAGGGATGGTAGATCTTGGTAGTATCAATCTTGATGCAAAACCTGTAAAGAAAAAAGTAAGATCTTCTAAAACTGTGATCGCTACAGTCAATGGACATAAGATCATTAAAAAAGAGGCGGATGCTTACCTTACGCAACGTACACAGGGTAAAGTAAAAGACTTTGATCATTTGCCATCTAAGCAACGTCAACGACTAATTCAAGAGTTGGCACTTCCTGTTATGGTACTCGATCACGCACAAAAAGAATTGTCTGAAGAAGAAAAACAGGCTGTATATACACGTACGTGGATGCAAAAAGAAGCACGTAAGATCAATGTCACAGATGAACAAGCCTTGACAGTATACAATCAATTAAAACAACAAGTACAAGACAATAATGCTACCGGTAATATACCTCCATTTGAAAGTATTAAGGATAAACTTAAAGTTCAAATAATTGAGAAGACTTTGGTAGAGAAACTTATAAAAGATGCAAAGATAGAAGTATTGTAAAAACGTTTATTAATTAGTAATTGGTAAATATTAGGTAAAATACACACAACATAATAAAAAGGAAATAGAGAATGAAAAAAATTCTTGTTATATTAGGTCTTACATTGGCATTTACAACACATTATGCAGTAGCTGCAACAGCAGGTACGGTCAATGGTATGACAATCACTGTTGAAGAAGCAAATAATGCGCTTAACACACTTACAAAAGGTAAGATGACGTGGGATAAACTTCCAGCCGATGGTAAAAAACAACTGATTGAAATGATGGCACCGGCTAAATTGGTAGCGGCTGAATCAAAAAAATCTTTAACAGATAAAGAAAAAGAAGCTGCGCTTGCAGGTTTCTGGATGCAGAAAAAAATGTCAACAACTGAAGTAACTGACAAAGAAGCAGAAGATGCATATAACAAGATGAAAAAAGCAGCAAAAGAAGCGAAGAGTACACAAGAAATACCGCCATTGGATGCAGTAAAAAATAGCATTAAAATGCAACTTTCTCAAGAGAAAGTTGTAGCTGAACTGATGAAAAATGCAAAAATAAACGTAAAATAATTCTACAAAGAGGAAGTTGTTAATGTCTACAAAAGTTCTAGATGTAGTGCAGGCAGGTGTTGTGACTGGAGATGATCTTCAGAAGTTATTTAAAATTGCAAAAGATGAAGGTTTTGCTTTACCTGCTGTTAATGTAGTGAGTACTTCTTCAGTAAATGCTGTACTTGAATCTGCAAAAAATGTAAATTCTCCTGTCATTGTTCAGTTCTCCAATGGTGGAGGTGCATACTATGCCGGTAAGGGATTACCTTCCGATGATGCGGCTATTTTAGGTTGTATATCAGGTGCTCAGCATGTACATACTGTAGCCAAAGCGTATGGTATACCGGTTATCCTTCATACAGACCATGCAGCAAGAAAACTTCTACCTTGGATAGATGCACTGCTTGATGCAAGTGAAGCACACTATAAGGTGCATGGTATCCCTCTTTTCTCTTCGCATATGATAGACCTCTCTGAAGAGCCAATAGAAGAGAATATTGCTACGTGTAAAGTCTATTTGGAGCGTATGTCTAAGATAGGCATGACGCTGGAGATAGAGCTTGGTGTAACAGGTGGAGAAGAAGACGGTGTAGATAACACTGAAATAGACAATGCGCTTCTCTATACGCAACCTGAAGAGGTAGCATATGCTTATGAAGAACTTTCAAAGGTCTCGGACAAATTTACCATTGCCGCTTCTTTTGGAAATGTGCATGGTGTGTATAAACCAGGTAATGTTTCACTTACGCCTAAGATCCTTGATAACTCTCAGTCTTACATAGAAGAGAAATACAATACAGCTAAAAAGCCTGTAGATTTTGTCTTCCATGGTGGTTCAGGTTCTGAACTTTCCGATATCAGAGAAGCGATCGGTTATGGTGTGATTAAAATGAATATAGATACCGATACTCAGTGGTCATTTTGGGATGGTACACGTACTTATGTCGCTAAGTATCATGATTACTTGCAAGGACAGATCGGTAACCCGGATGGTGAAGATAAGCCAAACAAAAAGTATTATGATCCAAGAAAATGGTTACGTGCTGCAGAAGAGTCAACAATCGCTAGACTTGAAAGAGCATTTGATGACCTTAACTGCTTAAATAGAAACTAACACATAGTTCTTCATTCTTGGGCTTGCACCCCAAGGGAATTTCCTACGGTCACCCGGGAGTCTACACATGCAAACTTTAAATTTTCCCTCTCCCATCCAATCAATCACTTTTGATAAAAAACAGTTTTATCTGAAACGAGATGATCTGATAGATGCTGATTTCTCTGGTAACAAAGCACGAAAATTTTACTATTTTCTTCAGAATGATTTTCCTGATATACATAAGCTAATTTCTTATGGTTCTGCACAGTCGAATGCTATGTACTCACTTTCAGTCTTAGCGAAGATGAAAGGGTGGGAGTTTGAGTATTTTGTTGACCATATAGCTGATTATTTGAAAGAATACCCTCATGGTAATTATAAGGCTGCACTAGATAATGGTATGCTGCTTCGGCAAGCTCAGCAACCATACCCTGAGCTTGCCGAAGGGAAAGAGACACTTTTTATAGAAGAGGGTGGACGACAAAATGAGGCGGAGTTTGGTATACGTCTGTTGAGTGAAGAGATTGCATCGTGGCAGGCAGAGAAGGGTTTAAAAGAATTAAATATTTTCCTCCCCTCTGGGACTGGAACAACCGCACTTTTTTTACAAAAACATCTTCCTTTAAACAGGGTATATACCACACCATGTGTAGGAGATGAGAGTTATCTGAAAAAACAGTTTTTAGAATTAGAAGAGGATGAAAATCATCATCCCAAGATCTTGAGCTTAGAGAAAAAACACCATTTTGCTAAACTTTATAAAGAAAACTACAAAATTTGGCTAAAATTACAACAACAAACGGGAGTGGAGTTTGACCTCCTTTATGACCCCCTTGGATGGAGAGTATTACTCGCTCATCCAGAGGTCTTTTCTAAACCTATACTCTACATCCATCAAGGTGGTGTGTTAGGCAATGAGAGTATGCTCCCGAGATATAAGAGAAAATACGACTAGTCGTATGAGCTAACTGTTGAAGTTAACTCAGCGTTAGCGTAGTTTTTTGGACTTTGTCCAAAAAACGTTCTGTTAATAAAATATAAAGATATTGATAAGGATATATTGTGAAAATATTTTACAGTAGTGACGATACATTTGAAGCAAATTTTGATGAATTACTTCAGCGTGGAAAGATGGACATAGAGGGTGTAACAAGCATCGTTTCTGGATTACTTAAAGAGATACAAACTGAAGGTAATGCTGCAGTGAAGTCTCAAATAGCAAAATTTGACAGATGGGAACCAGAAAATGATGAGGCACTTTTGGTTTCTACCGATGATATGGCTAAAGCATATGATGCCATAGATCCTGAACTTCGTACTGCTCTGCACCTTGCCTATGACCGTATAGAAAGCTATCACCAAAAACTCATGCCAAAAACATGGATGGATAAAGAAGCCAATGGGACTATCTTGGGACAAAAAGTCACTGCTGTAGACAGAGCAGGACTTTACATTCCTGGTGGAAAAGCTGCCTATCCAAGTTCATTGCTTATGAATGTAATCCCTGCGCAAGTAGCGGGAGTAGAAGAGATAGTGGTATGTACTCCTGCTCCAGATAATGAGCTCAATGAACTTCTGCTTGCGGCATGTCACCTTTGTAAAGTCACACAAGTGTTTAAAGTAGGTGGTGCTTCTGCAATCGGTGCGATGGCCTATGGAACGGAGACCATTCCTAAAGTAGATGTTATCACTGGTCCTGGAAATATCTTCGTAGCAACAGCTAAAAAATTAGTGTATGGTGAAGTAAACATTGACATGATCGCAGGTCCATCTGAGATAGGTATACTGGCAGATGAAAGCGCTAGAGAAGACTACATTGCCATTGACCTTCTTTCTCAGGCAGAGCATGACGAGATGGCAAGTTCCATTCTCATTACTACAGATGAAGAGTTGGCAAATAAAGTCAGCGATAAAGTTGAAGAGTTCCTTGGGACACTTTCCCGTGAAGAGATAGCCAGAAAGTCCATAGAGGAGAGAGGGGCGATCATCGTGACTTCAGATATGGATGAAGCCATAGATCTTATGAACGAAATAGCACCAGAACACTTAGAAGTCATCACACAGGATCCTATGAGTTTACTCGATAGCATCAAACACGCGGGAGCCATCTTCTTAGGTGAAAACACACCTGAGCCTATAGGTGACTATGTAGCAGGTCCAAACCACACGCTTCCTACAGGCGGCACAGCGAAATTTTATTCACCACTTTCTGTAGAAAACTTTTTGAAAAAGTCTTCTATTATCTCTATGACCAAACAAGGTATGCAGGAGATCGGTGGTGCTTGTGCATTGATAGCGAATACTGAGGGATTGACTGCGCATGAAGAGTCGGTACGAATTAGACTTAGGGATTAATTTACATTTATACGTGGGTATTCTAACATCGTTTGGATACCCATTCTTCTCTACAAATAACACAATAAATCCATAAATAATACCCTTCCTGAAACCTGCTTTAGAAAGGATAAAGGATTTATCTTATAACATGCAAATACATTAATAGTCAAATAAAAGGATTGAAATGAAGAAAATAGTAGCATTGGTATTATTAAGTTCATTAGTATGGGGAACATGGGGAACAGCAGTTACCTTTAAAGGTGAAGAAGTAATTCTTAATAGTAAAGGTTTAAAAGTAGGAGCTATGGCACCAGCTTTTATCGCTGTAAATAAAGACTTTATAGAAGTAACTGTTGGTGGAGCAAAAGATAAGGTGCAGGTTATTGCATTTATTCCTTCCTTTGATACAGGGGTATGCAAATTAGAAACGATTACTTTTAATGAAAAGATATCTAAGATGAACAATGTTGAAGTGATACTGGTATCTAAAGATCTGCCTTTTGCTATAGGTAGATTTTGTCATGATAATAAAATTAAGAATGTAAGTACTGTCTCTGATTATAAAAATGCAAATTATGTACTGAGATATGGTACGACTATCTCTTCCCCGCCATTTTTAGAAGGTTTTTTTGCTAGGGTAGTATATGTTGTAGACACTGCCGGGAAAATCATATATAAAGAAGTTGTACGTGAAATTAGTGAAGAACCTGATTATGATAAGGTTATAAATGCAGTAAACAGTTTAACACATTAAAAATCATTTTATTTCCATGCTTTGCATGGGAATATATACTTCAATAGAATCCTTTAACTTTCCCTCATTTATTTTCTTCTTTATCTCTGTAATACAAAAAACTAAACAGTGCTTGTGATCATAAATAATTATGTATAGATTCGTCAGTGATAAGGGTAAGAATTAAGTGATTTTTTGAAAATAAATGGCGCGGTGGACGAGACTCGAACTCGCGACCCCCTGCGTGACAGGCAGGTATTCTAACCAACTGAACTACCACCGCACCGAAGACCAATTAAATGGCTGAAAAGAATTGTACAAAA
>JAGSGJ010000050.1 GCA_023955225.1 Sulfurovum sp.
AGAATTAAAAGACGATATACAAAAAGAGTGTCGAACTTTTTTAAAGAAAGCAGCATATGCAGCACCAGGACTTATAGTGTTGGGACAGTTGGCACGACCTACCAAAACAAAAGCAAATTTTGGCCCACCGCCAAGTGCGCCAAATTGGCCAGATGAGTAAGGGGATGATAATGAAAAAAGAAACATATAATAATACAAGGATTCAAGCATGAAAATTAATAGTGTGAGATCAGTAAAAAAAGTCCTAAAATCATTCTTTTTCTTCGTTTTCTTTATACACGGTAGTACGGTATTGTCAGCTGCGACTATTACTATTGTTATTGACTTGGATAGGTGGTTCAATGAAACAAGCTGGACATTGGTAGGACCTTCTGGTTTTTCAGAAAGCGGAGGTTCTTACAGTGCAAGCGACGATTATTTAATTTATACTTTTAACAATGTAGCATCAGGGGAATATACTTTCAAAATTTCTGATTCTATGGAGGATGGCTTAGATGATGCCGGAGGTAACGGTGGAGGGAATAACGGCAATCTAAATGGTACTGCTGGTTATAGTATCAGTGTCAATGGAACAGCAGAATTTACTTCAGCTGATAAGCCTAATTTTGGCGGTAGTGCAGAACATAGTTTCACCGTTGCAGCTGCAGTAGGTGATGCACCGGTCATCACACTACTTGGAAGCACTCCGGTCGATGTGATACAAGGGACTGCTTATACGGATGCCGGAGCAACTGCTGCGGATACTGAAGATGGCACTCTTACGGGGTCTATTGTAACAGGCGGTCTTCCTATAAATACAAGTATATTGGGAACCTATACAGTCACGTATGATGTGAGTGATTCTGATGGAAATGCAGCAACACAGGTAACAAGAACTGTGAATGTCGTTGAGGCATCTGTTGATAGCGATGGAGACGGTATAGACGATAACATTGACATTGATGATGACAATGATGGTATTTTAGATATCTACGGGCAGGAAGATTTTTCAGATTGTACACAAGCGGCAAGTCCTATATTTGGTGCGGCACAGGGTCCAGTGAGCATCAGTGGCTCAGATTCGGCTAATCCCGCTGTCGGAGATTCATTCTTATATACAGATATTTATACTGGTGTGGATGCCATTGTAACGATTGTTGCATTGGTTGATGGTACGATTACTGAACTAGATCAGACCGGTGCAGGGATTGATAGTTATTTACAACCAGTTATTGAATATACAAGTCCAGATGGCTATATAGAATTGGAAATCAAATTTGTGAACAGTGGAACATCCATACCTGCTGTCGCTACTCAGTATCTATTTACAGTAACAGATCAGGACAATGATGAGTTTGTTGTCTTTGACAGCACTGCTGCAATCTATCTTACAGACACACCAACAAATCTAAGTACTTATAGTGGTAATGTTATAGGTGGAGAGTACCAAAATGGTTTCCAAAGTGATGGTAGTGGTACTGCTATTGGTCTTGATGTAACTGATCCTGAATATCATGCAACTGCACTCTATTTGAGTACTAGTGATTTTAAGATTAGATTTGGTGCTGGTAATGGTACAGTATCTAATCCGGCTAATGCATTTCATACCATTACTATTGACCCTTGTATTCCAGAGGATTATTGGGTGACAAAATCAAATCTGCCTTCTGTTTTAGATAAAGATACAGATGGAGACGGTATCGTAGACAGACTTGACCTGGACAGTGATAATGACGGTATACCAGATAATGTGGAAGCACAGTCAACATCAGGATACATTGCCCCAAATACAGATGATGCAGCTACCTATACTACAAACAATGGATTGAACTCGGCCTATGTTGGTACAGGAGGTCTTATTCCTCTCAATACAGATGGTGCAGATACGCTTGACTACCAGGACAGCGATGCCGATAACGATGGTATACCTGACTGTAATGAAAGTATCGCTACTGCTGTTTGTCCTGTGCTTAGTACTGATGTAGGGGTAAACGGTTTGGCTGATTGGGCAGAGTTATCTGGAACAGATCAAGCTTATACGGATCCCAACGGTATTATCGACGCTCCTTCAAGTGATCTTCTGAATGAAATAGCAATTACAGACGAAAGAGCATACCGTGAAGTGACTGCCTGTGGTACGGCTACAGGTACCCTGACACACCTGCAATGGAAAGAGATCAGTTTCCCATGTAATACGGGAACCAATGGGATAGAAGATATTTTAGGAAACTCTCTTGGAGTGTACGGTGATACTGCTGACTGGGTGATGTATGAACAGTTAGATGCTGCGTATACCGGAAATCCAAGTACAGATATGAGACTGATGGATGCCAACGATAGCGTGAAACCGGGTAAAGGGTATTGGATCATTACTGATGCAGGTGCTGTTGGAGCCACTAAAACATGGAGTTGTAATACAAACTTACCAGGATTATCTGAAACAGTTCCTGCTTCTCCTGTTAACCATGCAACAGGTAGTGTTAATGTAGATAGTGTTTATACTTACACACTTCCAAACTCTTCAGCTACAAGCTGGAAAAAAGTAATGGTAGGAAATCCATTTAGTAAAGCATTTTTATTAAAAGATCTCTTTTATTCTCATAATGATGGCTTGTTTGAAGCAATGGGAACTGTCGCCAATGACCCTTATATAGAAAATGTAGTATATAGGCATGACAGTACAGCTCGTGATTCTTATAGTTATATAGCAGTCTCACCTACCACACCAGGACTTGATGGCGGTACAATAGACCCGACAATGGGCTTTTGGATCAGATTGAATGATGCGAATGATACATTAAGCAACAGACTAGACTTCCCGTTAGCGAACTAAGGAGAGAAGATGAAAAATATAACAATAATTGGCTTTATGGCTTTGTTCCTTATCGGTTGTAATTCAGGTGGTACACAGACGGATAGTTCTGTAGTAGATCCTTCACTGGGTAAAGCCTGGTACATGAAAACCGTAGCGAAAGCAACGGCAGATGATGGGTTTGAGTATGTTCAAAACAAAGCAGGTATCTTTGGAGAGATAGCAGAGAGTCAGGAGGGGAAAGACCGTCATGATATCTCAGGCTATGGTACAGGTATACTTCAAGTGGTTTTCCCTAAAACAGAGTGGGATGAAAGCAATGGAGATTATGTTTCTGACTATCGTGCGCTTTCTACTGAAGAAACAAAAAGAGTGTGGACATTCCAGGTGAAAAACCAGCGTGATATCAACCTTGCAGATGCACCATTGCAATTGCTTCTTTATGGGCCTTATGATGTAGTATCTACAGAGGAAAATGGTCGTGTGACGTATGAGGAATCACTTTCAAAAGATACAGACAAAAAAACATCCATCACATTGATCGATATAGACAACCAGGTCGAATACAGTTTTGAAGAACTCAAAACACTACAGCTAAATATGGATGGTTTACATACTCGTACATTTAGATGGGTCATAGGAACAGTCACACAGGAAGATTATGCGCCATTGACAGCTCCTGCTACATTAAGATCTGCATCACTGATGAGTACAGCAGCAACGTTTAAAACGACAACTGCTCCAGTATCAGACAGTAAATTCGGTACCCCTCCTTCATTTTAATGCTTTCTTTGTTTCATCTCTTTTGAGATGGAACAAAGAATGATTGAAATCTTGTTATAATCACAGAAAAAAAGGGCATTCTGATGATCTTTGGTCACCGTTTCGATTTTCAGAGTGAACCTGTTTTACAAGAAGAGTCCAGTTCCTTTCCTTCCGACTCTTCAAATTATCCTGACAATAAAGCTATACAAGTCATAGAATCTCCTAAATCTTCACTTGTAGATGATTTCCCTCTTAAAACAGCTTGGGTTGAGATGTCTGGACAGGAAGCAAGGTACCATAGTTTGCTCCCTTTTGAAGATGCAGGTGAAGATTTCACCTGGGCATTGGAGATCAAAGATGTAGTGACGCTGATGTGGGATGCATTAGATAAAAAGATCATTTATACTAAAGGTAAAAACTACACACCCAAGCGACTTCAATTTTGGGTTTTTCATACTTTCTTTCCTATCGTTTTGGAGTTAGAGCATATTTACCGTATCTTGCACGTAGGTTCTGTAGAGATAGAAGGTAAACCTGTACTTTTTTCTGCTTTTTCCTTTGGCGGGAAATCTACAATGACAGACTACTTCATCAAGAAAGGGCATACGATGCTCTCAGATGACTCCATGGCTATCGATAAACGTGGAGAGGTGTATTATGCTATCGCTTCATATCCTTTTCATAGACCCTATCGAGAACCAGAAACATTGGGCTATGCTGTAGAAAATTTTGCAACTGAACCTAAACCTTTGCATGCGGTATATCTGCTTGAAAAAAGTGAACCTGATGCACCTGTAGAGATCCATGAGATTAAAGGGATAGAAAAATTCAAGGCTTTTCATTACAGCAGTTTTATCGATTTTTCTTTTATGAAGCAGGAACGGTTTGCTTTTTTTACTGAGATGGCGAAGCATGTTCCTGTGTACAAAGTGAATGTCCCTTGGGATCTTGATAGACTGGATGAAGTTTATAAGGCTATTGTGGTGAAGACTATAGAATAGTAATCACTTATTTTATGTTAAAATATATAAAAATATAAATTATAGGTCAAAATGACAAGAAACTATACCTTTAAAACCCTCTACAAGCAGATCAAAACGCAGAAGAGTGATTTCTGGCGTACCAGTCTCTATGGCATTATGGCAACACTGCTTTTGTTGCCGATCCCTATGCTTATCCCTCTTTTGATCGATGAAGTTCTGTTGGCGCATCCTGGAAAGATGACAGAGATGATCTCCGGTTTTTTTGGAAGTTCTGAAGTGTGGGTTTACATTGCTGTTATTTTGATAGTAGTCCTTACTCTACGATTTTTAGCTTTTTTCTTCAATAATCAAAAAACATTTTATGCTACTAAAATTACACAAAAGATAAGCTACCTCTTACGTCATAGAGTTTTACATCATCTAGAACGTGTTTCTCTTTCGGAGTATGAAACACTCAAGTCAGGGGGCATCGCTTCCAAGACAGTGCAGGATGTGGAGAGTGTCAGCGGTTTTGCCGGACAGGTAGTGACAACGGTACTGAGTGCTACTTTAATGCTGGTGGGTATCGCTGCGATTATGCTTTGGATGAACTGGGTATTGGCACTGTTAGTATTTATGCTCAATCCTCTTTTTTTAGCCTTTTCAAGACTTTTAGGACGTAAGACAGGAGCGTTGTTACGACGTCAGCATGAAGCGTATCAACTCTATCATGAGCTGCTAAATGAAACTCTGGAACTGTTCATACAAGTACGTGCAAGCAATCAGGAACGAAGTTTTTTCGGCATTCTTCAGGGACGTGCAAAAGAGATAGAGTCTGCATCACTTGACTATGGCTACAAAGCTTCTGTGGCCCAGAGTTCTTCGACACTTCTGACAAACACTGTGGTGGATGTCTTCAGAGCATTGGGCATCGCTGCTGTGGCGTATTCGGATTTGACTATCGGGATGATGATCGCCTTTCTTTTTTACCTTTCAACACTTGTTTCTCCCATTCAACAATTGATGGGATTGGTTATCTCTTACCAAAGTACTAAACCGGCACTTGAACGCATCAATAGTTTACTTTCTCTTTCACAAGAACCACACTATCCACATGAGACAGATCCTTTTGATGGTAAGAAAACGACTTCTGTAGAGTTAAAAGAGATACGTTTCGCCTATGGAAATGGTAAAGAGGTATTGCATAATATCAGTCTAAAAGCAGAAGCAGGAGAGAAGATCGCACTTATCGGCCCAAGCGGAAGCGGTAAAACGACCATCGCACAGATCATGGTAGGGTTTTACCCTTCACACAGGGGAGAGATACTTTACGGCAATGTTCCCATCGAACAGATAGGTTTGCCAGTCGTACGTGAAAATGTTGCACTGATGTTACAACAAGCACTCTTTTTTAACGACACTATCCGTATGAACCTCACTCTTTCCAAAGAGAAAAGTGATGAAGAGATCTACGAAGCACTAAAAGCCGCACAGCTTGAAGATTTTGTACGAAACTTAGAAAATGGTTTGGAAACACGCATTGGAAAAAATGGTATACGTCTATCTGGTGGGCAACGTCAAAGATTGGCCATCGCTAGACTCATACTTTCAGACCCGAAGATAGTCATCTTCGATGAAGCAACCTCTGCACTGGACAATGCAACAGAGTTCCACCTTTATGAAACACTGGCACCATTCCTAAAAGGAAGAACAACCATCATCATCGCACATAGAACAACGACCATTAAACAGGCTGATCATATCTATCTTATAGAAGAGGGCAGAGTAAAAGCGGAAGGGTCTTATGATATGCTTCAAAAAAAAGGGTTGATAAAAGAGGATTTTGATGTTACATAAATTTAAGAAATTCAGTAAATTATCATCAGAAGAAAAAAAACTTTTTTTAGAGGCATATATTACACTAGGTATGATGCGTACAGCTATTTTGACTATTTCATTTAAACGATTAACCAGAGACTTAGAGCATTTACCTCAAAAAGAAAACATAACAGCATTAAACGATAAAGAAATGTCTTTAGCTATAAAAGTAGGTCAAGCCATCACCAGAGCAGCGGCTTACACACCATGGGAAAGTGCTTGTCTGGCACAGTCGTTGACAGCCCAAAAGATGCTTCAAAAACGAGGCATCCCCGGAGTTTTTTACCTGGGAGCTGCAAAAGATGAAGAGTCTAAAGAAAAGATGAAAGCCCATGCCTGGTCACAATGTGGTGATACCATCATTACTGGTGCTAAGGGACATGAAGCTTTTACGGTACTTTCTGTGTTTGGTTGGACAAGTAAACAAACTGTTTAATGATTAAGGTGTTGGAATTAGCTGAAACATTGAAATGTAAGATGAAGGTAGTATCAGATTGTGTTATTATAGATAGATTGTTGTAGAATGGTAAAACTAAAATAAGAAAAGATATAAAATATGAAAAAAAAATTATTGATCATCAGTTTATTGACAATGTTTATGGTAACGGTTGTAAATGCAAGTGATATTAACTTGGATACAGCAAAACTTCATGAGATTACAGCCAGTACAAAAGTTTTACAAAACCCGACACTTCAACTTAAAGACGGTATAGATAAAGATAGTGTCTATTTTTTAAAAATTGAAGTAAAATCACAGAGAGGCGCACAGATCATTACAGCATTTCTCGATAAAAAAACTGGCGCTATCTATTTTGGTAACGGATATGATAAAGAGGGAAATATCATGTCTTTTCCCAAAGATATTAATATTATCAAAGAAGGTGTTGCCTTCTCATATGGAAATGGTAAGAAAGAGATATATCTTGTGACAGATCCCGAGTGTTCTTACTGTACCAAGTTTGAGAAAGCAGCAGAGGGGAAACTAGATGATTATACGATACATGTAATTTTTTATCCTTTGCCTTTTCACAAGAAAGCTCCAGCCATGATTGAATGGATCATGCAGGCCAAGAGTGATGTAGAGAAAAGAGAGAGATTGATTAAGATAGCACTTAAAAAGTCAACAGAGTATCAGTCTTTAATTAAAGATACAAAAAAGCCTTTTCAGTATAGTAGTTCAACACAAGAAGTTGTTAGAAAATCTCTTAAAGCTGTACAAGAGCTAGGAACACAAGGAACACCGACAACCTATGATGCAGAGTTTAACAAAATACCTTGGGTAAATTTAGTTAAATTAGCCCCAAAAGCAAATCTAGTTAAAAAATAATAAAGTATTTTAGTTGATGACAGTTTACGGTACAAAGATTAGAAGTGATATTGACTTTCCTTTGGATCTTTCCCATGAAACAGAAACACGCTATGAGGTAGAACTCTCTTCAAAAATTCCCACTGAATTAAAAAAATCCATCACCTGTGGTTTCCCTTTATATTGGGCGCACGATAGAAAAGTCTATCTTTACTCAGATCGTGAATTTGATGGCAGTGAAGAAGGACAGCCCTGGTGTTATGAGGTTAAAGATGTTGTTCATTTTTACTGGGTTGGTGGAGAACGGACGATCTACTATGAACTAGATGAAAAAGGTGATGCAAATCTACTAAGCTTTTGGTTTATCCACCTACTTTTACCTCTTTATATGACACTTGAAAACATGTATGACTTTTTACATGCAGGTGCAGTGGAAGTAGAGGGAAAACCCATCTTTTTTATCGCTCCGTCAATGGGTGGGAAATCGACGATGACGGACTACTTCATCAAGCAGGGACATATACTCATTTCAGATGACAAAGTACCGACTTTCATCGCTGATGGGAAGTTCATGGCTGTTGGTTCACATCCGTATCATCGACCATACCGAAAATTCGAAGAGTTGGGGTATCATGTTGAGAATTTTACGACAGATTTTAAACCCATTCATGCTTTTTATGAACTTGAAGGAGTGGAAGGTGATGCAGAGATTACCATAGAAGAGATCAAAGGATTTGCAAAGTTTGATGCTCTTCTACCGAATTATCTCTATATGTTTTCCCATCTAAAACCAAAACGATTGAAGTACCTTTCATCCATGCTTAACGGCATAAAAGTTTTCCGTGTGCAGGTTCCGTGGGATATGCGGAGACTGGGTGAAGTGCATGATATGATTTGTGAACATAGTAGAGGTGTATAATGAGTGGTATATTTGGGATTTTCAATCGTAATGGTAACGCAGTTGATAAACAAATAGTAGAAACAATGCTTGAAGCAACTTCTTATTGGGAACCTGATGAAAGCGGAACGTGGATCAATGGTCCTGTAGTATTAGGACATACTATGCTCTGGAATACACCAGAATCTAAGTATGAACATTTACCGTTGGAAAAAGATGTTTTGGTTTTGACTATGGATGCACGTATCGATAATCGTGAAGAGTTGGCAAGGGATCTTGAACTTCCCAATCGTCCATTGGAAGAGGTAGGTGATAGCGAATTTATATTGGCAGCCTATGTAAAATGGGGTGAAGCGTGTCCTAAGTATCTAGTGGGTGACTTTGCCTTTGCAATATGGGATGAAAAAAAACAGCAACTGTTTTGTGCTCGAGATCATGTCGGAGTGAAACAGTTTTATTATCATCTAAAAGATGATTTATTTGTTTTTGGAAATGATTTGAAAGGGTTGGTTCATCATCCTGATATTTCAAAAGACATCAATGATGAAGCAGTGGCCAATTACATTGTAAATGATCAACTACTCAGCTCGACAATGACGTTCTTTGAAAATATTAAAAAGCTGCCACCTGCACATACCCTCACTATTACAAATTTAGGAATGGATGAAAAATGCTATTGGAAACTGGAAGATGCACCTAAGATCAAGCTTCCAAATGCAGAAGCATATGCCAAAAAACTTCGAGAACTTCTGGAGCAGGCTGTACATGATAGAATGCGTTCGGATTACCCTATCACTTCTCATTTGAGCGGGGGGATTGATTCTTCGAGCATTGCAGCGATAGCAGCACGAAAGTTAAAAGATAAAGGGCAAAAACTTCTTGCATTCAATTGGCTGCATGAACCTACAGAAACAGATGACCCGACACAGCATGAATGGTCAAACAGCAAGATGATTGCAGAAGCTGAGGGTATTGATCATCGTTATGTTTCCTTGAGTGTAAATGATATGTACCACAATATGCAAAATGATACTATCATTTTTGGGCACTCTGCAAGATTTTGGTATGAATATCCAGTTCGACAATCTGCACAGAAAAAAGGATCACGCACTATACTTTCCGGATGGGGTGGAGATGATCTTTCCACCTATCACGGACAGGCTTATTATGCCAATCTCTTTTTAAAAGGATCATGGTGGAAACTTTTTCAAGAACTACAGATAAAAGCATATAAAAAACGAAAAAGTATTAAGTCTATGGTGAGCGCTATATACCATCATGTGTGTGTCCCTCTAGTGCCTAGAAGTCTTTACTGTAAAATACCAAAGATCACATGCTTAGAAGGCTCATCCTTTACCTTTATTAAAAAGTCGTTCTTGCCTTTGGTGAAAGTAGAGAGTAAAAAACCGTCTGTATTGACGATGCAGCCACAAAGAACCATTAGAAAACATATGTTGGCATATTGGAACTATGGGCATATCCAGAGTCGTATAGAATCATGGGCAACTGCTGCAAATACAAATCGTTTAGAGTATAGTTACCCTTTATTGGATAAACGGATCATAGAGTTTATTTTAGGGGTTCCTGCAGAGTATTTTGTAAGTAATGGGGTTGGACGGCATCTATTTCGTTCTGCTGCGGAAGGACTGCTCCCTGAAAAGATCTTATGGACGAATGCAAAACTAGAACCTAAACGAGTTGAGCGTTTGATTTCTCTTACTCTTTCTGTGTTTAAATTATTGGTATCTGATGGAAGTATTAATGATAAACAGTCGAAGTATATCGATAATAAAAGATTGATTAAATTGTTGGAGAAATTTGACTACCCCTCTATGGATAGAGATACAATAGAGATGATTATGGAAATGGAAACGTCACTAGATTTGGTCTTGTCTTTAGGTTCAGATGGATATAGAAGAGAAAATACTTCATCCTAATATATTAGAATATCAAAAGAAACATTAAATCATTTTTGATAGTATTATATTGTCAAGTACTAACTTGCTTTAAACGTCTTTATGACCCGAAAAAGAAATCGAATTGTCCTTCTGTTTCTGCAGTAAAAAATCCACCTTTTGTATCCTTCACATTCAGTTTGATCATTTTGGGTGCTTGCCATTTTTTTTGCACTGTGTTATTTGAAATTATAGTCTCATTGTCATCAATATGTTTCATTCTGTTCCTATGTAGAATATAATACTTTATAGGTGTATCAAAAGTAATAATTAA
>JAGSGJ010000004.1 GCA_023955225.1 Sulfurovum sp.
CTTCTCTTCCATTCACACGTACTGCGCACGTACCGCAAACCGAAGCACGACAGCCAGCTGAAAATGTAAGTGTGGCATCTTGTGTCTCTTTAATGTAGGTCAAGGCATTCAAAAGAGGTATTTCACCTGCAGGAAGGGTGTAGAGCTGATGGGTATTGGTTTCAGAGCGAAGAATTTTTATTTGCATGTTTCTTCCTTTTTCCACTGGAGTACACTATGTTTTTTCAGTGTTTCATTCTCACTTTCAAATCCAACTTTGTAATGCGCTCCACGGCTTTCATCTCTGGCGATGGCTGCGGAGATGATGGTGGGTGCCAAAAGTAGGGCATTTTTAAACTCCAAAAAGTCGATGAGGTTTTGATTATTCTTTAGGCTTTTGTCTGCAATGCCCATCTCTTTTTGGGTGACTTGCATAGTGGTAACTTCGTTCAGTGCGTCATGAAGTTGATCATTTTCTCTGACAATACCGACTTTTTCATAAAAAAGATTTCCTAACATCTCTCTGTAAGGATAAAAATTAGCAGTCTCTTTTTGTGATAAAAGTGCTTTTATCTCTTTATCGTCTTTCTGTTGCTGCGTATTCTCAGCAGGTTTGGAACTTGCATAGACGGCGTGTTTATATGCATTTTCTCCTGCAAATTTTCCAAAAGCTGTAATTTCAAGCAGAGAGTTTCCTCCAAGACGGTTGGCACCATGTACTTTTGCATTGGAACATTCTCCCACGGCAAAACATCCTTTGATCCCATTGACTTTCAAAGCGTAATCTACATCTATCCCACCCATGGTGTAGTGTGCGACAGGTTTGATGGGGATAAGTTCTTTTGCCGGATCAACATGTTCGTGCATTTTGCAGAGTTCCACCTCTTGTGGAAGAAGCTCCATGAGTTTCTCTTCTCCTAAATGGCGTACATCCAAAAAGACACGTTGAGACTCTGTGATCTGGGCGAAGATAGCACGTGCTACTTCATCACGCGGTTTAAGCTCGTCCACAAAACGTTCACCTGATTCATTTACCAGATGTCCACCTTCTCCTCTAGCACTCTCAGAGATGAGAATACAAGAGTGTTTGAGTGCAGTGGGATGAAACTGGATGAACTCCATGTCAGAGACTGCCCCACCTGCACGTAGAACAGCTGCAATACCATCTCCGGTAGAACCGTAAGCATTGGTGGTAAATCCATGATAGAGTGAAGCATATCCGCCTGTTGCCATAATGACAGATTTTGCATTAATCTGCTTGACCTCTCCTGTACGGATATCTAAAAAAGTGGCACCCTTTACTGTATCATCTTGGGTGATAAGATTGAGAAGATAATGTTCATCCAAAAAGTCTATCTCTTCTTTTAGACAGGTATCGTAAAGGGTATGGAGTATTTTAAGTCCTGTGTAGTCCTGAGCATAACATGCACGTTTGGCTGATGCTCCACCCATTTGACGCTGGGCGATGGTCTGGGTACCAGACTTTGCATTGTCCAGTCTTGAAAACGGCACACCCAAACTCTCCAGCCACCTGATCGTTTCAGGGGCATTTTCACACATTTTTATGACCATGTCTTCATCACAAAGTCCATGTGCAGATTTGATGGTATCTGCGATGTGAGAGCTTACATGGTCATCACCTACATTCCCAAGTGCAGCATTCATGCCTCCCTGTGCCATAGACGTTTGTGAATTGGTAGGGTAGCTTTTACCTACTACGGTAACAGAGGCTCCTGCTTCCTTTGCTGCGAGTGCAGCTGTGAGGCCTGCACCTCCAGAACCGATGATCAGTACATCTGTCATTATTTCTCCATAAATACGTTAATATTGTCTACAATACCTTCAAGAAGCTTTTTTCTAGCTTCTATGCTTGCCCAAGCCATGTGTGGAGTGATGAGAAGTCTCTCTTTATGTTTGACTTCATTGAGTCTATTGTTTAAAGTAATAGGCTCTTGTTCCAGTACATCTAAGCCAGCATACAAGTTGCGTCTGTCAAGCTCAAACGCCAAGTCTGTTTCATTGACAATGCCACCTCGTCCTAAATTGAGGAGAATAGCATCATCCTTCATGTAGGGGAGGTTGTATTCATTGATGAGATCATAGGTATCGTCGTTGAGCGGTGCATGAATGGAAACGATGTCACAGTCTTTGAGGATAAATTCTAAACTTTGATGCGGGTAGGCATGATGAAGATTCTTTCCGCTGGTAGAATGGTAACTTACTTCTGCACCAAAAGCAGTAGCAATTTTAGCGACTTCCTGTCCTATGGCTCCTAAGCCGATGATCCCCCATCTTTTTCCAGATATTTCATAAAATGGACGACTTACATCTGTAAAAAGTCCTGAATCACTCCATGAAGCATTTTTCACTACAGCATCATAATAAGCCATTTTTTCAAGCAGATAGAGTGCCATGGCAAAGGTATGCTGCACCACACTTTTTGTTGAGTACCCTGCAACATTCTTGACCTCTATACCTTTATATTTGGCAGCATCCAAGTCAACATTGTTCATTCCCGTTGCTGCGATACAGATAAGTTTGAGTCTAGGTGTCTCTTGCATCATGTTTGCTGTGATGACCACTTTATTGGTAATAACGATATCTGCTATCTGGATACGTTCAAGTGTCTCTTCTTTAGAGGTAGTTTGGTAGACAGTAAGTGTCCCAAAAGACTCAAGATCAGTGATGTCTAAGTCATCACCCAATGTTTTAGCGTCAAGCAATACGATATGCATATTTTTTCCTTAATGTTGAGGTGTTGATGTAGCGTTATCATCTTCGCAAGAAGGTGTTTCCGTGATAGTAAGGGCACAACCTGCATCCTGACCACCTGCGCTTAAGAAATCTGAAGAGAGTTCCAGTGTACTGCTTTGTAACGGAGCAGATAGTATTTCAGGGCTAAGAATTTCTTCTTCACTTTGTGTTTCAAAATGTGCGATGATCTTTTTGTCACCTTTTAAAATGGTGATGCTTGAGGGTTCTTTGATCACAAGTACAGGGATACTGCGTATGTCAACAAATTTCAAAAACCCTCTGGCATTGATCTCTTTTGAAGAGATAGACGTGTAGTCCATATGATGCTCTGCAAAATATTGTTTCACTTTTTTACAATGACTGCATGTCTCAGACTGTATAAGATACAACCCCGGAGTTGTGATAAAAGATCTGTTTTGAGGGATGGTAAGTGTGCTCAATCCTAAAAGTATAGCGAGTACTGCTGCTATAACGATAGCAAAATGTTTCATATGACTAAAGAGTGCTATGACAAGCAAAGAAGAGAAGATACTTAAACAAAAGATGCATGGTTCAGGGTTTGCAATGAACTGATAAGAAATGATGGTTGTTTCAAATGCTATGGCAGAGTAGAGCAGTATAAAAAAGAGTGTTTCAAAAAAGGTGTTTTTGAGTGAATGATAGCCTAAAAGAACCAAAGAAAGTACAGAGAATAAGCCAAAATAATTGAGATAAATATGGTCAAATCTCAGGAGCTCACCCGCAAGTTTACAACCTACTTCTCCACAGAGTGAGGTATGCTGTACTTTCAGATAGGTCTCAATAGCAATATATACAAGTAGTAAGAAGGGTAAAAAAACTCTAGAAAAAAAACGCATATGTGCTCCTCTTAATTGTCTGAAATGTTCTCTACGATCTGAGTTGCTCTTCTTTTTGCTTCTTCTACTTCATCCAGTACAAGACTCACTGCCATACGACGACCTACATGTGATTCCGGCTTTCCGAAAACTCTTACAAAACTGTCTTTTGTAAAGGTATTGTCCGGTACTTCAAGTGTAGGGTTATGGCTTTCATTTTTGGCTTTGTATGCACCACAGGCACCTGAACCGTATGTAGTGTAGTCTAGTGGTAGTCCGAGAACCGCTCTTACATGCAGGGCAAACTGGCTCTGGCTTTGTGTGATCAGTGTAACCATTCCTGTGTCGTGAGGACGTGGACTGAGTTCTGAGAAGTAGACTTCATCATCTTTGACAAAGAACTCTACCCCAAAGATACCACGACCACCTAGACCATCAGTCACTGCTTTTGCGATCTCTTGCGCTTTTTTAAGTGCTTCTGGACTCATTTGCATTGGCTGCCATGAAAGGATGAAGTCTCCATCTTTTTGTACGTGTCCGATGGCTTCACAAAATGTTGTACCTGTTTCGTTACGTACAGTCAAAAGTGTGATCTCATAGTCAAAAGGTACAAACTCTTCTACGATAAGTTCAGATGCATCTCCACGAGCCTCTTTGGCGATCTCCCAAGATTTGGCTATATCATCAGCTGTTCTTGCGATGCTTTGTCCATGACCAGATGAGCTCATTACCGGTTTGATAACACAAGGGAAACCTATGCGTTCGCCTGCTGCTTGAAGTCCATCAAGTGTCGTGACAAATTCATACCCGCTTGTTTTCAGCCCCAGCTCTTCTGCAGCAAACACACGGATGTTCTTACGGTTCATCGTTTTATTGACCGCTTCAGCATTTGGGATGACATGAAAACCTCTGGCTTCTGCTTCAAAAAGTGCTGCAATGCTAATAGCTTCAACTTCCGGCAAGATAAAACTAGGCTGCTCTTTTTCTATAAGGGCAAGTACTGCTTCTTTGTCTTGCATGTCTATGGCATAAGAACGGTTAGCTACAAGATGCGCAGGTGCATTCTCATATTTGTCAACGGCGATGACCTCAATACCAAGTCTTTGTGCCTCAATGGCAACTTCTTTACCAAGTTCACCAGAACCCAGCAGCATGATCTTGATAGCGTCTTTTTGTAATGTAGTAGTAAATGTCATAGGAAGACCTTCGGAAAAATATTAGATTATTCTAGCGAAAAGTTAGATAATGTGTAATGAGTTGAAGGAAAATTTTTGGAGGTTTAAGTTAAAAAGTAAGTTGAGTCGTAGGGCAAATGCCCTACAGCTGTAAAAATTACAGTCTAGACTCGTATCTTCTGAGCATGAAGAGTTTTTTAAGGATTTTCTTGCGAGTTGCAATCTTTTCTTTTTTTCTCTTTTCAGTCTCTGTTTCGTGATTTTGTCTAGCTCTAGCTTCTGTCACGATAAGGTTTCTGTCACATTGTCTTTTGAATTTTCTATAAGCGTCATCAAAAGAGTCACGTTGTGTTAAAATAATTCCTGGCATCGAAAAGCACCCCCTTCCTTATCAATATTTCCCGGTTCTAGACCAAGAGAGATAAATATGAATGGGATTATATCGAGTTAGGATTAATTTGTGATAAAATGAAAGGTAAGGAGTTTATTAACTTCTTTCTCGCCAAGGGCGAAGCTTGTACGAAAAATCATTTAGTGATTTTCTGCATCAGCCTGTTGGGCTAGAAGTGACAAGAATTGTATAAGTAGGAGTGATCATGCAAAAAGTATTTGAAAATTGTTATGCCTTAGATAAGAGATGTTATGAATCGTATGGATTGAGTGAAGATATACTTATGGAGCATGCAGCTGCAGGTATAGCAAACTATATTCGTAAACATTTTACCCAAGGTACTTCTGTACTGATAGCAGCAGGCATGGGTAACAATGGTGCAGACGGTATTGCCTTGGCACGTCAGCTTCATGGAGACTACGAGGTCAAACTCTATGTCCCTTTTACACTGCATTCTGCTATGTCAAAAGTGCAGTTTGAACGTGCTACTTTTTTAGGCGTTAAAACAGTAGATATTATAGGCCAGGCTGACGTAGTGGTGGATGCGCTTTTTGGTGCCGGTCTAAATCGAAATATAGATGAACAGACAGAACACTTACTCCACCAGCTCAATGCCATTAAAGCACATAAGATCGCTTGTGATATCCCCACAGGGGTAGGGAAAAACGGCACACTTATGCCTATGGCATTTCATGCAGATGTAACCTTGACGATGGGAGCATACAAAGAAGCATTATTTCTAGATGGATGTAAAGATGTTGTTGGTGAAGTCTTGCGTGTTGATCTTGGCGTAAGTTCACTTTTCTATGAAGGAGAGAGTCAAACCTGTTTGCTTGAAAAGTCTGATTTGAAACTCCCTAGCAGAACAGAACAGTCCACACATAAAGGTAGCTTTGGACATGCTGCTGTATTTTGTGGAGAAAAGGAGGGTGCGGGTGTTATCTCGGGAATGGCTGCGGCTACATTTGGTGCAGGACTTACGACACTGGTCGTGCATGAAAAAATCACACCACCTCCTTACTTGATGCACTCAACTGTTGTTCCTGACAATGCATCAGCTCTGGCCATAGGAATGGGGCTTGGATGTCACTTTGAGAGTGAGTTTTTACAGAAGTATGTCGTCAAGAGCCACTTGCCCATAGTGTTGGATGCAGACAGTTTCTATAATGAAGAGATCTTAGCTGTTTTAGAGCAAAAAGACAGAGAGATCGTCATCACTCCACACCCTAAAGAGTTTGTAGTACTTTGGAAAACACTGACAGGGGAACAATTGACAGTGACGCAAGTGCAAAATAGACGTTTTGAGATGGTACGCAAATTTAATGCCAAGTATCCGCATATTACGCTTCTGCTTAAAGGGGCAAATACCCTTATCATGCAAGAAGAGAGACTTTACATTAACCCTTTAGGATGTTCGAAACTTAGCAAGGGAGGTAGTGGAGATGTCCTTTCAGGTCTCATTGTGGCGCTGCTTGCACAAGGGTACACGGCCATTGATGCAGCCATTCAAGGTTCTTTGGCCTTAGTGATCGCTGCGCATCAATATAAGGGTTCTTCTTATTCGATGTTGTCTACGGACCTGGTGGAGAAAGTAGGGAAATTAGAGTGTTCTGTTAAGGGCTAAAACGCTACAATGCGACCATGATAAGTATGACAAATCAAGGGAGGGAAGCACTTAATGGCGAATCATAAAAAAATAGCTGTACTTTTTAGCGGTAAAGGATCCAACTTTGCCCATATTGTCAACACTTTACATCATAAAGGGTTTGAAGTTGTCGTTGCTTTGACAAACAATCCAAATGCTAAAGGTATTAAGGTGGCTCAAGAAGCATCTATCCCTCTTGAAATTATAGATTCAAAAGCCTATGCAAGCCGAGAAGACTTTGATGCGGTGGTGGTAGAACGTCTACATCAGTACGGCCCAGAGTTGACAGTGCTTGCAGGCTTTATGCGTATCTTGACACCGGTCTTTACAGAACAGGTCAAAAGTATCAACCTGCATCCCTCATTACTTCCAAGACATAAAGGGCTTAATGCCATCGAAAAGAGTTATGAAGATGAACATAACTATGGTGGTGTATCTGTGCATTATGTTACTTCCGAGCTTGATGGAGGAGAAGTGATCTTGCAAAAAGAGATTGCCAAAGAGGGCTTGAGTTTTGAAGCCTATGATGAAATAGTAAGAAGTATAGAAAAAGAGGCACTGGCAGAAGCCATCAGAGTGGTACTAAGTTAAACTTCTAAAGTATATTTACAAGTATACTCTGCACCTTTGGAAGTTAATGTACTTTCATAAAGATGAATCTCCGGAAGTATGAATCCCAGTTCTTTTTCACGATATGCTTTGAGCTTCTCTTTGTATGCTTTGTAAGCATGAATGGCTTTGATACGACAAAGTGTCATATGCGGTTTAAAACGGTAGAGATCAAAACCGGCATTTCTCAATTCTTTTGCTTTGTCATACAGTTCTAGTTCTTCGGACTTAGAAAAAAAGACTCTAGGCGGTCGCCCAAAATATCCTAATTCTTTTATACTGATGTTACGCTCTAGTGGTGAGATCTCTTTGAGTTTATCGATGACAGGTTTTTCATCTTCCACATTACCCAAAAAGACCCACGTTAGATGTAAGTTTTGCTCTTCTACCCACTTCCCTTCGATAATATCTTTAAAATCCTCTTGTATGGAGGCATAGTCATCTAGGATGATAGGTGAAGCGATAAAGAGTCTCATTGGGCAGCCTTTTTCATAATGAACTATGATATTTTGACATATTTTTTTAACTTTTGTCTTTTTGTGTGATGTGAATATGTATAACAATTGGTTTTGATTTGGTTAGCGATGGCATATTTTAGGGAAGATCAGAATCAGCCCAACTAGATAAAAAAGAAAAGGGACATATAGAAAAATCGCTATAATAATCACAGCGAATTCATAGAGGTATAAAATGTTAAAAAGAAAAATGACACTATTCAAACTGCTTGGTATTACAGTATCGGTCGATGCGAGTTGGGGGATTATTCTCTTTTTGGTGGTGTGGTCACTTTCTAAAGGGCTTTTCCCATATTATTTCCCAGATCTTAGCATCCAAACCTATTGGCTTATGGGTGTGGCCGGGGCTATGGGGCTCTTTATCTCCATTATCATTCATGAGTTTTCTCACTCACTTATAGCGCGTAAGTACGGACTTGAAATAAAAGGTATTACACTCTTTATCTTTGGTGGTGTAGCCGAGATGAAGGATGAACCGAACAATCCTAAAACAGAGTTTTTTATGGCTATTGCAGGACCGATAGCCAGCCTTATACTTTCTATCCTCTTCGGTGCCCTTTATCAAATTGCGAACATTATGGAATTGCCAGTACCGCTCATAGGTATACTGGGGTATCTTTCTGCTATCAATATGCTACTTGCAGTGTTCAATATGCTACCTGCATTCCCCACCGATGGAGGACGGATACTTCGTTCACTTCTATGGTGGATAAAAGGTGATATCCACTGGGCCACTCAGGTCGCTTCACGCATCAGTCTCGTGTTTGCCATCGTCATTATCTTCACTGGATTCATGAATATGCTCGGAGGTAACCCCCTCGGAGGGCTGTGGTGGATACTCATCGGCTCTTTTCTTTTCAGCGCTGCGAATACTTCGTACCAAAGATTACTGATAAAAGAATCATTTGAAGGAAAAACCGTACGACATTTTATGAACCAGGCCCCCGTGACCGTTCCTTACCACATAACACTGCAAGAGTTTGTCGATAAGTATCTCTACCACTATCACTACAAGATGTTTCCTGTAGTCAAAGACGATAAAATTTTAGGACTCATCACGATCCAGATGTTAAAATCATACCCTCATGAAGAGTGGAAGCATCTTCTTGTTGACAAAGTGATGCAGCTGAAAAATTCGGACAATTCGATAGCTTCAAGTACACCCATTAATGATGCCCTGAACAAAATGAGCGAAACCGGACTCAGCCGGTTACTCGTAGTTGAACACAAAAAAATCGTAGGAATCATCACCCTTAAAGACTTACTTGAATATCTGGCGTTGAAAATGGAGTTGGAAACCATACCATAGAAGCGTTTATTGTATATAGATAGATTATTTGGATGAAGATGAAGAAATTTGATATAATCAAATCAAAAAGGGAGTCAAGATGGAAGAAATCGAAACAAATGAACGTGAAAAACCGGGGATAGCCAGAGCACTCTATATACTTTTATATCTGATCATAGGCAGATTTATCTCTATGGTGCTTTTTGTGATTGCCATTACCCAATATATTTACAGTTGGTTGACAGGTGAACCCAATGAAAAAATCTTATATTTTACAGAGGGTTTGGCAGAATACACAAAACAACTTGTCTCTTATGTAGGATTCAACACAGATGAAAAACCATGGCCATTTGGTGACTGGCCGGATGTTTAGAAAGCAGTTTATCTATGAAGTATGAATTAAAGTAAGTAAGATTTAGAAGCAAAGGATGTGCTATAATTCCGCAATAATACGATAGAGGGATACAAATATGGAACACTACAACGATGAAAAAAATAAAGCAGGCGCTAAAGTTCTCTTTATGATCGCACAAATGGTAGTACTTTCTATGGTGTACATTATTGTCTATACTTCGTTTGTGGCAGTAGGATACGCTATAGAAGAGTATGGGCTAAGTCCGGTGATGTATTTCCCTGTGTTTGTGGCACTGGTTATTTTCCCTATTCTTCTTTACAAATATCGACAAATGTTCAATGCGGGTAAAATGCTTGTGGCTTTCATATGGACGATGGCTACGGCTTCCCTGACTATCGTTTTACTTTATCTATATATCGCACAAATTACAGGCTAATGTTTCTCCTTGATACGGTTTTTCCCTAGTAAACACCACAAAATACTTAAGCTTTCTCTCCCTGCAGCGGTGAATTCGCTGCTGGATATGTTGCAGGTGATCACGGACCTTATCATGGTGGGGCGTATATCTGCTTTTGCCGTAGCAGCAGTAGGGCTTGGATTGCAGTCTCTTATTTTCTTATTTGCTATGCTTTCTTTGCTTCACATCGGTACTTCAGCATTGCTTTCTCGTTTTATTGGAGCGGGGCAGATGAACCGGGCATCGGTAGGACTTTCAACCCTGCTTCATTTTGTTCTCTATATCTCTCTGCCTCTCATGGTCCTATGGTACTTTTTAGCCTCAAATGTCTATGTATGGTTCGGTACGGTACCTGAGGTTATCACATTGGGTGAAGATTATGTACAAACGTTGACATGGATGCTTCCCTTTGTATTGGGAAAACTGGTTTTTGTTACTGCACTTAACTCCGCAGGAGATACAAAGACACCTATGAAGATAAAGATAGCCTCCATCCTGCTCAACGTATTTTTAAACTATCTGTTTATCTTCGGTAATTATGGATTTCCGGAACTGGGTGTGATGGGTGCAGCTGTAGGTACAGTGATAGTCAATATCTTAGAACTGATCGTCTATATGTATCTCTACCTTAGACATAAAACTCCCTATATCCCTGCCTGGCACTACTCTAAATCACTCTTGAAACGTGCACTAAAAGTAGGTATTCTAGCTTCGTTTGAACGTACTTTGACATTTGGAAGTTTCATGCTTTTTACTGTGATCATCGCAGACTATGGTACAGAAGTGTTGGCAGGATATCAGATAGGGTTGAGGGTAGAAGGATTGGCTTTCATGCCGGGCATTGGATTTACTATTGCTGCGATGGCACTGATGGGACAAGGCTTAGGTGCCAAAAAGCCTGAACAGTCTAGAGAGGATGTCATTCTCGTACTTAAATACACCGTAGGTCTCATGTTCTTTCTTTCCTTTTTTATGATATTTATGCCAGAGAAGATCGTATGGTTTTTTACCGATGATACCCAGACCATTGAAGAAGCGAGTCTTTATTTGCGTATTGTAGGATTGTCACAAATCCCTTTGGCATATAATTTTGTTCTCTCTGGAGCTTTACGAGGGGCAGGAGACACCAAGAGAACGTTGAAGATCAATCTTATTTCTGTATGGTTTGTTCGAATTATTCCTGCTTTTGTGTTAAGTTGGTATTTTGAGTCTATCTTCTTGGTCTATATCGCGATGATATCAGATACGTTTGTGAAAGCTATATGGCTATGGAGAACCTTTGATAAAGGTGAATGGCAAAAGATCAAAGTATAAATGGTCTATTGCACAGTATATTTCCTCTTCTAGGCTTTTAAACTAGACTTGCTAGTCCTTCAAGACTAAAAGACAAAATCTACTGCACACTAGATCATTTCTAAGTCTTACGTTACATCGTCCTTACATCTAAAAAACTTCCACTCTCATAGGCTAAAAGTTTAGGGAAGGTTTCGATGAGATGTTTGGCTACTTCTTCTGGTGTTCGTATATTTCCTTCTTTAAGTTGTTTGGCTGAAGGATATACTTCATCGTTGACTTCGTCAATAATATGTTGAACCATAGGGGTGTGTATGACACCAGGTGCAAGTGCAGTAAAATGGATCTCTGGCAACTCTTTAGCGTATACACTTAATAACATGTTGAGACCTGATTTAGAGAGTGAATAGGCACCCCAACCTTTAGATCCGTTGATCGCAGCACCTGAACTTATGCCTACTATTTGTTTTACCTGTGCATGTGCATGCAGGGTATCTATTAGTTCTTTGTTTGCCCAGACGTTGACTTCCATAACTGCTTTAGCATCCATTAAATCTGTTTTAGAGAGTGTCTGTATCTCACCTAAAACTCCAGCATTGAGGATTACAATGTCAAATGATCGGTGTGCAAGAAATTCTTTAAGTGTAGATTGGATCATAAAAGTTTCACTCAGATCATAGGGGAAGAAGAAAAAATGGGGGTAACGGTCAAGTTTTGTTGGAATGGTCTTCCCTATGGCATAGACATTGTCTCCATTTTCCAAATATTCTTTGGCCAAGGCTTCGCCAAGTCCGGAACTCACACCTGTAATAAGTATATTTTCCATGATGTAATCCTTTTGTAATATATTTGTCCTTTTGATATGATATAATTATATCCAAAAGTGAAAGTCTCATCCAACGGTGACACTTTAGTGAGACTTAATTTTATACAAAAGGACAGAGATGAGCAACAATAAAGAGGTAAAAACTTTAGATGAGAGAATCGATCGTATTTATAAAATGGCAAAAGAACACTTTGGTGAAGTACGTTTTGTAGGGATAAAAAAACATACGAAGATCGGTTGGGTTGCTAAAATACAATTTGATGAGTTTGAGTCTCTTGTTGCAGAAGGTGAAAATGCTATTGATGCATTGAAAAACCTGCGTAAACGTCTTTCAAAAATTATAGACCGTTACAACATGGTATGAATTTTGAAAAAGAATATTATACTTATTGGTTTCATGGGTGTAGGTAAAGGTACTACTGCACGTGCATTTACAAAAAAATACGGTACCTATATTATAGACACAGATGATCTTATAGAATCCAAAGAGAAAAAAGAAGTCAAAAAGATCTTTGCCAAAAAAGGTGAAGCCTATTTTAGAGCACAAGAACAGGAAACTGCCAACTGGATAGAAAAATGTGTCACAGGTACATTTATCTCTTGTGGTGGTGGTTTTTACAAGGTAGATAACCTTAAAAAACTTGGTACGGTAGTGTTGCTTGATGCTTCATTTGAGTGGATACATAACCGCTTGAAAACAGCGAAGAATTCTGAAAATAAATTGGCAAAACGCCCACTTTTTTCACAAGAGAAAAAGGCTAAAAAACTCTATGAAGAACGTGAACAAGCCTATAAAAAACTGGCAGATGTTGTTATCGATGTAGAGAATCTTACCTTAGATGAACAGCTGGAACAAATTGCGAAGAAGTGTAAACTTTAGCGATCTTTATGTTGTAAGCTCCAATGATCCAACCCTTTATATACTGCGGTCAGTAAGCCAAATATAAGCATGGTACTACCCATACAGTAGGGTGCCTGTTCTATAAATGGGGCAGGAGATTGTGAGATGCTAACGATAACATATCCCCACAATATAAAAGCGATGAGCCCCAGCAGTCTTTTTGTCCATGTGATAAGTGAGAGGGTCGTTTCTTTTTCCATACGCTTATTTTATCCAAATTCGATATAATTTCAGCAATAAAATCCTATCACTCTTCACAAAGTGAAAGCTTTAGTGAGATGAATGAAGTATGAGCTTTGCTTGTGCTTCAGAAGAAAGACAATAATCATGCAAAGATTCGAAACGTATCTAAACGAAAACTTACCTGAAGTACCAAGCTTCCACCCTGTGTATGAGGAAGCACTGGGTGTAATGCTGACTGCTGGTGGAAAACGTTTTCGTCCTATGTTACTGTTAAACATCGTTGATGCCTATGAACCAATGCTTTACAACTCTGCATTACCCGTAGCGCTTGCACTTGAAATGTTCCACACATACTCTCTCATACATGATGACCTTCCTGCCATGGATGATGCAGATCTGCGTCGTGGACATCAAACTTTACATAAACGTTTTGATGAGGTGACTGCTATACTTGCGGGGGATGCACTCAATACCGATGCTTTTTATCTCATCGCCAAAGCACCACTGCGTGAAGATGTTAAAATAAAACTTGTAGAACTGCTTGCACGTGATGGAGGTAGTCGCGGTATGGTGCTTGGACAAGCCATAGACTGTTATTTTGAAAACAAGCCCCTTGAGCTTGAACAAGTCAAAACACTGCATAAAAATAAAACAGCCAAACTCATCGCTATCTCTTTACAGATGGGAGCGGTCATCGTAGGGCTTGAGAAGAAGGCACAGGATAACCTGTATACATTTGGCATAGACCTTGGGCTGCTTTTTCAGATACAAGATGATATTATAGATGAGACACAGAGTGAAGAAGAGGCGGGTAAAACGACAGGAAATGACGCAGATAAAAATAGCTTTGTCAATCTTTTAGGGCTGGAGAAAACTGTGGTGGAAGCAGATACTCTGGCAAAAGATTTACAAAGACGATTTGAAGACTTTGATGAAAAGTTGCAAACAGCTTTACAACCCTTGATGAACACATACCTATACAGACATAACTAAAGGAATTACTATGGCAATGACAGAGCAAAACATTATGCGTAAAAAGATGGCAAACACGATCAGGTTTTTAGCAGCAGATATGGTACAAAAAGCAAATTCAGGACACCCGGGTGCACCTATGGGACTTGCAGATATCGCAGTGGTACTTTCTGAAAAACTGAGCCACAATCCTAAAAACCCCAAATGGCTCAACCGTGACCGTTTGGTATTTTCAGGTGGACACGGTTCAGCGCTCATCTATTCACTTTTACACCTTTGTGGTTATGATCTAAGTCTTGATGACTTGAAAAATTTTCGTCAATTAGATTCAAGAACACCAGGGCATCCGGAGTATGGTCACACAGATGGCATTGAAATTACGACTGGACCATTGGGACAGGGTATCGCCAATGCTGTAGGTTTTGCGATGGCTGAAGCTTACACGGCAAATCAGGTAAATTCTGAAACGTGTGAACTTATTGATCATAAAGTGTATTGTCTTTGTGGTGATGGTGACTTACAAGAGGGTATCTCGTATGAAGCATGTGCCCTAGCAGGACACCTTGGACTTAAAGACATGGTATTGATCTATGACAATAATGCGATCACTATTGAAGGTTCTACAAGTATTGCCTGGTCCGAAGATGTAGAAAAACGTTTTGAAGCACAGAACTGGAACGTGATGAAGATCAACGGGCACTGTTATGACGACATCGAAAAAGCCTTAGAAGAAGTAAAAACAGCAACGAAGCCTACGATTATCATTGCAAACACTATCATCGGTAAGGGTGCAGGTGAGCTTGAGGGGACACACCATACACATGGTGCACCTCTTGGAGATAAAATCATTGCTGAGTCTAAGGAAAAAGAAGGGTTTAACCCAGATGAAACATTCCAAATTCCTGAAGATGTTTTACTCAGATTCAGATGTGCATTAGAGCAGGGTGAACTTGCAGAGAAAGAGTGGATACACAGACAAAAAGAAGCACCGCTCATAGAGCAAAATATAGCTCTGGAAAAACTTTTAAATCCAGATTTCTCTGCTATTTCGTTCCCAGATTTTTCTGGAGATGCAGCGATGGCAACAAGAGATTCAAACGGTAAGATACTCAATGCTATTGCAGCAGCTGTGCCTTCTTTCCTTGGTGGTTCGGCAGATCTTGCACCGTCAAACAAAACTGAGTTAAAAAACATGGGAGACTTTCCTAAAGGAAGAAACCTGCACTTTGGTATCCGTGAGCACTCGATGGCTGCGATTACCAATGCTATGGCGCTTTATGGTACGACGATTCCTTTTAATGCAACGTTCTTTGTATTTTCTGATTATCTCAAACCTGCAGCACGTATCGCGGCACTTACAGGCATCCAAAACTTCTTTGTATGGACCCATGACAGTATCGGTGTAGGTGAAGATGGTCCAACGCATGAGCCTATCGAGCACATTTCTCAGTTTAGAGCATTACCAAACTTCTATGTATGGAGACCGGCAGATGCAACTGAAAATGTTGAAGCATGGAAAACTGCTCTGACTATACAAGCACCACACGGTTTTGTACTTAGCCGTCAAAAACTTAAAACACTTAAACCAAAAAGAGACTTTGGTGAAGTAAGCAAAGGTGCCTACATCGTTAAAAAAAGAAAAGATGCGAACTTTACACTGATGGCTTCAGGTTCAGAATTGATGCCTTGCCTAAAAGCGGCATGTCACTTGGCAGTACTTGGGATCAAAGCAAACGTTGTTTCTGTGCCATGTCTTGACCTCTTTAACGAACAAGATGCAGAATACAAAGCAACAGTTGTGGACCCAAGTACGAAAGTACTGGCAGTTGAAGCAGCTACAGCTACAGAATTCTATCGCTATGCAGATGATGTACTGGGTATGGAAAGCTTCGGAGCATCAGCACCGGCAGACTTACTTTTTGAAAAGTTTGGATTTACCCAGGAAGGTATCATGAAACGTGCATGTAAGTTAATGGATGTAGCGTATAGAGAAGTAGAGCTTGGAGAGTGTAAACTCTAGTTCTTTTGTGCTCTTGCATCCTCTTGGTTCGAAGCTTTAGGGCTTCGTTTCAGAGGATAATGACATTAACTCTTTTTCAATAATATAACCTTCTCTTATTTTTGTTTGTATTATATCAAAGGGTAGTTTTTTCCTAAGTTCAACAAGTAACTGTCTTAAGGGATACGTCTCTTTAATTTCGCCTTCCCACACATAATCGTAAACCATCTCATTGGAAACAACCGTGTCTATATGTTTCATCAATATAGCACAAAATCTTTTTTCTTTATATCTTAATTTGATAGGCCTGTTCTGATAATAAAATTCTTCACTGCTGAGATCATAGGTAAGTTCATCGTTTAAAGTAATCATTACAGGTTTCTTGAGCGTCAACAAATTATTGATCCGTATATCTAGTTCTTTTAAATGGAATGGTTTTTTGATGTATTCACTGCAACCATTTTCAAAGGCGGTGGAAAAATTTTGTATCTCCAAAGATGCGGTAATGATGATGATAGGGGTATCAAGATCTGTTTTTCTAATGTGTTTAAGTAGGTCTAACCCATTAATACGAGGAATATTAATATCAATAATATAAAGATCAAAATCCCCACTATCTATCTGGTCAAGGGCTTTTAACCCATCTTTTACACTTACTGTATCAAATGCTTTAATCTTACAAAATTCACTAATGGCGATGTTCAGCTGGACATCATCTTCTATTATTAATACTTTCATGAGTGAAGTATAGTATAAAAGATGTAATATCTATGTCATATTAAAGTGACGAAATTTGACAACTTCTTGTTAATAAGTGTGGTTAAAATAGTTGTAAAGGAAAATTGAAGAAGATGACATCTATTCATAAAACGTTATATAGTCAATGAATTAGCAGCATTCATTTTTTGAAAAATCCTATAGTTATGCTTATTGCAGATGAAAATCGTTTCTATAGTGGAGATTAAATTTTCCACTTTAACGAGAGATAATATGAACGTCCTTCAGTCATATCTCCATTCACAGAACATATTAAGATACAAGCGTTTATTCCGGAGGGCAGACAAAGTATCGCATATTGATACTTTGCAGCGGAGAACTCCATCCTATATAGTAGGTTTTTTCTGCATTTTTTACAAGTGTATAGTCTTCTTGAAAATAGTGTTTCAGTACGGTTTCTATGGAGGCACTTTGACCTTTTGTCTCTACTACCCAGACAAAGGTCAGTTTTTTTAACTGATGCACTTCTTTTCTTTTGCGGATGATGGCACGTAAAGAGGCTTCTGCCTCACAATCCGTAGTCTGTTCAGGCAGAACAGTAACATCAATCACAGCTTCTAACCCATCGACACTTTGGATTTTTTTCCAGTAGTCGTGTTTAAATTTATTGAAAAATGTCGGTTTGGGAATGGCTTTGTTTTGGGATACGATATAGTTGACCCTTTGGATGTAAGAAGGGGTATTTGCAACAATTTGTTCGATCTGCGTGTCGTCATAGGCACAAGGGGTAAAACCTTCTTCATCTAAAAGATTATTTTGCGTAAAAAAAGTAATAGAGAAAGGTTCTTTGATCCTCGTTTGTTCATGTACGACAGCGACGGGGTAGTCTTTTTGACATCCATAGTGACTCTCATTAAAGAGTAGATGTAAAGACTCTTTTATCTCTGTGTCAGAAGGCGCATGTAGTAGTGCCTCCTGCAGTTCTTTAATGAGAGGCGCAAGCATTAGCTTAACATGCCTCTTACTTCATCTTCATCTATCAGATCTTTATCATATTTCACTACGGCAATGTGTTCTGTTTCGTTCACATAGCTTTCTACGATAGCCTCATGGTCTGTGAGTGCAGCAACACGTTCTCTGTCGAAAATATCTAATGACAAGTAAACATTGCCTCTGTTGTTTGGACTAGGCATTGTTGCTACCCAGATGAACCATACTACAGAGATGACTGCAACTACCAGTGCTAAAGTAGTTCTGTCATAGTGCTGCATGAGCCAACCTGCCAAGATACCACCAAGAAAAATACCCGTATAAGCAAAAGTATTTGCCACACCAAGAGCAGCACCTTTTTGGTGTACTTTGGCAAACTTGGCTACGAAACTTTGAAGCAGTGGTTCAAACATGTTAAAGCCTATGAAGAAGAGTACAACACCTACTACAAATACCCAAGGAGTAGTCGCAAATCCCATCGCCAGGAAACCTAAGAAAATGACGGCAACAGAGATCATAAATATCTCTTTTCCTTTACCGTACTTCTCGCCAAAAATGGCTGCTGGTGCCATCGCCAGGAAACCAAAGATCATGGCAGGGAAATAAACTTTCCACAGTTCAGCTTTTTCCCAACCAAAACCGCCTTCGTCAAGGGTTTGTGTCATGACTAGCGGAATGATGAAGAACGCCATGGTCATGATGCTTGAGTGGAAAAGAAAGGTGATGTACATACGCGTAAGTGCTTTGTCTTTAAACACGTCAAAGAATTTTGATTCTTCTTCACTGTAAGAGTGTACGATGTGTGGTGGTTTAGGCACAGAGGTAAACAAGATACCTATAGCCAGGACGGAGAGTATGGCAGTCAGCCAGAAGAGTTTGTCTATTCCCCAGTTTCCACCAACAATAGGTGCAATGATCATCGCAGCAGCAAAACTCATAGCGATCGTCCCACCCATGATGGCCATAGCATGCGCACGTTGCTCCTCTTTTACAAGGTCAGCTATCATTGCAGAGACTACAGAACCGATGGCACCGGCACCTTGTAAAAAACGTCCGATGAGAAGCATATAAATGTTGTCAGAAAGTGCTGCAACAACCGAACCTATAATGAAGATGATAAGTCCAAAGAAAAGGATATGTCTTCGACCAAATTTATCAGACATCATCCCAAAAGGTACTTGGAATGCAGCTTGTGTAAGGGCATAACCACCCACGACAAGACCCGCTAAGAATGGTGTTGCACCTTCCATTTCAAGTGCATAGATGGAAAGAACAGGAAGGACAATGAAGAGTCCGAAAAATCTTAGTCCTACGATAAGAGAGAGTGGCATGATCTGTTTAATCATTGTGATACCTTTAATACGATAAAATTTCTCTTATTATAGTACTAAAAGGTTAAGAGTTGATGAAAATTGTTTTAGCAACGGGAAACAAAGGTAAACTACGTGAATTTAAACAAATGTGTGAAGATGAAGTAGTGGCTTTTTCTGAACTTTTAGGTGAATTTGATATCGTAGAAGACGGAGATACATTTGCATCCAATGCACTCATAAAAGCACGTACGATCTATGAAAAACTGGGTGAAGAGTATCTGGTGATATCCGATGACAGTGGTATCTCGCTGCCTATACTTGACGGAGCACCGGGCATTTATTCAGCACGTTATGCAGGAGAAGGTGTCACAGATAAAGACAACCTCTATAAACTCATAGAAGCAGTTAAGGAAAAAGGTGTAAAAACTACACCGGCATATTATACTGCAGCTATGGCTATTGTGTCCAAGTATGGAGAGTATGTGGTACATGGCTGGATGCATGGGGATGTCATAGATGAACCCAGAGGAGATAAAGGGTTCGGGTACGATCCGATGTTTATCCCTGCAGGATTTGATAAGACTTTGGGTGAATTGGATGATGATGTGAAAAAAGAGATATCACACAGAGCAAAAGCATTGAAGTTGGCACAACCGATTATACATATGTTAAAGAGTAAATAGCTTCTTTCGTTCCTTTTCTTTTTTGTTTATGCAACAAAAGAGAAAACGAACCCACAAGAAAAAAATGCAAACTTCTGTCGGGCATTAAAAATATAGAAGATTAGAATGATACTTTATGGGCAATATGCTTTGCCTTTTGTTCAGTTGATAATATAAGGATTTAAAAAATGAATAAACAACAATTTATGGAAGATTTACAAGTCATTTATGACGAATTACAAGTTAGACAAGCAAGTCTCAATAAATATTATGAATTGTTAGATGAAGATAAAGGGCATGATAGAGCCAATAAAGTCGTGGATGCTTTTTTATCTCTCCTAGATATACCTAGAGACAAAGACTCTGAGATGGCTGCTCTGACGCGTATTATAAATCTACGGGAAGATGCTTTAGAACAGGTGTTGGAGAAGAATGGTTGTTCTAAAGAAGAGATAGCGATGAAAAAAGAGTTGGCATATGGTTTTGCAAGTACGATGCATATCACACGACATGAAAGTTTCATTACATGGGTAGAGGACAATAAACTGCTTACACCCTTTTACCGTTCACTGGTTTTAGGTGTACACTATGTTGGAGTAGCGATGAGTGTATGGCAGAGTCATTGGACACACCACATCATCCACAGCGTAAACCTTGAACTTTCCGAACGTTTTAATGGTGATGATGCCAAGGTTTTTGAGATGCTTCAGGGTGAATCTTTGATTGATAGCGATGAGAGTGGATGTGATGGAGACCGTTGTTACTCAGTCCTCAAAAAAGATGGAGAAAACTATCAAAGTATTGCGTATGCAGAGGCTTTCCCTAAAGAAGTAGAACAGGTAACGATAGCATTGGAACAACTCATTTCTCTCTTAAATCAACATGACGATGAAGTATTTGGTCAAAAAACAGAGTGGCTAGCATATTTTACAGCGATCAAAGAGGCTTTTTCTCATACCCAGACAAATGAACTGATAGGGAAATGGGCAGATGTGGACAGAGCTTGGATGGCAGTCAAAACACCGCTTCAGGTAGGACATCCTTTGGAGTATTATGAAGATCATTACAGAAAAGCTGTGGCATTAGAATGGGATCTACGTATTGTAAACCCCCAACTTCAAGAAGGATCAGCTACTAGAGAGAACATTAAAAATTTCGCTTCAAAAATGGCTGAAGAATTTGGAACAGATGCAGAAAAGACAATGACTAAGAACTTGACGCAAGTGGATGAAACACAACTTTATATAGGGCAACCCATCCTCTATTATGCAGCAGAATTCAACGGGCTTTTCTCCGCACAGGTCGTACCCAATGATGAACAAGTCTCAGCAGAATTAGGCAAAAAGATCTTTGCGTATGCAGACTTTGTGATGGAGAGTAAAAAGTCCAAGCCTATCATGAAACTTTCTGTAGAAACCATGGGTGAAGATTTTGTTAAAAAACAAAAAGCATTGGTAGACAATGAACCTAAGCTTTGGCATGAGCTTTACGATATTTCTACAGTAGGACATGAGTACGGACATATCTTATGGATAGATGCAGACACAGAAACCAAAATGAATGCTTCAGGGCAGTTTAAAAATATTGAAGAGTTTAAGGCTACGGCAGGGGGTCTAATGGCATTTTTCTCAAATGAACGTGAAGAACTTAAAAATCATATCATCGACGATGTTGTGGGGCGTGCAGTAGGGCTTATGGCATGGCGTGAAGTAGGTGAGGTATTGCCTTATTACTGTGAAGGATTGATTCACCTTGATATCCTCTTTAGCTCAGGTGTCATTACGTATGACGGAGAGATACACATTGACTATAGCAAGTATGATACGATGAAAGAAACCTATCAAAATGCCTATAGAAATTTAGCAGAAGATTATCTTTCAAAAGTAGATGCAAATGGGTATTTGAGTACGTATGCAAGTAAAGAAAAAGGCGTATATTTACCGATAAAAGAAGAGATAAGATCATTTGTAGAGCACTATTATGCAAGATATAAAGAGATAGGACAGCAAACTATTGTACTTTCTTAAGATACCAGAAGAGGGGACTTCCTTCTCTTCTACCACGGTTTAATTATTTTCCTTCACCATTCTCTAACCTCATTTTTGCTATAATCCACGTAATTATGCCGTCTTCATGATGGCGATCATGAGGATATATATGCTACTTTTTACACCAGGACCTACACCAGTACCGGAGTCTGTACGCCAAGCTATGGCTACACCTACGCTACACCATAGAACACCGGAATTTGAAGCCATTTTTAAAGAAGCCCGCGAAAGACTTTTAAAACTTTTCGGGATGGATGAATGTGTGATGATCGCCTCTTCGGGCACAGGTGCTATGCAGGCTTGTATGTTGAACCTTTGTAAGACTAAAGCCTTGACTGTAAACGCCGGCAAGTTTGGTGAGCGTTTTGGGAAAATCGCTGATGCAATGAGCCGAGATAAAGTTGAGCTCACGTATGAGTGGAATACTCCTTGTTCTGTTAGTGATGTTGAAAATGCACTGAATGAAAATGCAGATATCGATGCGATCTTTATACAGGTATGTGAAAGTGCAGGTGGACTTCGTCATCCTGTTGAAGCGATTGCAAAAAGAGCCAAAGAGATCAATCCTGACATTATGATAGTAGCGGATGGTATCACCGCTGTGGGTGTAGAACGTATCGATATCTCAAATATAGACGCACTTGTTTCAGGGAGTCAAAAAGCATTGATGCTTCCTCCTGGCCTTGCGATGATTGGGTTATCCTGTGATGCAGTAGCGAAGATAGGTGAAGGTAAAGATTTTTATTTTAATCTTGCTACAGAAATTAAAAATCAACAGAAAAATACTACAGCATGGACGGCTGCAACGACACTCATTATAGGGCTTAATGCCATTTTTGATGCGATTGAGGAAGAGGGTGTTGATGCACTGTATGAAAAAACACGTACGAGAGCAAATGCTACACAGGCAGCACTTGAAGCCATCGGTTTTACTATGTATCCGCAGACACCTGCACCATCTATGAGTACTGTATTTGATGAAGATGCTGAGCCTATACGCAAGCTACTTAAAACAAAGTACGGTGTAAACATGGCAGGCGGCCAAGATCATCTCAAAGGCAAACTTTTCCGTATCAACCAGATGGGGCTTATCCCTGTGTATGAGTCTGCATGGGTGGTCAATGCCATAGAGTTGGCATTGGCTGACATCGGGAGAAGAGATTTTGATGGTACAGCCAGCCGTGTCTTTAACGAAACCTATTTTAAGAAGAGTAACTAAATGATATTTGAACACGAAATCCCTACTGGGAGTAGACTTTATTTCGGACAAAGTGCCAAGATAAAAAGAGAGATAGAGGGTATCGCAAGTGAAATATTGTACAGCCTTGGATTTGAAGAGATAGTGACACCGTTGTTTTCTTACCACCAGCATGAATATTTTGATGACCAAAAGCCTTTGGTAAGACTCAATGACGAAGAGAACCATGAAGTGACTTTACGTGCAGACTCTACAGCAGATGTTGTACGTATCGTGACAAAAAGACTGGGACGCAGTACAGAGTCTAAAAAGTGGTTTTATATCCAGCCAACAGTGACATTCCCGACAAAAGAGCAGTATCAGATCGGTGCAGAAGTAATAGACGGCACTTTCGAGAAGATAGCAGAAACAACGACGACACTTTTAAAACAGATAGGAGCAGAGCCGGTTATGCAGATAGCCAATATACGTATCCCACATCTTTTAAATGCAAAATATGGTGTCTCTTTAGATGTATTGAAGTCAATGCACGTTGAACAGATTATGGGTGCAGATCTACCTTGGATAGAACAGCTTGTAAGAATCAACTCTGTGAATGACTTGGATGATCTGAGTGCATTCCCTGATGACATTAAAATTGAACTGGAAAAGATCAAAGAGGCGACACAAAAAGTAGCGTATAACAATATGGTTATATCGCCACTTTTTTACGCGAAGATGAGGTATTATGACTCTTTGACATTTAGAATGTTTGAAGGTAACAGTCTTTTAGCGATGGGCGGAATTTACACGATTGATGGTGTAGAAGCAGCAGGATTTGCACTCTATACAGATGAGTGTATCAGCAAAAAAATGAATAGAGGATAGGTTATATGAGTAAAGCAGATTTGATTGTAGGTCTCCAATGGGGAGATGAAGGAAAAGGAAAGATCGTTGACCATATGGCACAAACACATGACTATGTATGTCGTTTTGCAGGTGGGCATAACGCAGGACACACTATCGTTATTGACGGTAAAAAGTATGCGCTTCACCTTATCCCTTCCGGTGTACTTAATCCTAGTGCAAAAAACATCGTAGGAAACGGTGTGGTACTTTCGCCAAAAGACTTCATTAAAGAGATGGTACAGTTTGACGATTTGGACGGAAGACTTTTCCTCTCAGACAAAGCACATGTACTTTTGCCTTACCATGCACTCATTGACCAAGCAAAAGAGCGTCTGAAGGGTGATAAAGCCATCGGTACAACAGGTAAGGGAATCGGGCCTGCATATGGTGATAAGATTGCCAGAGTAGGACATAGACTGGGTGAATTACTGAACCCTGAGAAATTGACTGCAAAGATAGTAGCGTACTTTAATATGAACAAACCTGTATTTGATGCTATGGGTGTTGAAGCACCTGTAGAGGCTGAACTGTTAGCAGAACTTGAAGGGTATAAAGCAGTACTTGGTAAACATATCGTCGATACAACACAGATGATGTGGCAGATCATGGATGACGATAAGAAGATACTTCTTGAAGGTGCACAAGGGACAATGCTTGATATTGACCATGGAACTTACCCTTATGTAACTTCTTCAACAACAGTTAGTGCCGGAGCATGTTCTGGTCTTGGTATCAACCCGAAAGATATTGGTAAGGTAACAGGTATAGCTAAAGCGTACTGTACGAGAGTTGGTAACGGTCCTTTCCCAAGTGAAGATTTTGGAGTAGAGGGTGACACACTGCGTAAAAATGGACATGAGTTTGGAACCACAACAGGACGTCCAAGAAGATGTGGTTGGTTTGATGCTGTGGCTATGCGTCACGCGGTGCGTGTGAACGGAGTAGATCAGGTAGCATTGATGAAACTGGATGTATTGGATGGTTTTGATGAAGTGAAGGTATGTGTAGCTTATGAAGTAGATGGTAAAGAGATCAATTATGTACCTTACGATCTTGAGGATACAACACCTATTTACAAATCTTTCCCAGGTTGGAATAAAACAGAAGGTGTAAGAGATTTTGATGCATTGCCTGATACTGCAAAATCATACATCAGGGCACTTGAAGAGATGATAGGGACAAAGATGGGGATCATCTCCACAAGTCCAGAGCGTGAAGATACTATTATAAGATAACGCCTTTTGAGCAAAGCCCAAAAGGCTACGTTAACACTGGGTTTGCTTCAGCAGCAAGCTCACGCGACTTGTCGCTTTTATAAAATTTGAGAAGGAATTAATAGCATGAGATTAAAACCACAACAGACAGGGTATGTAGCAACAAAAATCGGGATAGATTTAGCCAATGCACCTTTTATCACTATGCCAAAAGGTAGAGAAGCGGTTGTTGAAGCAGCAAAAAAGATCATAGATGAAAATCTTGAAAAAGAACATGCTCTTGATGAAAAAGTCAAAAAAATTCTCGATGAAAATTATGATGAAATAGAGTTTCAGCATGCGGATGAGAGACAACTCTTTTTTATGATTAAAAAGAAAATGGCTGCAGAACATGGTGTGATCATGAACTATGATGACAGATACAATGACCTTGCACACCTTATTTTAGATGAACTGTATGAAAATTATCTTGCAGAATACACAGTGAATGAAAACCAGGTTAAGAATGTTATTTTTAAATCTTTTAAAGCCTTCGCTGATGCCTTTGATGAGATAGATGACATTGTCTATGCAAAGATAAGAGGCATGGAAAAAGAAGTGATCCCCGGTTCTCAGGATTATGAACTGCTTTATGAACGATTTTATCAAGAGGAACTTTCGAAAAGAGGTATGTTGTAATGACAAAATTATCACTTAGTGCTAATTTTCTTCAGCAAAGCTGTAGCTTTAGTGAGAGGAGTTTTTTGGGGAGCTTGTTCTCAAAAAAAGGAGAAATATATGAATAAGATATCTTTATATTTTGAAAATGGACTGATGCTTGAAGCAAAAAGTTTTGGGGCAGAGGGAACATCTGTAGGAGAGATCGTTTTTAACACCTCTCTTACAGGATACCAAGAGATAGTTACAGATCCTTCTTATGCAGGGCAATTTGTGACATTTACGATGCCTGAGATAGGCAATGTAGGGTGTAATGCACAAGATATGGAGAGTAAAGGTGCTCACTGTAAAGGTATCATCGTTCGTAGCTATCAGGACCGTCCCTCTAACTTCAGATGCGAAGAGACTTTGGCAGCATTGCTAAAAAGAGAAAACATCCTTGGTATTACTGAGATTGACACACGTTTTTTAACAAAAATGCTTAGAGATGAAGGTGCTATGATGATGGTAGCTTCTACTGAGATACATGATCAGGATGAGCTTAAAAAAGTATTGGCATCTTCACCACGCATTGAAGAGGTGAATTATATTGAACAGGTAAGTACAAACGAGAGTTATGTACATACTGAAGCACGCTACAATACAGATACTTTCCAGTACGATGCACCACAAACTACAAAGAAGATCATTGCACTTGATTTTGGTATTAAAAGAAATATCTTAAATGAACTTACGCATGCAGGGATGGAAGTAACGGTTGTACCTAACTCTATGTCAGCTGAAGAGATCATTGCTAAGATTGATGCAAAAGAGTGTGACGGTGTATTTCTTTCAAATGGACCTGGTGATCCACTTATCTTAAAAGAGGAACAAGAGAAGATTAAAAAACTTATCGCTCGTAAAGTGCCACTTTTTGGTATCTGTCTTGGACACCAGCTGCTTTCTATCTCACATGGTTACGATACGTATAAATTGAAGTTCGGACATCATGGTGGAAACCATCCTGTGAAAAATACTGTAACAGGTACAGTAGAAATTACGGCACAAAATCACAATTATAATGTTCCAGATAACATTACGGAAGTGGCTTCTGTGACGCATGTAAATCTTTTTGATAATACTATCGAGGGGCTCAAATACAATGATTCTCCAACACTGTCAGTACAACATCACCCAGAAGCAAGTCCCGGACCACATGAAAGTGCATATATCTTTGGCGAATTTGCCAAAATGCTCTAAGGAAGACAGATGAGAATTGCTATATTGTTTGGTGGATCCAGTTATGAACATGAGATAAGCATTGTTTCTGCTATAACCATGAAGAAAGTGTTAAAAAACTCTACACTGACTTATATCTTTGTAAGCAGTGATAGAAAGTTTTATCTTATCGATACCGATAAGATAAATTCAAAACTCTTTTCATCAGGTGCGTATAAAAAATCTAAACAACTTACACTAAAAAATGGCGGCTTTCAAATAGATGGCATGTTTGGAAGTAAGGCTGTGGATTTTGATGTGGTATTGAACCTTATACATGGAAGAGATGGAGAAGACGGGAAGATAGCTTCTATGATGGAATTTTACTCTATTCCTTTCATCTCTCCACGTATGGAGGCTTCGGCACTCTCGTATAATAAACTCTATACCAAATTTTTAGCAGAGAGTTTAGGTGTCAAAACGGTAGCTTATGAATATCTTTCTAAAAATGATGAGAGAAACATTTGTATGGATTACCCTGTGATTATTAAACCGGTACGTTTAGGGTCAAGCATCGGTGTGAGTATCGTAAAAGAAGCTTCAGAGATTGATTACGCACTTGATGTTGCATTTGAATTTGATACAGACGTGATCGTTGAGCCTTTTATCGAAGGTGTCAAAGAGTTTAACCAGGCAGGCTCATACACGAATGAGTGGGAACTTTCCATTGTAGAAGAACCACATAAAGAAGAATTTTTGGATTTTGAAAAAAAATACATGGACTTTTCTAGAGATTCACAAGTGTTAGCAGCGGATATCTCTGATGAATTAAAAGTGAAGATTCAAGAGAGCTTTAAAAAGATCTATGACCCTCTTTTTAAAGGGAGCATCATACGTTGTGACTTCTTTGTTGTGGATGATGAAGTTCTTCTTAATGAGATCAATCCTATACCAGGTTCCATGGCGAACTATCTGTTTGAAGATTTTGAAGGTATGGTAGAGAGACTCTCAAGCAATCTGCCTAAAGAGCAAAACATAGCTGTAGATTACCAATACATTCATTCTATCCAAAGTGCTAAAGGCAAAGCATAAATTCACATCTATGGTCCATATGGGATCATAGAATATATAAAAATAATTTATATAAATTATAAAAACTAATATAAAATAAAAATTCCCCCTTTCTGTAACTTAATAGTGTTAATTATGTGTTAAATGATGTATAAACAATACATTTTCATTGCGATTTAAGTGATTATGGACTAAAATAGTGGGTATTTTTAAAAATATAGACATAAACATGGGAGTGTATATGAAGAAAATTGTGATGCTTATATTACTGTTTCTAACTGTACTACAAGCCGAGTCTTTAGGTATAAATGAAAAGTTAGGTGAATACGTTCCACTTGATTTAACATTTATAAATGAAGAGGGTAAAAGTAAAACACTTAAAGAGTATATGGATGGGAAACCGACTATTATCTCTTTAAACTACTATCGATGTGGCGGTATTTGCGGCCCACAGCTTGCAGATATGGCAAAATTGTTTTCTAGACTTGATTTGTCTGAAAATACTGATTATAAGGTACTAACTATTAGTTTTGCTCAGGATGAAACACCTCCTTTGGCTAAAGCCAAAAGAGATATGTATCATAAAGTTATGAGTAGACCTTATGTTCAAGATGCATGGCATTTTTTAATAAGTGAAAATAACTCTTCGGCTGTTATTGCCGATAAAGTGGGATTTTCGTATAAAAAAACGGTTACAGAAGCGGGGGTTGTTGACTGGATACATGCATCAACACTTATCGTTATCTCACCAGAGGGAAAAATTACACGTTACCTTAACGGTATCGAACAACTACCTTTTGATGTTAAAATGGCTGTACTTGAATCAGCACAAGGAAAAGTTGGACCGACCATAGCTAAAACATTACTGTACTGCTTCTCATATGACCCAAAAGGTAAAACATATATTTTTGCCTGGGAAAAAGTAGCAGCAACTGTAATCTTAATCATCACGATCATCTTTTTTATCTGGCTTGTAAAAGCAGGAAGAAGAGACCAAGAAGATCATCAAAACCAAAGGAGAAACTTAGATGAGTAAAACTTATTTCGACGAAACACACTGTGCCATTGGGCACCCTAAAAGTACATTCATGCAGTGGATGCTTACAATCGACCATAAAAGAATTGGTATCATGTATGCAGCTGTTATGTTTACGTTCTTTTTTGTAGCTGTATTTACAGCATTTGCAATGAGATTGGAGCTATTAGCACCAGGTGGACAGTACATGGATGGAAACACATTTAACCAGGCGTTTACACTTCACGGCGTGATCATGATCTTCCTTTTCATTATCCCGGGGATCCCTGCGATATTTGGAAACATTGTTATGCCACTTATGATCGGCGCGAAAGATGTATCTTTCCCAAGACTTAACTGGTTTACATTCTGGCTTTACATCGCAGGTTGTTGTATTGCACTTGCATCACTCTTTATCGGTGAAGGTGTAGCAGATACAGGTTGGACATTTTATGCACCATACTCTATGAATACAGGAACAAATGTTATTATGGCACTTGTAGCTGCATTTGTTCTTGGTTTTGCATCTATTCTTACTGGTCTTAACTTCCTTGTTACTATCCATAGACTTAGAGCACCAGGTATGACATTCTTTAAAATGCCACTCTTTGTATGGGGTATCTACGCAACTGCATGGATCCAACTTCTTGCAACACCTGTTGTTGGTATTACACTTGTACTTGCTATCATGGAAAAATACTTCGGTATTGGTATCTTTGACCCAGCTAAAGGTGGAGACCCGGTATTGTTCCAACACTTATTCTGGATCTACTCTCACCCTGCTGTTTATCTTATGATTCTTCCAGCATTTGGTATTATGTCTGAGATCATTCCTACATTCTCAAGAAAAGAAATTTTCGGTTACCGTACAATTGCTCTTTCTTCAGCATCGATTGCAGGTATTGGTTACTTGGTATGGGGTCACCACCTTTATACTTCAGGTATGTCAGATACAGCGAAAACAGTATTCTCATTCTTAACTTTCTTTGTTGCTATTCCAACAGGTGTTAAGTTCTATGACTGGGTTGCTACAATGTACCAAGGTAAAATCATTCTTTCAACACCTATGATTTGGGCATTGGGTACAATTATTACTTTTGCTATCGGTGGTATTACAGGTATTACGATCACTATGATTGGTCTTGATATTCACTTACAGGATACTTACTATACAGTTGCGCACTTCCATTACGCTATTCTTGGTGGGGTTGTGTTCTTGATGTTTGCAGGTATGCACTACTGGTTCCCATTGATTACAGGTAAAATGTATAATGAAAGAAAAGCAAAAATTGCTTTCTATTTGAACTTTGTTGGATTTAACCTTCTTTGGTTCCCAATGTTCATCGCTGGTTACTACGGTATGCCAAGACGTTACTTTGACTACCTTCCAGAGTTCCAGATATATCACCAGATTTCATTTGTAGGAGCAGTGATCTTTGTCGCTGGTCTTATCTATATGTTCTGGGTATTCTTTAAAGGTTGGACAAAAGGTGAAGCAGCAACACCAAACCCATGGCATGCTACAACACTAGAGTGGCACTTACCAACATCACCACCGCCACTAGAGAACCACACGAAAGTTCCTTACGTTGACTTTAATCCATATGAGTATCACCATGGTGAGCCAGTGGTTAAGTTTAATTACGAAACTATGCAAAGGATTGACTAATGTCACACGAGTATGTACCAGAAATCGCAACAGACCGCGAGGGGAACCAGCATGAGGTTCAAGGATGGCAAGGTGACTTTTACGGTGGGAAACTAGGTTTCTGGCTGTTTATGCTTACAGAAGTAATGATGTTTGGTGCAATGTTTCTTGCACTGGCATACTACAATACACTTCACCCACAAGACTTTTTAGATGCATCTGCATCTTTAAACAGACTACTAGGTGGTACTAACACAGTGATCTTACTTGTGTCTGCACTTACTATGGGATTAGGTTTACTTAAAATGAGAGCAGGCGATCTAAAAGGCGCTAAGCTTATGATCTGGGCGACTATCATTATGGCAGTTGCCTTCTTGGTGATCAAAGGTTTTGAATGGTCAGCTGAGTATCACCACGGTATTTTCTTACTACACGATAAACTATTACCGGGATCAGATTTTCCATTTGGTCAGAAATTGTTCTTTGGACTTTACTTTACGATGACGGGACTTCACGGTTTCCACATTATCATTGGTATTGGTCTTATGCTTTGGTTACTTAAAAGAATCAATGCTGGTAAAGTAAGCCAAGATCATCATTTACTTTTTTGGAATATCGCACTATACTGGGATATCGTACACCTTATTTGGGTATTCGTATTCCCTTATTACTACATGATCGGAGCTGATGGTATTCAAATGTCAGACTTCAGTATGATTTTCGGAGGAGGTACAGATGGACACTAATACAGTAAATTATCAAGAAGAGAAAAAAATATATTATAAAGTACTTGTAGGATTATTATTGCTAACAGCAGTAACATTTGTGCAGCCAGGTTTATTTATGACACATTCAACATTTTTGGCACAAATGCTAATCGCGGTAACTAAGGGATGGTTGATTGTTATGTATTACATGCACTTAAAAGGCGAGAAACTAATTACAGCAATGGTGTGGTTTGCACTAGCACTTGTAACAGTTTTCTTTATTATTGTAATTGGTATCGATGTTGTCAATTTCCAATTTGGAGCTGAAAGTCATATTACTGCTCCTGCAGCACACACTGCTCACGCAGCACATTAAGAGAGGTTTTACATATGAAATTAGAAGGATTTAGTTCAAGTGCATCAAGCTTTAACGCAGATATGGATTTTGCGTTTTGGCTGCACGTATGGATTTCAGTTGCACTATTTTTATCGGTAGTTGGACCCATGTTCTATTTTGCATGGAAATACCGTGCAGATAAAGTTAAGAATGAAGATGTTGGTACGTTAACGCACCATACGACATTAGAATTGGCATGGACGATTATACCTATTATTGCAGTAATGTTTTTCTTTTACTACGGTAATACAACAATGCAAATGTTCAGAACAATGCCGGCAGAGTCACAAAGTATCGTGATCGATGTTGAAGGTTCTAAATGGAAGTGGAAATATGAGTATCCAGCGAATGAAAGTGGATATGTTCATAAGATCGGTGGCGTGTATACAAAACCTGTCATGGATGATAAGGGTAATGTAATTGAAGCGGGTACTATGGGTATCTCTGCACTTTATGTACCAGTGAACACAAATATCATCTTAAATATGACTGCACCTGTAGATGATGTTATTCACTCATACTATGTACCAGCTTTCCGTATGAAAGAAGATGTTGTACCAGGACGTGTAACAAAACAATGGTTTAATGCCAACAAAGTAGGTGAGTATGATGTTGAGTGTGCTGAGTACTGTGGTACTGATCACTCTTACATGTATTCTAAGATCGTAGTTATGGAAAAAGATGCGTATGACGCATGGTTCAACGGTGATAAAGAAGATACACCAAAAGGTAACTTCCCTAAAGATGGGGCAGCACTTTATGCACAAAACGGATGTGCTTCATGTCACTCTATTGACACTGATGCAACTTTAGTTGGTCCAAGTCTTAAAGGTATCGGAGCGAAATATGACTCTAAGTATCTTGCTGATGCGATCACTAATCCAGATAAAGATGTTCCAGAAGGATTCTACCCAGGTATTATGCCAGCGTTTAATCTTCCAGCAGAAGACCTTTCAACACTCATTAAATACATGGAAACAGGTAAATAATGATTAAAGACTTTTTTGTAGTCACCAAGTTTATTCTCTCCTTTGCAGTAAGTTTATCTGCACTCTTTGCCTATATTATGGCAAAGGGAGAGATTGGTTTAGATATGTTCCTTGCTACCTTCTCTGTGCTTTTAGTAGCTATGGGTGTTTCTACTCTCAATCAAGTTCAAGAGTATAGAGAAGATTCCAAGATGGAAAGAACGAAGAATCGTCCTATTGCAGCTGGCCGTATGTCACCTCGTACAGGAACAATCATCGCAGTTGTACTAATCCTGATCTCATTAGCGTTCATATACTCACTTTTAGGGATCACAGGTATTAACTTTTTTGCTTTTGCATTCATCTGGTATAACCTTATGTATACACCGATGAAAAAGAGATCTGCTTTGGCAGTAGTTCCTGGAGCGATACTCGGTGTGATCCCCCCAGCTATAGGATGGCTTGTTGCAGGACATACACTCTTTGAACTAGAATTCATTGCTCTGGCTGTATATTATTTTATTTGGCAAGTCCCACACTTTTGGTTACTTGTGATGCTCTTTCACGGTGACTATAAAGATGGTGGCTACCCAACAGCGATGCGTCTCTTTGGTGAGGGTACACTTCAAAGACTCACCTTTGTGTGGTTGATGCTTACTATCCAGGCGGGTGTATTTATGGTCTATACCTTTAACGTATACTCCAATATCACTATTGCTCTTTCTATAGCATTTGGTGTGTGGGCATTTATGACATCTATCAAACTGCTAAAAAAAGAATTTCATCTTACAGATGCCCGATCTATATTTTGGAAGATAAATGCAGCCTTTTTAGGTATTATCATACTTCTTAGTATTGATGAATATATTAAACATCATCTATAAAGCTCTACTACGTAATAGCAGATTTTTCTGCTATTAATCTCCAGTTTATAAAAACCTACTACACTTTCAAAGCTATATTTCAAGGAAACACTATGCAAGAACAACACTACGCCCTTAAAACAATTTTAGAGAGTGTCTTTAAAGAAAAAAACAACAAGATTACAAAAAGACTTATTCATAATAATGCACTTTTGGGCGGGTTAAGCAGCAAGTGGATCAAATTTGCTTTTATCATTATGCCGTTTGCTATGTATGCAGCTATTTTCAACCCCACTTCATTTAAAGAATTAGGTATAGCACAGGCTATTGTTTTTTATATCATTCTGCTGGTATTTGCTATGCAGATCGTAGTAGCATCAACATACTTTAACAATAAAAAAGTAGTTAAGACTGCTGCAAAAGCATGGGAGGATTATTTCCCTGGTGTTGATTTTAAAATGATCATCTCTTCTGGGACAACACCGTATGTTGATTTCAAAAAACATTATGAGTTAGCACTGAAGGATGGTCTTGTAGGTGATGCATTAAAGAAGAGGTTGGATGATGCTTTTAGACAGATGGAAGAAGAAAACAGTATTCTTGTAGAGGCGATGAGAAGAGATAAAGAAAAAAAGGAAGGTAAATAAATGTTAAAGATCATTATTTCATTTACAGTGTTTACATTTGGAACACTTATGGCATCCAATGCAGTTGATCTAGAAGTAGCCTGCTACGAAAACAATGCAACAGCATGTTATATGCATGCCTTACCAATGGTCACGGGTGAAAATGCAAAAGTACAAGATATAAGAGAAGAGGGTATGAGCTATATGCGTAAAGCATGTATATTTGGTGATAACAGAGGTTGTGACAAAATGGGTGACAACTATTATAAAAATGCAAGCTACCATGCTGCAATACCTTACCTTGAAAAGTCTTGTGCTCGTGGTGTTAAATTTGGCTGTGAGGCGATGGGAACGATCTACCGTGATGGTCATGATGTCAGACAAGATGATGTAAAATCAAGAGAGTTTTATGAAAAGGCCTGTGATTTAAAAAGCGGTGACGCGTGTTATAACGTAGCTATCATCTATCGCGGTGGTTTTGGTGTCGAGAAAAGTAGAGTAAAAGAAAAAGAATTTTACAAAAAAGGTTGTGATGCTGGATTGAAAGCCGGATGTGACCGGTTTGTAGAGTTAGACAATGAAGACAAAGGTATTGAAACCGGGATCTGGGCTACTATCAAGAGCTGGTTTAAATAAATAGCTTCTCTTTCAAAATTATATTTAGGAGTAAATAACTCCTAAAAAAATCAAATATTTTGATAGTATAAATAGGATATAATAACTCTTTTGATGACTTATCCATATGCCTATTTACGTCATATGTCACCTTTCCCCCCAAATAAAATCATTATAATATTATTTAAGTATTCTTATAATTAAATAAGATTATAATAATTATTGAGTGTTGTAATCTTTTACGACATAGAATTTATACAAGGGGGTATGCATGCAATCAAACGCAGCATTGGAATATGATTATTCAGTAGCAAAATTGTTCACATATACAACAATTTTGTTTGGATTTTTAGGTATGTTAGTCGGTACAATTATTGCCGCACAAATGGCATTTCCTGAATTAAACTACCTACTAGGTGAATACGGTACATTCTCAAGACTTAGACCAATTCATACTAATGTAGTGGTATTTGGGTTTACAGTAAGTGCCATTTTTGCTACATGGTATTATATAGGTCAAAGAGTACTTAAAGTATCTATGGCAGAATCAAAGTTCATCATGGTTATCAGTACGATACATTTTTGGCTTTATTTTATTGGAGCATTATTAGCGACAATTACTCTATTATTGGGTATTTCTTCTGGTAAAGAGTATGCACAATTTGAGTGGTTTATAGATCTTGTGATCGTAGTGATCTGGATTTTATGGGGTCTATCTATGATGGGACTTATAGGGATAAGAAGAGAAAAAGCACTTTATATCTCTGTATGGTACTATCTTGCATGTTTCCTTGGTATTGCTATGTTGTACTTGTTTAACAACATGGCTATACCTACTTACTTTGCAACTGAAGGACTTGGTACTATCACACACTCAGTATCTATGTATTCTGGAACAAATGATGCACTGGTACAATGGTGGTATGGACATAATGCGGTTGCGTTTGGTTTTACTGTACCTATTGTTGGTATGATCTATTACTTCCTTCCAAAAGAGTCTGGACAAGCTATTTACTCATATAAGCTTTCTTTACTTTCTTTCTGGGGATTAATGTTCGTTTACCTTTGGGCTGGTTCACACCACCTATTATGGTCAACTGTTCCAGATTGGATGCAAACAATGGGTTCTGCGTTCTCTGTAGTACTTATCTTACCATCATGGGGTTCAGCGATTAACATGCTCCTTACAATGAAAGGTGAGTGGAACCAGTTAACAGACAATCCATTGATCAAATTTATGGTTCTTGCATCAACATTCTATATGTTGTCAACAATTGAAGGTCCAATCCAAGCGATCAAATCAGTAAATGCAATTGCGCACTTTACAGACTGGATTCCTGGACACGTTCATGATGGTGTACTTGGTTGGGTTGTATTTATGGTTATGGCTTCATTGTTCCATATGGCTCCACGTATGTTTAAAAGAGAAATTTATTCTAGAAAACTTATGGAGACACAATTCTGGCTTCAAACAACAGCCGTCGTTCTTTATTTTACATCTATGTGGATCGCAGGTATTACACAAGGTATGATGTGGAGAGCAGTAGATGAATATGGTAATTTGATGTATAGCTTCATCGATACAGTAAATGTATTACACCCATACTATGCGATAAGAACAGTTGCTGGCGTTATGTACCTTGTTGGGTTTATAATGTTTGCTTACAATATGATCAAAACTATGACTTCTTCAAGAGAAATTTCTGAAGAACCACAGTTTAGAACACCTATGGCTTAGGGGGTAAGTATAATGTTTCATTGGTTAGAAAAAAATCCATTCTTCTTCGCAGCGGCGATTTCGATCGTTATCGCATTTGCGGGGCTTATTGAGATCGTTCCAAACTTTGCAAAGGCTGCAAGGCCTGTAGTTGATTTAAAACCTCGTACAGTTCTTGAACTTGCAGGTAAAAATCTTTATATTAAAGATAACTGTATGTCGTGTCACTCACAGCTTATTCGTCCGTTTAAGTCTGAGACAGACCGTTATGGTGATTACTCACTTTCTGGTGAGTACGCGTATGACAGACCGTTCCTTTGGGGTTCTAAAAGAACAGGTCCAGACTTACACCGTGTAGGAAACTATAGAACAACAGATTGGCATGAAAATCACATGATGGCACCTGCTGATATTGTTCCAGGTTCTATTATGCCGGCATATAAACATATGTTTACAAATGTGGCTGACATTGAGACTGCATATGCAGAAGCGGTAACAGTTAAAAATGCATTTCACACACCATATGGTCCTGAGTTTAAAAGAACCAGAGCTGCATGGGACGCACACAGACCAAAAGTTCTTGCAGATGCAAAAGCTATCGCTGATGATATGAAAAACAAAGATGTTAAAGAAGCAGTTGCGAATGGTCAAGTACCTGAAATCGTAGCAATTATTGCTTACCTTAACAGTTTGAAATAAGTGAGATAAAATGGACATTAGGGATATTCAAGGCTATGCCAGCTTCTTTATGACCATTTTTTTGGTAGTGATGTTGTACGGGTATATTGTACACCTGTACAAAAGTGAAAAAAAAGGTGAGCGTGATTATGAAAAATATGGGAATATTGCACTTGATGATGAAGTCACAAGTACACCCGTAGAAGATAAACCCGCTTCACAAAGAGAATACAAGGAGGATAATAAATGAATGCATTAATGATAAAAGCATTGGCATTTGCAGCTATATTGATTATAGCAACTATTGCAGTGGTAATGAGCTTGGATATGGATGTCTTTGCTGATGATATAACTGCGATAACAATGGGCGGTGCTATAGCTATTGCAACTATCACAGCAGCAGTTGCGGTTAAATATATCAATCAGATCAAAACAGATACAGCAAGCGGTGAGCTTGCAGATGAAAATTGGGATGGTATACAAGAGTATGAGAATGAACTACCTTCAGGTTGGGCATATTCATTTTTAGCACTTTTCATTTGGTCTATGTGGTATGGATTAATAGGTTACCCTGTTAATGCCTATAGTCAAATCGGTGAGTACAATGAAGAAGTTTTAGCTTACAATAAGAAGTTTGAAGCAACACACAAAAATGCAGATACTGCAACGCTTAAAGAGATGGGTGAGTCCATCTTTTTGGTACAGTGTCAACAGTGTCATGGTGTGACAGGTGATGGTCTTTCTGGTAAAGCACAGGACTTCACTGCTAGAATGAGTAAAGACCAAGTATTGGATGTGATCAAAAATGGTCAAAACCAGTTAGGTTACCCTATGGGTGTAATGCCTGCTGGTATGGCACAGGGTGAGCAAGCTGAAGAGATCGCTGTGTATGTAGCTAGTGGCATGAGAGGTCCTCAACCTGCATCATTTGCAGCTTGTAGTTCATGTCATGGAGTAGATGGCCAAGGTAACGATGGTATGTCACCAAACCTTGTATCTTACGATGCTGCATTGATGAGTCATACATTGCAAAATGGTAAAAAGGGTATGATCGGTAAAATGCCATCATTTAAAACACTTATTACACCAGTACAAGAGAAAGCTTTGACTGTATATGTTCAGTCATTGTCAAACTAAGGAGTTTAATATGGCAGATAATACAAAACGAAGTGTATTTGGAATTAATGGGATATCTGGAATATTGATATCAATCGTAGGTTTACTTGTAATTTTAATTGTATTGATGCTCTTGGTTATCATAGCACAAAGACAGTCAGCAGTAAACCCTTATGATCCAACAGCTATTAGAGATATTAATAACATTAAGATGATTTCTGTAGAAAATAAGCAGTTTGCATTTATAGATGCAAAGAAAAAGGATAAATAATGATTAAATATATGGATAAAGTACTCTTGGCATGTATGATATTTTCAGCAATAGCAGCAGTATATTTGTCATTCAGTGGCCAACTATTATTTGTAGGATAAAAACATGTTCAAAGTAAAAGTAAGGGCAACCTTGCTTGCTTTGGCACTTCCACTTCTTCTAAACGCTACACATATACTCAAAGATGACATCTTAAAGATTGAAGCTTCACAACTCATAAATGAGATGGGTGAAGAACTTTTTTCAACAACGGGTATCAATGGATACGTGATAGCAACCAATGAAGACTTCCCCGTAGGTTTTAACTTGGTAGAGTATAGTAAGAAGTATGAAGCGCGTATGAGCAAGCCTTATGTATTATTTATATTTGCACCACAGGCACGGATCACAGAACAAACAGAAACGAAGGGTAGAGTAGGATTGATTCCTTCCTCTAACACAATTCGTAGTTTGTATGATTATGATGATGTAAGAGATGCAGCAGTGGATGTGGTTTCTACTAAAGACAGTAATTCAAATGAAGATAAACATAATATCGGTGTGATACAAGCTTTTTCAGAGCTGGCAGAAGGTATTGCAGCGTCAAAAGGGATTGAACTTACAAAAACGATACCCAATGAGACACGTTATATGGTATGGGGATTAAGTGTTTTTGTCTACATCGGTTCACTCTTGGTACTTTGGATGTTTGTTCTTAGACCACTATATATGAGGATAAAAAATGGCAAAAAATAGCGAAAAAACATACTGGCCGCATATGATACTTGGTTTTCTTGTGGTCGGGATCACATTAAGTTACTGGACTGTAAAATCAGCTTCATCGATGCCAGTACAGGAGTCTAACCAATACATGCTAAAATATCAAATGGCTGATATAAATATCAATCAGATCATGGAAAAAAAGATAGCATTTGACAAAGCATTTACCATTCATATATTAGATGCGGAAACGATGGTGATGACAGATAATGTGAACAGTAATCGTCCTCAGCTAAACCCTGTGAAATTATCACAAGGCTCTAATGTGTTTTCATATGAGGTGGTTGCCAAAGACGGTACAAAAGTATCTGATGCAAACGTAACTTTTTTACTTACACAGCCACATAGTAGAAAAGAAGATAAACTTTTTATCAATATTCCTTATGAGAATGAAAAATACCAAATTAGAGATGTAGAAGTCACTAAAGCAGGAAGGTACACTCTGCAACTTAGAGCAGAAGTTGGTGATACGATGGGTTACTCTGAAGTATCTGCTTACCTCAAGCCATAAAATGTAAACCTTTTGGACAGGGCTTTGCCTTGTCTTACTCTTTATCTGTCATATTGACAGATTTTTCTTTTTTATCTTCTACTCTATGTTATACTACTCAGCATGAATCAACTCCATATTTATCCAACATCACGAGCATTAAGAACAGTGAGTTCTGAACATAAAGAACAAGATGGTTTTTTACCTGCACTCATGCGTATGGATGAGTTTGAACAACGTGCTATTCTTCTGGAAGATAAAGTGCAGATAGATCCACTGCAACGTATTCTTCTTTTACGTGAAGCAGCAAGTTTTAAAGCTTTTGAAGACTTGAAACTCAATCTCGAACTGGTACGGTTTTTTACGAAAAGTGATGCTTTGTTTAAATTTTTTGAAGAGTTGGCTGCTGAGCAGATACGCTTTGATACTTTGGCTCAGGCAGATGCATATGCAGAGTTTGAAACGCATCTTGAGATACTGGAACAACTTTTTGAGAACTATAGAGGGCTTCTTGATACACAAGGCTTTACAGACAAAGCATTTATCCCCAGTGCCTATAGACTCAATGAGGGATTTTTGCAAGGCTATGAAAACATAGAGATACACCTTGAAGGGTACCTAAGTCACTTTGAATTGGAACTTATAGAAAAAATAGCCAAGACAACACAGCTTATCATACATTACACAACCAGTAGATTTAATGTGAAGATGCAGGAACGTTTTAACGTACTAGGTATCATTTTACCAAATGATGCGCATGTCAGTTTTCATCTAACAGATAAAAAAATACTTACGACTCAGCCCAATGATGCAAAGATAAACGCTAATGTCTTCTCTGTAGAAGAACGACAAGAACAGATAGCGGTTGCTTTTGTTCAGATAGAGAAGATGGTCCGTTCTGGTATATGCCCAGAAGAGATCGTGCTTATCTTGCCGGATGAACACTTTAAAGAACACTTCACGCTTTTTGACACGCATAATAACCTGAACTTTGCGATGGGGTATGACTACGCTAATGGGCGAATATACAAATCACTTGAAGCACTTTATAGATATTGGCAAAGTTTTGATGCCGAGCATAAATATCTTCTGGAACGTTATGGATTTAACTTTGATATGGTAGAGAAGTTGTCTCATACAAAACGTTGCAAAATAGAACTGTTTTTTAGTGCTATAGATGGATTGGGATTATTAGAGTGTCCACTGCTTGATGGTGAAAAAAAAGAAAAGATGAATGAACGTGTGTATGAAAAGTATCTGCACTTCATGAAGATATTTTCAAAAGAGGAACTGAGCTTAAAAGAGTGGCTCTTCTTATGGCTTAAAGCACTTTCCAAGATCACTATCGATGATATACGAGGGGGGATGATCACGGTAATGGGAGTACTGGAGACCAGAGGAGTGAGTTTTGAAGGTGTGGTCATTGTAGACTTTAATGAAGGCATTGTGCCTGCAACTTCAAGTAAAGACCAGTTTCTTAACTCTTCAGTCCGAGCCTTTTCCAATCTCCCTACTAAAAATGACAGAGAAGCTTTGCAAAAGCAGTACTACAAGCGTTTACTCGAACAAGCCAAAGAGGTAGCCATACTCTACAGCAGCAGTGATAATAAACTTCCCTCAAAATTCCTTTACGAACTCGGACTGGAAAGCGCAGTAGCAATACAGGCCCAAACTAATCTGCTTTATGACCAAGCTGCACAGTTTGTAGAGGAAAAAGATCCGGTAGTGGAGCATTTTAATGCACATGACATTACATGGTCAGCTTCAAGACTGAAAACCTATTTGGAGTGTAAGCGAAAGTATTATTATCGTTACATCCAAAAGATACAGGCGAAGAAGGAAGATGAACTAAACGAGGGTGCATTTTTACATTCTCTCTTAGACCATTTGCATAGAGAAAAAGAGAGCTATGAGAGTAAAGAAGAGATGCAAAAAAACATAGACATCCTTTTAGATCAGCTACTCCCTTTTGATGATGCGCAAACAGCATATAAAAAATTACTTTGGAAAGAGAAGTTAAAGGGATTTGTTACTTCTCAGATAGAGCATTTCAAGGCGGATTGGAGAGTAGTAGAAAGAGAAGTAGAAGTACAAGGAGACATAGGAGGGCTACGCTTCAAAGGACGCATAGACCGTGTAGACGAGAATGCTACGGATACACTGGTACTTGACTATAAAAGCGGTTCTACAGCAGAGGCCAACAAAACCAAGAATCTAGAGAAGCTCACAGATCTACAGATGAGTATCTACCACCAAATGCTCAGAGGAAAATACCAAAATATCAATCTAGCGTTCGTCAAAATATTTGAGGGAGGCACCATAGAAGAGATCACGTCCCTTGAAGAGAAAAACGAACTCTTGTCGGAACATATCATAGAACTCAAACAGACTAAAAATTTTGTGGCAGAGAAGTGTGAGAATTTACAAAAATGTAAGTATTGTGAATTTACCTTGATGTGTGGAAGAGGAGAGTATCTATGAGTTTTAAACCTTTTTTGGCCTATTCTGCTTCAGCAGGGTCTGGGAAAACGTTTGCCCTTTCTGTACGGTACATTTCACTGCTTTTTAGGGGAGAGGCACCTAGTAGTATACTGGCAGCGACTTTTACCAACAAGGCAGCAGCAGAGATGCGTCAAAGGGTGGTAGACTCTTTGCGTGGATTGGCTGATGAAAATAATAAACCATTCATTGATGCGATTTGTGTACAGACTGGACTCTCACGTGAGGAACTTTTACTAAAACAGCCTGAGGTACTGGCACGGTTCTTGGCCAGTAGTTCTTACATCGTTACGTTAGACAGTTTTTTCTCCTCCATTTTACGTTCGGCATCTTTGGAGATAGGACTTGAACCGGACTTTGTAACCAAAGAGCAGGGTGAAGATGAACTGGAAAAACATTTCCTTGAAGAAGTGCAGGCTGAAGGATTACTCTCTTCCCTTGTGAAGCTCTCTATGGATATAGAAGACAAACGTTTTATGAAGATCTTTGATCTTATGCAAAACTTTTATAAGGCGGATCCTTTACTGCCTAAGCAAAAGGAGGGGAATCTTGCTTTAGTCAAACAAGAAGAGGCATGTGAAGTACTCAGAGTCAAGATGATAAAAGCACTTACAGATGCGGGGTCTGCAGCACGTTGTATGAAGCAGTTTGAAACAAAGAGCATTAAAGAGTTGTTCGCAAAGTCTCTTTTTGAAAAAGAAACGTTAGCAGAACATTCATGGTTTAAAAAAGTAGCCAACGATGAGATAGAAGGACTCTATGCTTTTCTCAAAAAAGAGTTAGCCCTTTGGTCACAAGTCAAAGAAGCCATCGTCTTGCATAATCTATTTAAGATATACGACTACTATAAAAATGCAACGATCACGAATGCAAAGTCTTCTGGTGTTTTGAGTTTTGATGATCTGACTTATTTTACCTACCGACTCTTGCATGAAAGTCTCAGTAAAGAGTTTTTGTATTTCAAGATAGACTCTAAGTTCAAACATATACTGCTTGATGAGTTTCAAGATACTTCTACTTTACAGTTTTTACTGCTGAAGCCGCTCATAGATGAGATATTTGCAGGGCATGGGCAGAGTGAGTTTAAGAGCTTTTTTTATGTAGGTGATACCAAACAGTCTCTTTACCGTTTTCGTGGTGGAGTAGAAGAGCTGTTTGATAAAGTGGCTGAACACTATGGTGTGAACATAGAACAGATGGATACCAACTATAGAAGTTCCAGAAATGTTGTAGAACAGGTCAATCGATGGTTTGAGCCAGCAATGGAAGGCTATGTGCCTCAACAGAGTAAAAAAGGGGCTTCTGCAGGGTATGTAGAGGTTTTGGAGTCCGAAGAACTCATAGATGAAGCAGTGAAGCAAGCGAAACGACTATTAGAATTGGGTGTAGATGTCAATGACATCGCTTTTTTAGTCAGTACGAACAAAGATGGGGTGAGTTTGCAAGAAGCATGTCTATCTGAAGACATCGCGACACTTTTACAGACTTCCAGTTCACTCAAAAATCTTCCAAAAATAGCAGCACTTGTTACGATGGTAGCGTATTTGTTTTATGGTGAGAAGATAGATGCTCAAGCACTGATGTTAAAAGTAGGTAAGAGATTGGAAGATCTGGATACTTCCTGGTTCTCAGCATTTATGAGTCCTTTGCAAGTGGTAGACAAACTGGTAAGAGAGTTTGGATACTTCGATGAAGATCTAAATATTTTGAAACTGCTAGAGTTTGCATCGAACTTTTCTGATATTCCTACGTTTATAGATGAGTTCAGCACTTCTTCCATATCTGTGGCAGCTAACTCAGCGCATGGAGCAAAGATCATGACGATTCATGGATCTAAAGGGCTTGAATTTGAGTATGTCATACTGTTAGATAAACTCACGCGTAAGAACAGTGATAAGTCAGCCCTGATCTACCATTACAATGATCAGCTCCATATAGACAAGATACTCTATAGGACCAAAGGTCGAGAAAATTTTGATGAATCGTATAAGCGTATTATGGATGCACGTAAAGTCTCAGAACTTAAAGACAGAAAAAATATACTTTATGTGGCTTTAACCCGTGCAGTTGAAGGGCTTATTATTCTTAGAAAACCTAAAGATTCTATTTTTGATGAGATCAATATGGGACCAATGTCTATGGGTGAACTTCGACAAGCTCAGTCAATGGACAGTGCTTTGGTGCCTGAGCTTGTCGAAGGCAAAGTGACTATCTCAAATTACGGTACGCAAGAGGTACTCTCTGCTGATGAGGAAGAAGAGAAAGACTATGAGGCTATCTTATTTGGAACAGCTTTGCATTATACATTAGAGATGTTGGGTACCTTTGATGAAAAGAGTTTGAGCTCAGCAATGCTTTCATTAAAAAATCGTTATGGACAACAGTTGTTTGACCCAAGCATAGAACAGATAGAAGTTCGTATTAAAAATTTGATAGACCATAAAGCATTCCAACAGATACTTGATGGAGCTATAGTCACGAAAGAGCAGTCTCTTAGTTTCGAGGGAGAACTGAAACAAATAGATCTATTGTTGGAGTATGATGATCACTGTTTAGTTATAGATTATAAGAGTTCTAAAAAATATGCGTTGAAACATCAAAAACAGGTAAGGTATTATCAAAAAGCCATACGTACTATCACCGGAAAAAGAACGGAAGGGATGATCATTTATTTGTTAGAAGAAGAAATAGAGGTAGAAACCTTAATATAATCTTAATTTAAATAAATTTTAAGGTTAAGTGGATACAATCCGTTCACAAAAGAGCATAAGCTCATATTTTTATAAGGATTCAACATGAAATTAACATCAGTTCTTAAACCTGCTGACGTAACACGTGACTGGGTTTTGATCGATGCAGAAGGTAAAACTTTTGGTCGTATCTTAACTGAAGTAGCGACACTTCTTAGAGGTAAACACAAGCCATCATTTACACCAAACGTAGATTGTGGTGACTTCGTAGTAATCATCAACGCTGAAAAAGCAAAATTTTCAGGTGCTAAACTTGAAGACAAAGAGTATTTTACTCACTCTGGTTACTTCGGTTCTACTAAAAGTAAAAAACTTGGTGACATGCTAGAAAACCATACTGAGAAACTTTTCAGACAAGCTGTTAGAGGTATGCTTCCTAAGACTACTCTTGGTAGAGTAATGCTTAAGAAACTTAAAGTATATGCAGGTGCAGAGCACCCACATACTGCACAAATCAATAAGGAGGCGTAAGCATGGCAACTATTTATGCAACAGGTAAAAGAAAAGCGGCTATCGCTAAAGTTTGGATGACTCCAGGTAACGGTGAAATGCTTATTAACGGTAAAACACTTGACCAATGGTTAGGTGGACACGAAACACTTAAGATGAAAGTAAGACTTCCACTTGAACTTACTAAACAACTTGAGTCTATGAATATTAAAGCAACGACACTTGGTGGCGGTTATTCTGCTCAAGCAGATGCACTTAAACATGGTATCACTAAAGCTCTTGTAGAGTTTGAACCATCTTTCAGAGCAATTCTTAAGCCAATGGGACTTCTTACTAGAGATTCAAGAGTAGTTGAAAGAAAGAAGCCAGGAAAGAAAAAAGCGAGAAGATCTCCACAATTCTCAAAAAGATAGTCGATCTTTTACCAAAGCTTGTCTTTGGAAAATCTCTCCGGAGATATTTTCGACTTCTTTTCCCAAGGTTTGCCCTTGGTATCTTTTGCAAGAGTTTTTCTCTTGCAAAATCTACATTTTAAAACTCCCTACTTTTTATTTATCTTATCGAACAAATAGTAACAGAATCACAAGTATGCAGTTTAGCACTTTTCGGGAACCCTATTTTTTATAAATTATATTTATGAAATTGGGAGTAACAATGTATGAATTGAAAATATGCTAAAATGATTCCCAACTTACTTCTAAAGATACTAAATGACAAACTTTTTTGACATCATTATGACACCTGTGCGTGCGATTAGAATGCGCTATTTACCACTACTTCTTATTTACTTTGCCTATGGTGCCAGTGGCTTTTCAGCGGTAGCAGAGACGTTTTGGGTGAAAGAACAGCTTAACCTTTCTGCAGAAAACCTCATATCTCTTGCTGTATGGCTGACTGTACCGTGGACGATTAAAATGATATTTGGTCAGATGGTAGACTCTTTTTCTCCTTTTGGATCTAACCGGAAGATCTATGTCTATATAGGGGCACTGCTTATGGTGTTGGGTACGACACTTATGATAGGATTGGTTTCAGATGCTGTTTGGTTGGCTGCATATACGAAAGAAAAAGTCTATATATTTGCATCTGTCATCTCTGTGGTAGGTTTTGTACTGCAAGATGTGGTAGCTGATACCATGAGTACGGAAGTGGTCGATAAAAATCAAACAATCGAAGAGATAAGAAAAGAACTGGCTATGATCCAAGTGCTTGCCAGACTCTCTCTGGGATTGGCTATTTTTACGGTAGCAGGATTAAAAGGTTGGCTTGCAGAGATATATAGCTATGAAACGATGTTTAAGATCTCGTTATTTATCCCCGCGCTTTCGATCATAGGGGTAACCCTTGTAAAACTGAACCCAGTAGAGAGTTCACCGCTCAATAAACAGATCTTTTTTGGTGGGTTTCTCTTTGCTGTATTTGTTGTACTTATAGGATATAACGAAGTACCGTACTCTCAGGAAATAGTCTTTTTTGTTTCTTTGGCTGTGGTATTATATTTCCTTCGTACACTGATTGTTGATCTTGACCCCGATACCATTAGACATATACAGATGGCAATGATCGTTATCTTTGTGTACAGAGCAATGCCAAGTGTAGGACCGGGACTTACTTGGTGGGAGATAGATGTTTTAGACTTTGACAAAGCATTTTTTGGCACCTTAGGTCAGATAGGTGCAGCTTTGGCGCTGGTAGGGATGTGGATCAGTTCAAAGTATATTATCAATCAAGCCATAGGAAAAGTACTGATCTGGATGACAATCATAGGAAGCATATTGTCTTTGCCTATTTTAGCGATGTACTATGATATACATACAATGCTTGGTATCGATGCAAGAACGGTTGCCCTTGTAGATACTGCGGTGGCTTCACCTTTTGATTATATAGCTGGAGTTTTGATGCTTACTTTAGTAGCTATCTATGCACCTGAAGGGCATAAAGGAACATGGTTTGCCCTGATGGCGAGTCTTATGAACATTGCTCTGAGTGCAGGAGGACTTTTAAGTAAATATCTCAATAAAATCTTTATTGTGACCAGAGAGATACAGGAAGAGGGACAAGTAGTTGTACCGTCTAACTATGATGATCTAGGTATGTTGCTTTGGGTTGCTATTGTCGTTGGATTTATTGTACCTATTGTTACGATCCTGAAATTCAATCCTGACCCAGGTAGAACAAAAAAGAAAAAAGCTGTTAGATAAGCTTTGCAAAAGTGCAGTATTTGGTATTAAATGCAATGCCTTATTATATGAAAAGAAAGAGAGAAAATGGTTATATTATTTGATTTAGACGGAACACTTATAGACTCTACAGAAGCGATATTGGAGAGTTTTGGTGTCGCATTTAAAACATTTGGGGCAGCTATACCAGATGATGCACACATCAAAGCGGAGATAGGACACCCTTTAGATGTAATGTTTGCAACACTTGGTGTAGAGGAGTTGCATGTAGATGCACATGTACAGGCCTATAAGATGCATTATAGAAAAATTTCATGTGCAAAGACTGTATTGCTTCCCGAAGCAAGAGAAGCAGTAGAACTTGCAAGTCAACATGCTGTTCTGGGAGTTGTGACGACTAAGACGGCCAGATATTCTATAGAACTTTTAGAACATATGGGACTGATGTCATATTTCGATGTACTGGTAGGTAGAGAAGATGTGGAAAATCCTAAACCTCACCCGGAACCAATCTTCAAAGCTTTATCAAAATTGAAAAGTGATGAAAATAAGTATTGGATGATAGGTGATACACCCATGGATATTTTGGCAGCCAAAGCAGCGAATATAAATAGTGTTGCTGTGACATGCGGATATGCAGATGAAGCATTACTATTAAAGCATACTGATAATGTATCCAAAACGGCTCTTGAAGCTGTGAAATTTATCACTCTAGTATAAGCAAAGATGTTGATGATCACTGGGCTATGCTACAAAGAGGTGAAGAAGCTAGAGTTTAATCTTTCGAGTTACGTTATTTACTCTTTGATCGAGCAGATTTAGTCTGTTTGGTCATTAGCCTAATTCTGCGGTAAATGAATCCAAAACCTTACACATAACGCTACAAAGCTTTAAGTTTTTCATATATTTTAGTTCTATTAGTAAATCTCGCTATAATCAAAAAAATATTATTAAGGAAATCCTATGCCATTATTAGACAGTTTTACAGTGGATCATACAAAGATGATCGCACCAGCGGTACGTGTTGCTAAAAAGATGAGTAGCCCAAGCGGAGATGATATCACTGTGTTTGATCTACGTTTTTGTGTACCTAACGAGGAAGCATTATCGCCAAAAGGTATTCATACGTTGGAACACCTTTTTGCTGGTTTTATGAGAGATCATTTGAACAATAAAGATGTAGAGATCATAGATCTTTCTCCTATGGGATGCCGTACAGGGTTTTATATGTCAGTGCTTGGTTCACCTAAAGCCAAAGAGGTAGCCAAAGCGTGGAAGAAGTCGATGAAAGATGTCCTAGAAGTTGAGAGTAAAAAAGACATTCCAGAACTTAATGTGCATCAGTGTGGGACCTTTAAGATGCATTCATTAGGTGAAGCACAACATATCGCACATAATATATTGGACAGAGGTATAGGCGAGATGGACAATAAAAAACTTAAAATGACAAAAAAGCAACTTAAAGAGGCAAATAAATAGTGTATATGCTTACTCTTACAGATACGTTTGATGTATAATGAATCGTTAAGAGAAGAAAAAAAGCTGGTACTATGTGAAGATGGTACCAATACACTTTTTTCTGTTGAATTTGATGAACCCTATCACTCTACCAAAGATGGTGCGCTTCACGAGTCTTTGGAAAAACATGTAAAACCCGCATTGGCTTTAAGCAAAGAAAAGACCGAATTGACTATCTTAGACATCTGTTTTGGTCTAGGATACAATACCTTTGCCACAATTTATTACATCAAAACACAGGGATTAAAGACAAAGGTGCACATACTCTCACCAGAGTTTGATGAAGGACTTGTTCGTTCTCTGGATACGTTTGATTTTCCTCCCGAGTTTAATAGTATCAAACACATCATAAAAGCGATCAGCTCTGATCTTCACTATGCAGATGAACAGTTCAAGATAGAGATACTTCTGGGTGATGCAAGAAAAAGTATCCCAAACATTCAACAGAAGATAGATATCATCTATCAAGATGCATTCAGTCCTGCACACAATCCACTGCTTTGGACAAAAGAACACTTTGCAGATATAAGGGCCATTTCCAAAGAAGATGCACTTTTAACAACGTACTCAATAGCAGCAGCAATACGTTTAGGACTTTATGAGAATGATTTTTTTATCTTTGTGCATAGAGCTGAACTGATGCGCTATTCCACGGTGGCAAGTTTGAAGATGTTGGATTTGGAATACATAGATATGGAACTGAAAAAAGTTCGTAATACCCAAGCACGCAGTATGAAAGATGTGGATTATTTAAAAGATATGAACCGTTATCCAAACAGTACCACTCTTGGTACTTAAAACACGATGGGGTGTCTTTGAAGGGATGAAGAGCGTATCTCCCTTTGTAAGCTTTTTCTCTTCATTGTTCAGAAGCAGTATCGCTTCACCCTCAAGTAAAACCAGCCATTCATCTTCTTCCTGTAGGTACTCAGTATCCTCTATAGTATCTGAACTAACGATGCGGTTTATTTTGATATTTTTATGTTCAAGGAGAGTGCTGAAGGTTTCGCCACTTTTTGGTGTGAAATAATCGTAAATATTCACTAGTATGTCATTTGTAAACTGTCAACATCATTCCAACTCATACTTTTTTTAGAACTTCTGTGTGCCAGTATATGGTCGATGTATCTGGCAAACACATCGGTTTCAATGTTAAGTTTTGTTCCTACTTTGTAGTTTTTCATCAGAGTCTCTTTGAGTGTATGAGGGATGATAGTGAGTCTGAAGTTATCTGCCCCTACATCATTGACTGTTAGAGAGATACCATCTATAGTGATGGAGCCTTTTGGAATGATATGTACAATATACTTCTTATCTACAGTGATGATGAAGTCGGTGGCATTTTCTCTAGGCGTGATCTGTGAGACGGTACCGACACAATCTACATGCCCCTGTACGATGTGACCTTCAAAACGATCATTCATCATCATGGCAGGCTCCATATGTACAGCACCGGAGATCTTGCTCTCATCGATAATGGAACGTGTTTCATCTGCGAGTTCAAGATCAAAACCATCACTGTGCAGCTTGATGACAGTAAGACAGACACCATTGATGGCGATAGAGTCACCAATTTTTGCGGGATGCTTAGACTTAATGGTTAAAATGTTGTTCTGATAGCTTTTTACTGTAGCAATTTCTCGTATAAGTCCTGTAAACATGTGTTTCCTTAATTAGAACGTGTTTTGATCAAAGTCCAAGACACTACGCTGACGCTAAGTCAACTTCAGCAGTTGGCTCATACGACTAGTCGTATTTTAAAATGATATTTTTTGGATATAATTCGATTATTATAGCAAAATATATATATTTTTTTTGTTCCTTGCTTTGGCTTGTGAATAAGAGGTAAGGTTTTTTATGAATTATGATGTCATAGTTATCGGTGGTGGACATGCAGGTATAGAAGCTTCTTTGGCTTCTGCGCGTATGGGTAGTAAAACATTGATGATCACAATATTAGCAGAACAGATAGGGGCTTCTTCTTGTAACCCTGCCATAGGTGGATTGGCTAAAGGTCATCTGGTACGGGAAGTAGATGCGCTTGGTGGTGAGATGGGTCTGTGTACAGACAAAACAGGTATACAGTTCCGTACACTCAATGCCTCTAAAGGTCCAGCAGTAAGAGGGAGTCGTGCACAGATAGATATGGATCAGTATCGTATCTATATGCGTAATGTGGTACTGAACACGGAGAACCTTGATGTCAAACAAGAGATAGCAGATGGTCTTGTTATTGAAGAGGGTGAAGTCAAAGGTATAACCACACAACTTGGCAATACCTATACAGCTTCTAAAGTCATTATCACTGCAGGGACATTCCTCAATGGTCTCATCCATATAGGTGAGAAAAAACAAACGGCAGGCAGACAAGGTGAGTTTGCTTCTGTAGAGTTAGCGGAGTATCTGCGTAGTTTAGGGCTGAACATTGGACGTCTTAAAACAGGTACCTGTGCACGTATTGATGCGAAGTCTGTAGACACATCAGTGATGGAAATTCAACCAGGAGACACGCCACCACCGCCTTTTTCTTTTCGTACAGATAAAAAAACATTTAATCCTACACAGTTGCCTTGTTATGTGACATACACCAATGAAGAGACACATGAAATCATAGAAAGCAACTTTTATCGTGCACCGATGTTTTCCGGTCAGATAGAAGGTGTTGGGCCACGGTACTGTCCAAGTATCGAAGATAAGATCAATCGTTTTAGAGACAGACCCAGACATCAGATATTTGTAGAGCCTCAAACCATCGATGAGACGGAGTACTATATCAACGGTATGAGTACGTCGTTACCAACAGATGTACAGCTTGAGATGGTACGTTCTGTTGCAGGTATGGAAGAAGCAAAGATCGTACGTTACGGGTATGCCATAGAGTATGACTACATCCAGCCAACAGATTTGAAACATACGCTTGAGACGAAGAAGATCAAAGGATTGTATACAGCGGGTCAGATCAACGGTACCACAGGGTACGAAGAAGCAGCCGCGCAAGGGATCATGGCAGGAATCAATGCTGCACTGAGCATACAAGGTAAAGAACCTCTTATTCTTAGACGTGATGAAGCTTATATCGGAGTACTCATAGATGACTTGGTGACAAAAGGAACAAAAGAGCCTTACCGTATGTTTACAAGCCGTGCAGAGTACAGACTACTTCTGCGTGAAGACAATGCAGATATGAGACTTTCACATTACGGAAAAGAGTTAGGACTTTTGGATGCTGAGTATATAGAACGGTTTGAAGAGAAAAAAGCGAACTTAGAAGAGGCATTGGATTACTTAAGAATCAATCATGTAACCCCGACAAAAGAATTTTTAGTAAAACTTGAGTCTATAGGTGCAGTGAAGATAAATGATAGAACGTGTTGGCTTGATGTGATAGGACGTGGAGACTTTAACAGAGAGAAACTCGTCACACTTTTGCCGGATTTTGATAAGTATGAGGATGAGGTCATAGAGCAAATCCTTGTTGAAGCAAAATACAGCCGTTATATAGAGAAACAGCAACAACAGATCTTAAACATGGATGACATGCTTAAGATCAAAATACCAGAAGGGTTTGTTTATAGTCATATTTCAGGATTGAGTAATGAGATCATAGAGAAAATGCAAATAGCAACACCGCCTACTTTATTTGCAGCATCGCAGATATCGGGGGTAACACCTGCAGCGTTAGAGATTATTCATGTGCATATTAAAATGGCACAAAAAGGTAAAGTCCCTAAAGAAAAAAAATAATGATCTATTGTTATGTAAATACAGGACGATGAAAGTATTTAATTAAAAACAATAAATTATGATAAATATAAATTAAGACTATAATAGTCTTAATTTACCTGCAGTCACATCCTATTTACAATAGGGTAATTTACGTTTCTTTTACACTGCTTCTTTAATCATAAGTACAATATAATATAAATATAGTGTTAATTTATGAAGGATTAAAGATGCAAGAAACAGAAAAAGGTCGTAGAGACTTTATGGGTATGGCACTTGGTGCATGTGCCGCAGTAGGTGGTGTAGGTGCACTTTATGCTGCAAAGCGTTCGTGGGATCCATTGCCATCTGTGAAGGCAGCAGGTTTCACTACTATTGATTTGAGTACTGCAAAACCCAATGAACTTATCGTTGAAAAATGGAGAGGGAAACCTATCTTTATTTTGAAAAAAACAGCAGACATGGCAGCACATGAGAGAGATCTTGTTATCGGGTCAGATAGATTTCATATGTCTATAGGACTTTGTACACACTTAGGGTGTATCCCTGCATATAAAAAAGATTCTAAAACATTCTTTTGTGCTTGTCATGGTGGAGTATTTGATGCTTCTGGTGTGAATGAACCTGGTCTTCCTCCACCTAGCCCACTTGAAATACCACCATTTAAGATAGCCGGTACTACACTCACTTTAGGTGAAGAAGGTCCTGAGTATAAAAAAATGCTAGACGCTGGTCTAACGGTTTAAGGGGAAAAAATGGCACATTTTGAAAAAGCAAATAGTTTAAACGAATGGTTGGATCAACGTATAGGACTTAATACACTTAAGCGTGTGTTAAATACCGAATACTGGATTCCAAAAGATATTAACTTCCTTTGGGCGATGGGTATGGTTTTAGCTGCAACATTTGGGATACTTGTTCTCTCTGGTATTTTCTTACTGATGTACTACAAACCAGATACAAATTTAGCATTTGATTCGGTAAACTATACGATCATGTCTGAAGTTGGATATGGTTGGTTATGGAGACATATTCACGGTGTGGGTGCATCAATAGTTTTTCTTATTATTTATATCCATATGTTTACGGGTATTTACTATGGTTCATACAAAAGAGGTAGAGAACTCATTTGGCTTTCTGGTATGGGATTGTTTGTTGCATTCTCGGCAGAAGCGTTTTCTGGGTATATGTTACCTTGGGGACAAATGTCTTATTGGGCTGGTATGGTTATTACAAACCTTTTCTCTGGTGGTTCACTGGAAGCGTATGGATTGGTTGAGTGGATACGTGGTGACTATGTTCCTGGTGATGCATTCTTAACACGTTTCTTTATGTTGCATGTATTTCTTTTACCATTGTTGATCATTGGGCTTATCGTACTTCACTTTGGTACATTGAGATTACCACACGTAAATAACCAAGAGGGTGCAGAGATCGATTTTGAAGAAGCAGCGGACCTATGGAAAGCAGGAAAGAAAAAAGAGTCTAAGGTAATTCCGTTCTCTCCCGTATTCTTGAGTAAAGATGTCTTTGTAATGGGTGTGTATTTTATACTCTTCTTTTACTTGGTATTCTATAACTTTAACTTTGCGATGGACCCGGTAAACTTTGACCCGGCAGATGGCCTTAAAACACCTGCACACATTTACCCTGAGTGGTATTTCTTATGGTCATATGAGATCTTGCGTCCATTCGCTAAAGATGCTGGTTTGATCGCATTTAGTATAGCACAGGCAGCTTTCTTCTTCTTACCATTTGTAGACAGAAGTCCAAATGTAGCGCCGGCACATAAAAGAGGACTTTTCCAAATTTGGTTCTGGGTATTGGTTATCGATATGATTGCACTTACTGCGTTGGGTAAATTACCTCCAACAGATCCGACATTTGCTTTCTTAGGTGTGGTTTGTGCATGGTTATTCTTGGCAATGGGACCATTGCTTTTCATCATCACGATGTTTGAAAAAAAATTAGAGAAAGGAGCATAACATGAGAGAGTTAAAAATATTAGCAGTTGTTGTCTTCTTTTCGTTGTTAACATACTATTTGGTAGAACCTTATGCACACCATGAAATGCACAAAAAAGTAGATGCTCAAGGTAATGAGATCAAGATAGAGAGTCATGGATTTACTTATGACGGTACAGATGATATTATTGAGACAGAACGTACAGGGGATGCATCTAAATTGGCGGCAAAAGAAGCATTTTGGGCAGATGTCGCAGCAGTGGCTAAACTTGAAGGAAATGCTGCAGCAGGTGAAGCTGGTTTTGCTATGTGTATAGGTTGTCATAATGGTGCAAACATGAACATGGGTGGTGTTATACCCCCAAATCTTGACCATGCAGGTGCTATTTACGATAAAAACTATCTTATCGCTTTGATCAAAGATCCTGCGATGGCATCAAATGTTGATCATAAATATGCAGATACAATGATGCATCCAATGGGTTCAATCAAATCTATGATGAGTGACAATCAGCAAATCGCTGATGTGGTAGCGTATATGCTTGAACATAAAGCAGGAGAAGTAACTCCTAAAGAAGCATATATGGAAGCGTGTGTAAGATGTCATGCTGTACGTTATGGTAAATTGACACAATTAGGTGACACACCTGCATTTAAACATGAAAAAGATGCACTTGCACATAGGATCAAAGTGATTGATGAGCAGGATGCTGTGAAAGCTTATATGGGTAAACTACCTCCTGATCTCTCTATGATTATAAGAGCAAGAAGTCATCACTTTATGGAGACATTTATAGAAAATCCACAAAGCCAATTGGCTGGTACCTCTATGCCTAGAGTCGGTCTAAATCATGAAGGATATGAGAAAGTAAAAGCATACCTTACTGAAGTGGGTGACCCAAGTAAGGCAAAAAGAGAAGCGTTAGGGCCAATTGTAATTGGTTTCTTCATTCTCTTCTCAATTCTTGCATTCTTATGGAAGAAATCTCAGTGGAGAGATCTACATTAATCTTACTATTTAGGACAAGGCATTTCCTTGTCCTTACTTTCTTGATATACCTCACCCCTTTTTTATCTACATTTAGATACCCTAAGAAAAAATATTAAAAAATTATACATTGGATTTTATATGCTTATAGATGGACATGGACGTAAGGTTGATTACCTTCGTATTTCAGTAACAGAACGTTGTAACTTTAGATGTCAGTACTGTATGCCTGAAAAACCTTTTTCATGGGTGCCTAAAGAGAATTTACTTACTTTTGAAGAACTCTTTTTATTTGTAAAAGTTGCCATAGATGGTGGTGTGACGAAAATACGTCTTACAGGCGGTGAACCTCTTTTGCGTGAAGACCTTGATACGTTTATCCAAATGATAAATGACTATAAACCAGGACTTGATTTAGCCATAACAACCAATGCTTATTTGCTTCCAGAAGCAGCGCAAAGACTGAAAGATGCAGGGTTAAAACGTCTTAATATTTCACTGGATTCACTCAAAGCAGATGTGGCAGCTAAAGTCGCAGGGAAAGATGTACTTGCCAAAGTATTTAAAGGCATAGATAAAGCTTTAGAAGTGGGGCTGAAAGTTAAGATCAATATGGTACCACTTAAAGGCATGAATGACGGTGAGATTCTTGATATGATTGAGTACTGTAGTGAACGTAATATGAAAGTACGTTTCATAGAGTATATGGAAAATTCTCATGCTGACCAGTCGCTCAAAGGGATGCATGGTAAAGAGATACTTGAAAAAGTAAAAGAAAAATATACCATAAAAGCTTTAGGACGTGAGGGTGCCAGTCCATCATTCAATTACCTCATTGAAGAGACAGGGTATGAGTTTGGACTCATTGATCCACATAAGCATGATTTTTGTGAGAGCTGTAACCGTATTCGTTTAACTGCTGAGGGAAATCTCATACCTTGCCTGTATTTTGATGAAGCACTAAGTATCGCAGAATCTGTGAAAAAAGGTGACATTCAAGGGGCTGCAGATGTATTGGCTCAAGTACTTAAAGACAAGCCAAAAGAGAACCGTTGGAGTGAAGAAGAGTTAGAAGACAGAGAAGTCTCCACACGTGCATTTTATGAAACTGGCGGCTGATGTTTTACCTTACTGAAGAGTTTTTTTCGATCCAGGGTGAAGGCAAATATGCTGGAGTACCTTCGTACTTTTTACGTACAGGTGGCTGTAATCTTTCTTGCCCCGGTTTTGGCGCAGAGTATGAAGTGGATGGTGAAGTACGTTATGGCTGTGATACCTATTTTGCAGTAGACGGCGCGTATGCTAAATCATGGACAAAAGTAGATGAGTGTAAAACACTGATCGACAGACTCAATAATGAATTTAGCACGATAGGGTATAAACCACATATGGTCATTACGGGGGGCGAGCCCTTAATGTATCATAGTGATAAAGTATTTTATGGAGTGATTCAGTGGTTAGTCTCAGAAGGGCTTGAGATCACTTTTGAAACCAATGGCACGATCGAGATAGATTTTGAAAAGTATCCTGCATACAAATCGTGTATCTTTGCACTCTCTTTAAAATTGGCTAATTCAGGTGAACCTGAAGAGAAACGTATCATTCCTAAGGCACTTCAATCTATGCGTGATCATGCTAAAGAAGCTTTTTTAAAATTTACTATTGATGCGTATTTGGTAAAAACTTCCGCAAAGGAAGAGATAGAGTCTATAAGAGGAATTTTACCGGAACTTCCCGTCTACTGTATGCCTGTGGGTGAAAGCAGAGATACCATCTGGAAAAATGACAAGGCTGTGTTTGAATTTTGTATGAAACATAATTTTAAGTATAGTGATAGACTGCATATACGCGTTTTTGATACCACGCAGGGCGTATAACCTAAATTTTAGTTATCTTGGTTAAAATCAGGTCAATATACTCCTAGTTGAGGAAGAAACATGTTAATCAGAAAACTTTTTAAATTTGAAAATGCACACATCGTGCGTGACTGCACAACACAGCGTTGCAGCGAAAATATCCATGGACACTCTTATAAAATTGAAGTACTCTTAGAGTCAAACTATCTTGATGACGGACAAATGGTGTATGATTTTGGACTGACCAAACGGTACATTAAAGAGCTGATAGACTCGTTTGATCATGCTATTACCCTTTGGTCAAAAGATGATAAAAAGTATATAGAAGCCATGAAAACGTTTAGTAACAGATGGGTGGAACTTCCTATTTCTCCTTCGGCAGAACAGTTTTCCCGTGTGATCTACCTTATGGTAGAACGTGTTTTGGCGTGTACAGATATGCAAAATGGTGAGAGAGAAGTAAAGCTTCAAAGTATTATCGTGCATGAGACTGACACGGGATATGCACAAGGCTTTAAAGAGGATGCACATAGTGAACTGATGGGTACTATCAAACTTGAAGATATTGTATTTTCACCTCAAGTACAAAGTGAATGGAGCGACAGTACTCTTTGGGATAAACTGCTTAATCATACGCACATCAAAAATCCTAAAAAGGTTTAGATTCCTTCTTTTTAGTTATAATATAAGAATTAACTCAATAAGGATAGATTATGAAGAAAATAATATTACTTTCTTTTGTAGCTGCAAGCGTATTGTTTACAGCCTATGCAGAAGAAGCAAAAGCAGTAGAAAAAGTTCCAACTAAAAAAGTAGAAACTGAAAAACCTGCAGCACCTTTAGTATCACCAAAAAAACCAAAAGCAGCTGAGTGTGTAGAGCCAGCAAAACCTGCGACTCCTGCTGAACCAGCAAAGCCTGCAGAAGCAGCAAAACCGGCAACTCCTGCCGAAGCAGCAAAAGCAGCAAAGGTAGCAGTTCCTGCAGCACAGGCAGAACCAGCAAAGCCTGCACCGGGAACTTGTCCACCAGAAACAGCCAAATAAATAGAAAGGATAGATCATGAAAAAACTCACATTACTTTCTCTTGTAGCAGCAACGGTGTTGTTTACAGCATGTGGAGAAGAGACAAAAAAAGTAGCAGCGGAAGTGAATACAACTAAAGTAGCAGAAGCAGTGAAAAAAGATACTGTAAATGCTGTAGAGGCAGCGAAGATCAAGATAGCTGAGGCGGCAGCAGCAGCAAAAGTAGCGGCAGCTGAGATGGCAGCGGAAGTAAAAGTTGAAGCGGAAGCTAAAGCAGCTGAAGCAGCGGCAGCAGTCAAAGAAAAAGCAGCGGAATTAACAGAATCAGCAACAACTGCTATAGCATCGGTGACATCAGAAACACCTGCTGCACCAGCTGCACCAGCTGCTGTTCCTGCTACGCCTCCTGCATCTCCAGCAGCCTATGCTAAATGTAAAGGATGTCATGGTGCAGATGGTAAGACAAAAGCACTTGGAAAATCAGCAGTTATTGCCGGTCAAGACAAAGCAGCACTTATCACTTCTATGAATGAGTACAAAGCAGGTACAAAAAATGTAGCGGGTATGGGTATGCTTATGAAGGGTCAGGCAGCATCAATGTCTGATGCAGATATTGAAGCAGTAGCTGAATATCTTTCACAGATATAAGAACATTTAGAGGGCAAAGTCCCTCTTCCTAAAATTAATGCGTAAAAAAATCTTCTTTTTCAGAAGCAGTCAATTCCCAATTTATCGGTAGTATTTTCACCGTTTTACCTTTCTCAAGGATTGCTATGTCCGGTGTTGTGATGAGCATAGCATTGGCTTGCTCTAACGGTGAGATCATTCCAGGAAGTTGTTTGGTGAATGGCATAAATGTATTTCCATCAAATGTACCTAGACGTACAGTATGTTTACCTGCTCTGAGTGTGAAGTCTTCTTTCATCTTTGTGGATATAGTATGATGATAAAAGGCATTCATACCAGACATTTTACGTATGGCAGCGCGTACAAACATTTCATAATTTACCATAGATGCAAGAGGGTTTCCGGGAAGGTTGATGATAACGGTTTCTCCTATGGTCCCAAAAGCGGTAGGTTTGCCTGGTTTGATATCTACTTTGTCAAAGTGCAGTGTCATCCCTGAGTGTGTAAAAGCTTCTTTGGTGAAGTCTTTGTCTCCCATACTTATACCGCCAGATGTAATGATAATATCCGCATTCAGCGCAGATTTGATAGCAGAAGTCAAAGACTCCATCGTGTCACTAGAACTGCCTATGTATTGTACTTCACAACCTAGTTCTTTGGCACGTGCTAAGAACATAGGTGTATTTGAATTGTAGAGTTGATGTGGGGCTATCTTTTCGAAGTGTGGACGCAGTTCATCTCCTGTACCAAATACAGCAACTTTGATCTTACGTGTCACCCGTAAATGTGTCACTCCTTGACTGGCAAGTAGTGCTATACTGTATGCCGTGACTTTCTCCCCTTTATGCAGATACACAGCACCACTTTTGATATCTTCGCCCGCATGTCTTATGTGCCCATCTTTTTTGATCTCTTTGGGTAGGGTAACCTGTGTGTCATCAACTGTCACATTTTCTATGGGGATGATCGCTTCACAACCCTCTGGGATAGGAGCACCCGTCATGATCTTGATGGCCTTTGTAGCCTGAAGTGTCATCTGAGGGTCATCTCCTGCGTAGATAACCTCTGTGCATTCTACTGTAGTGTTGGCATCGGAACATTTGACAGCATATCCATCCATAGCGGAGTTGTCAAAACGCGGCAGATCAAATGTAGCGATGGAATCTTCACTCATTACACGTCCCAATGCCATCTCTATAGGCAGTATTTCGGAGCTTACTACGGAGCTGTTTTTATATATAATATCAAGTGCTTGAATGATAGAAGCAGGCATTTTGAACCTTTAAAATTAAGTTATGTTGATCAGAGCTTTTGATTATAACAAAATAGGGTATAATCCACTTTTAAATAAATCAAACTTACAGGAGATTCATATGATAGAAGAGATGTTGGCAGCACATAGTATTTTAGTGAAAGTTTTTTTAGGCTTTTTGGTTGGAGGATTATTTATCCCGATGATGACAGCAAAAAATCCATTGGGATTTAGAAAAGCAAGTTTTATCTATACGATGATATTTCAAGCGCTTACTACAATGATAGCATTTGCAGGTATAGTAGCTATTTTCACAGGTGACCTAGGTTGGTCAATGAGTACGATTATCATGGTAGTGGTTTGGGCTGTGTTGATGTATATAGAGATTAAGAAACATAAGCTTATCAAAATAGCTAATTTACAAAATGCTGACACGCATAAGTTGCTCAAGGGTGCATTTTTGAAAATATCTTCAGTGCAGATTCTGCTGGTTGTTGTGATGGTTGTACTTATGGTACTTAAAGCTAAAGGTATAGTGGCATTATAAGACGCCATCTAAGCAAAGCTCATATGACTACGCTGACACTGTGTCCGCTTCAGCAGTCGGCTCACTGCACTAGTGCAGTTTAAGTGAGTCTCTACAGGAGGATTATGGATGTTGTATCTTTATCATAAAGAGGCAGGTCAGTCTCAGCTCACTTTACTTGGAGACGAGCATCGTTACATTTTTAAAGTACGAAGACATAAGGTAGATGATACCTTGTACCTTCGTAACCTTGAAGATGGACTTCTTCATCGTTATCTTATTACTTATCTAGACAAACGCTCGGTTAATCTTGAACTACAAGAGAGTCAAACACTTGATATCAAAGCGAAAGTAGCCCTACATATAGGTTGGTGTGTTATTGACCCTAAAAACATCGAAAAAGTACTTCCTTCTTTGAATGAAATGGGTGTAGAAAAAATCACTTTTATCTACTGTAAGCGTTCTCAAAAAAGTTTTAAAGTGGATTTTAAACGTTTGGAAAAGATACTTTTGAACTCTTCTCAGCAGTCTGGACGAAGTGACATGATGAAGTTAGAGATGGCAGATGATCTAGAGAGCTTTTTGAAGGCTAACCCGGAAAGTAAGATGTTGAATTTTTCTGAAAATAAGGTAGATTCACAAAAGCATATAGAGACGATCGTCATAGGGTGTGAGGGTGGTTTTCATGAGAATGAGGTGGCACTGTTCAAGTCTGAAGATATGATTGGATTTGATACGCCCTTGGTTTTAAAGAGTGAGAGTGCAGTGTGTGCTGTGGCTTCCAAACTTCTTTTATAATATTTTAAAAATATTTTGCTATAATTTCGCCCTATATTGTCTCGCCAAAGAGCGTTGCAATAACCCTTTTTCCAAGAGAAAGGAAGAGTCATCGACTAGAACAGGCTTGTTACCTGTCACCAAATAAACTAAAAGGTTAGAAAATGAGAAAAGAAATTCACCCAGATTACGTTGAATGTGCAGTTACATGTGCTTGTGGTAACAAGTTTGAGATCAGAACAGAAAAAGCAGAGATGAGTATTGATATTTGTAATGAATGTCACCCATTCTTTACAGGTTCTGAAAAAATCCTTGATGCTGCTGGTAGAGTAGAGAAGTTTAAAAGCAAATATAAATTAGGTTAATCCTAATAACATAGAGAGCATCGCTCTCTATGCTTGCACTTATGCTAAGTTTGCTTGAACATTTAGCAAGCACTTATTCTCTTCAAACATTAAAGTATTTATTATGTTAACATTTATCCCTACACCTATTGGAAATCCACAAGATATTACAATCAGAGCTATGAAGCTTTTTGAAAAAGCAGAACTCTTTTTATGTGAAGACACACGTCAGACCAAACGGCTTTTACGTTTACTCGAAGAGCGGTTTGATATGGTGTACCCTGATGCAGCGTTTTATTCTTTTAATGAACACAATGGAGAAGAGAGACTTGAAGAGTTTGGCTCTAGTTTAGAGGAGAAAGAAGTTGTGTATGTCAGTGATGCGGGGATGCCGGTTATCTCTGATCCTGGGCAAATACTTGTAACCTATGCACAAGAACATAATATACCGTACGATGTACTCCCTGGAGCATCTGCGGTGACCACTGCGTATGCAGCAAGCGGTTTTGAAGAAGGAAAATTTCTTTTTTATGCATTTTTACCCCATAAAGGCAAAGAGAGAAGTACTGCTCTGAGTGAAGCAATGAGCAATGGCTACAATACTGTACTTTATGAGGCGCCTCATCGTTTGGAAAAGCTTTTAAATGAAATCCTGATCTTGGATGAAGAAAGAGAGCTTTTTTTAGCTAAAGAGATCAGTAAAAAGTATCAAAGGTACTATCGCGGTACGGCTAAATCACTCAATGAACAGTTCAAAGAGTTAAACATACGTGGTGAGTGGGTAGTCATTATAAGAGCTCAAAAAAGTACAGAAAAAAGTCTTACTTTTACTGAGGTTTTAAGCTTGGATCTACCCCCTAAACCTAAAGCAAAACTCCTTGCCCATCTCAGTGACAAGAGTATCAAAGAATGGTATAACGAACTCATACAATCTACTTAACACCCTAAAAGCAAAAAAAAGGTAAAATCACTTTACTATTAACTATGGAAAAAGGTAAATTATCTCTATGATTATATATGGAAAACAAGTCTGTTTACATGCTTTAGAGCATCACTCAGAGAAAATTAAAACTGTTTATGTTGCCAAGACGGCTGCAAATGGAAAAGGGATACTCCCTAATGACCTATTTCACAAATACCATGATAATATCAAGTTTTTAGAAGAGAAGTGGGCACAGTCTATGAGTAAAGGCGGGAATCACCAAGGCTTACTTGTAGAGATGGATGAATTTGAACAGAGTTCTCTGCCTGAGATCAAGAAGAATGATTTTATTGTTGTACTTGATGGCTTAACTGATGTAGGAAACATAGGTGCAATTGTACGGTCGGCATACGCACTTGGTGCGGATGCTATCATCGCCACAGGGGTAAAGCAGCTTAATTTTGCGGGCATAGCACGTACGAGCTCTGGTGCCATGTTGGATATGCCTTTTATGGTAGCGCCTAATATTTTAGATACATTTAATGAACTTCAGCAACTTGGGTTTACCTTTTATGGTGCCTCTATGGATGGAAAAAATGTGCAAGATATAACATTTGACACAAGACGTGTTCTTGTTTTGGGAAGTGAAGGCAAGGGACTTTCTAAGAAGATCATGGCTAAACTTAATCATACTGTATCGATAGAGATGAAACATTCATTTGACTCACTTAATGTGAGTGCAGCTGCAGCGATTTTAATACATAGGATGGGTTATGCAATTAAATGAGATCCTGGAAGAAAACAGTATAAAAGGAATCAGTCAAAAGACAAAGATATCTGAAGAAAATATTGAAAATCTTTTGGCTGCAAATTTTAATGCCCTCAAAAAGATCAAAACACTAGGTTTTATCTCTATTTTAGAACGAGAGTATAAAGCAGACCTAAGTGCATTAAGAGAAGAAGCATTGGCGTATTACTCTGAGGAGAAAGGTGAACATGGTTTTACTGTGGTCCTTTCTGATGATGCAGAGAAAAAGGGAAATTCAAAGCTGTTTTTATTTGTTGTATTGGCCCTTTTGGGGTACGCTTCTTGGTATTTTTTTACACAGTTTGATAAAAAACATTTGAGTGAACTTATTCCTTTTATGGATGAGCAAATGATAGAAACAGTTGTAATAGAAACTGAAGAGAAGAAAAAAGAGATTACTGTAGAAGATCTAAGTATTGCAAATGTAGTGCTCAGCGATGTGAATGCAAATGCAATGGTAGAAAAAACAGTAGAAGATGTTCTTGTTCAAGAGCGCACACAAAGTAGTGAAATCCTTGAGAAAGAAGTGAATGTTTCTATTGAGCCTGTAAGTCAATTTTAGTGCAGGATGGATGAGACTAATGGTAAAAATGAAAAAAACTTTAAAGCGAGAAAAGCATGTTTGATGAAATTCAATTTGACAAAATAAACCGGTTGCCTAAGTATCTTTTTGCAGAGATCAATGACCTTAAAATGGAATTAAGAAGAAAAGGGGAAGATATCATAGATTTTTCTATGGGAAACCCTGATGCTTCTACGCCACAACCAATCATCGATAAACTGTGTGAAACTGCACAAAAACCAAAAACACATGGATATAGTGCAAGTAAAGGAATCTATAAACTTCGTTTGGCGATGAGTAACTGGTACAAACGTAAGTATAATGCAGACTTGGACCCAGATACTGAGATCGTTGCTACGATGGGAAGTAAAGAGGGGTATGTGCACCTCGTGCAAGCTATTTCAAATCCTGGTGATGTTGCTATCGTTCCAGATCCTACGTATCCTATCCACTCTCAAGCTTTTATCTTGGCCGGTGCAAATGTAGAGAAGATGCAACTTGTATTTAATGAAGATACATTTGAAGTAGATGAAGACAGATTTTTGGCTGATGTAGAAGACCATTTAGACAACTCTATCCCAAAAGCAAAATTTTTAGTAGTCAACTTTCCTCATAATCCAAGTACAGCGACAGTGACACCTGAGTTTTACGAGAGACTTGTAGCACTTGCTAAAGAGAAACGTTTTTATATCATTTCTGACATTGCGTATGCTGATATTACATTTGATGGGTATAAAACCCCATCTATTATGGAAGTGGAAGGTGCAAAAGATGTAGCAGTTGAGTCCTATACACTTTCAAAGTCATATAACATGGCTGGTTGGAGAGTAGGGTTCATTGTAGGTAACAAAAAACTCATTGGTGCGCTTCAAAGCATTAAGTCTTGGCTTGATTATGGAATGTTTACCCCTATTCAAGTCGCTGCTACTGTAGCGCTTGATGAATACCATAATATTCCAGACGATGAGATTATCCCGCGTTATGAAAAAAGACGTGATGTGATGTTAGAGGCTTTTGAAAATGCCGGTTGGAAAATGGGTAAACCAAATGCTTCTATGTTCATCTGGGGTAAGATTCCTGAAGTGGCACGTGACATGGGTTCACTTGAATTTGCAAAACAACTTTTAGTCAAAGCGGGCGTTGCAGTAAGCCCAGGTATTGGATTTGGTAAATATGGTGATGAGTATGTACGTATCGCGCTTATAGAAAATGAAAATCGTATCCGTCAAGCGGCACGAAACATCAAAAAGTTCTTAAAGGAACTAGAAGAGGCAAAAAATAATGGTTAAAATAGGAATCTTGGGTGTGGGTACTGTTGGTGCAAGTGTTGCAAAGATACTTGAAGAGAACTGCGACATTATCGAGGCAAGAGCGGGTAAAAAAATTGTTGTAAAGTCAGGTGTGGTAAAAAATCTCTCTAAAGACAGAGGGGTGAGTATCAAGCTAAGTGATGACCCTCTAGATGTGGTCAATGATCCTGAGATAGACATCGTTGTCGAATTGATGGGTGGCGTTGAAGAACCTTATGCGCTCGTCAAAAAGGCACTTGAAAACGGTAAAGCGGTTGTGACTGCGAACAAGGCACTTCTTGCGTATCATCGTTATGAACTTCAGGAGATCGCTGGTGATATACCTTTGATGTATGAAGCAAGTACTGCTGGAGGGATACCTATTATCGGTGCATTACGTAACGGTCTCTCTGCTAACCACATAGACTCTATTCAAGGTATTATGAACGGTACTTGTAACTATATGCTGACAAAGATGATCAACGAAGGGGCACAGTACGATGAGATCCTCAAAGAATCTCAGGAACTAGGGTATGCAGAGGCTGATCCTACATTTGATGTGGGTGGATTTGATGCTTCCCATAAGTTGCTCATTTTGGCAAGTATTGCCTATGGTATCGATGCAAAACCAGAAGATATTCTCATAGAGGGTATAGAAAATATTACACAAACTGATGTAGATTTTGCTAAAGAATTCGGTTATGAGATTAAGTCTTTAGGTATCGCTAAGAAAGTGGGTAACGGAGTAGAACTTAGAGTACACGCAACGATGATTCCACAAGCGTCTATGATCGCTAAAGTGGATGGTGTGATGAATGCAGTGACTGTTGTAGGTGATCGTGTAGGTGAAACAATGTACTACGGACCTGGTGCAGGTGGTGATGCTACCGCTTCAGCAGTGATAGCAGACATCGTAGACATCGTTCGTGGAAACCACGGGCCTATGCTTGGGTATAAGAAAGGTTTAGAGAGCGGACTTAAGCTTCTGCCTAAAGAGGACATTGTGACACAATACTACCTTAGACTGGAAGTAGATGATCAAAGTGGTGTATTGGCAGCGATCACATCTACATTGGGTGAGTTTGATATCTCTATAGAAGCGATGCTTCAAAAACCTACGGCAAATGATGAGATAGCTAAACTGCTCTTTACGACACATACGTGTAAAGAGAGTAAAATGCAAGATGCTATTATAGCATTGGGTAAACTTGATGTGGTTCATGGCGAGATAGTTATGATGAGAATCGAGAAGTAAAAGGAGCCCTGATGGCAAAAGATCACTATTTTGATATAACGGCTAAACTGGACATGATGGAGCTTAAAAATGCGCTTGTCATGGCGGAGAAAGAGGTTGCTACACGTTTTGATTTTAAAGGGTTGGTGGCTGAGTTTAAACTCAATGAAGATGCTAAGACTTTGAGTCTTAGTTCTTCTACGGATTCTAAGATAGATGCACTCAAAGACATACTTATCTCTAAACTGATTAAAAGAGGTATTGCAGGTAAGTCACTTGAAGAGGTGAAAACTGAAGGTATATCTGGCGGTAACACAAAAGTGATTTATCGTATTGTTGATACGATAGATAAAGATGAAGCTAAGAAGATAGTCAAAGCGATTAAAGATTTAAAGATAAAAGTAACACCGTCTATACAAGGTGATGAAGTGCGTGTATCTGGTAAAAAGATCGATGATCTTCAGGCTGTCATGGCTGAAGTGAAGACTTTGGATTTGAAAGCACCATTGGTGTTTGGGAATTTTAAATAGTTTGTTTGATTGAATCAATTTACTGATTAGTTTTGCATGATTGCCTCTTGTATTACTGGAGGCGTTGTTTTTCTCCCTACTTTTTTAGAAAAAGTAGGCAAAAATCGTCATGGCTCTCGAATCGCTCCGCTTTCACGGGCGTTCGCCACGACAGGACACACTATGTGTGATTAATGGGATGGGGAGATTGTATTAACTACAGTGTCCACCACCACAGCATCCACCTGAGGCAGCTGCTTGAGGTGCTTTCATAGCGATGCTAAAGTTATCACCACTTTCACTAAGTTCAAATCCATGCTTACCACAGAATTTTTCATTCATATGGTTTACCATACCTTGTGCTTTCATCATCGCATCATCTTTGTTATCAAACGTAACATTGTTTTCTAATGCACTTCTTTTGAAGCATCCACATTCTTGAGCTATATTTATTGTTGACATTGTAATCCTTTTGGTTTAATTTGACCGATAATAACAGAGAAAGATTAATAAGAACTTGATTAGAAGCTAAATAAGAGATTTTTTATCTTATTTAGCGTTATTGTACCACAGAAGTGGCAAATAAGTTAGGCTTGTATTTGACTTGTTTTTATCTTTTTGATGTTTGCAAGCATGAGTAGAGAGGTAATGAGTGCAACAACGAAAAGACCGATAAATACATAAAGGGTATCTGTATAACTACCCGTTGTGTCTTTAACGTAGGCTATGATGATAGGTCCAACAAGACCAGCTAAGGCCCAAGCGGTTAAAATATACCCATGAATAGCGCCAAGTTTTTTAGTACCAAAAATATCACCTATGTATGCCGGGATAGAAGCAAATGCCCCACCGTAACACATCATGATATAGTAAAGAAGTACTTGGAAGAGTAGTATACTTTTGACGGTTGTAAGCATGTAAAACGCAATGATCTGTGTCACAAAGAAAAGTATAAAGACAATAGGTCTTGTAAGGTAATCTGAGATACTTGCCCACACAATCCTACCTGTACCATTGAAAATATCCATAAGAGCCGCAGAGAGACCCAAAAAGAAGATGGCAACAGAAAATGTGATGGTTACATCTGTAAGTATCCAGTTCATTGTGGATGACATAGGGTTTACGTACACGCTCCATGCATAGACAGAGCCTATACATATGTGAATTGCCATGGCAGCCAGAGCCATGAACCAGCGGTTTTTAACTTTTATAGTCATTTTATTCCTTAATATTTAGTGATTTTGATATAATTCACTAAATATTTACAAGAGTTACTTAAAACATAATTGAATCTAAACCTAATGAGGATAAAGTTACTCCTATTAGCGAATTAAGGGTATAAAATGACAAAAAAAATAGATAATGAGTATACAGTAATCGACAGTGTATGTGCATATTGTGGTGTTGGTTGTGATATTGCTGCTCATGTTGACACAAAAGAAAATAAAATTAAAAAGATTTTTGCTCATCCTGATGGAGCTACTTCAGAAGGTAAGCTTTGTGTAAAAGGGACTTATGGGTATGATTTTGTTGACTCTGACCAAAGAATAAGAACACCTCGAATTCGTAAAAGTTTTTTAAAGAAAAATCCTGATATTAAAGAAGCAATAGCGAATAATTTAACTGATTTAGATGATACATGGTATGAGACAGATTTAGATTCTGCGACAACTGCTGGAGCGATGAAGCTTAAAGGTATTCAATCTGAGTATGGTAGAAAATCAGTATGTTCACTTGGTGGAGCTAGAAGTTCTTGTGAGTCGGCATACTATTTCCAAAAATTTACTCGTTTTACGCTTAATTCTCCACATGTTGATAACTGTGCTAGAGTGTGTCATTCTCCATCACTTAAGGGAATGAGACTTACCATTGGTGAGGGAGCAGCATCTAATCCTTTTGATGATATCTATAAAACAGAGTTCATGATAGTGATGGGTTCAAATACTACTGAAGCACACCCAATTGTAGGGAATCGTATGATCAAAGCTGCTCAAAATGGTACAGGAATAGCGTGTTTTGATGTACGTGAAATAAAACTTCATAAATTCTCAAAATATAAAGCAGTGACACCACATGAATCGAACCTACTTGTTTTAAACATGATAGCTTATACAATCATCACAGAAGAACTTTATCACAAAGATTTTATAAAAACAAGAACGAAAAATTGGGATCATTTTAAAGAAAATATCTTAAAAGATCCGTATGCAAATCCAGAATTTTTTAGAGATGTTGAGGGGTATGAGTACTTAGCTGATATGCTTCCTGAAATTGCTCGTGAGTATGCAAGTAAAAAATCTTTAATTCTTTGGGGACTTGGTATTACAGAACATGTTGATGGTTCATACGCTGTTATGGCGATTGTTCACCTTGCTCTTATGACAGGAAATATTGGTAAAGATGGTGCAGGTGTAATGCCTTTACGTGGTCAAACAAATGTTCAAGGTGTTTGCGATATGGGTATGCTTCCTTATTATGCTCCAGATTATCAAGCACCTAGAGAGGTTGGTCTTATGACGCCTCAACTGGTTGATGGAATGTTAGATGGGACTATTAGAGGTGTTCTAAATATTGGAGAAGATTTAACACATATTCATCCTAACCTTAACAAGCTTATCAAAGCTTTTGAGAATTTAGAACTTATCTTTGTGCAAGAATTATTTATGACAGATATAGCACATCGTGCAGATATTGTTGTAGGCGTAAAATCAGCCTATGAAAAAACAGGTATTTATATCAATGCTATGAGAAAAGTACACCTCTCAACACCCTTAGTGAAGTCTGACTTACCTGATGATTGGGAAGTTATTAAACTTCTTGATGAGAAAATGGGTGGGGGCTATGATTTTAATTCTTCAGAAGATATCTGGGAAGATGTCCGTAAAACTGCAACAAATAGATTTACAGGTGCTTCGTATGAAGTACTACGTGCAAATGAGAAGAAGGGAATCTCATGGCCAATTCTTGAAGATGGAAGTGGTACACCAGTACTTCATAGAGAAGACTTTAGAACACAAGATGGTATTGGTGCATTTAGATATCATGGCTATACGCTGTCAGGTATGGTAGAAGAAATTCTAAACAAAAATCTTAAAGGTTATCACCTCACAACAGGAAGAATTATGGCTCATTATAATAACTCTGCACAAACAAAGTATACGCATAACTTGATGAAACGGCATACAGAAGATATTTTACTTGCCCATACGGATGATGCTTCAGACTTTACAACAGAGAAAGTTATATTGAAAACAGAGTACGGTGAAACAAATCCACTTAGGGTGAAGTTTACAGATAAAGTGCGTCCAAAAACACTTTATACTACCTTTCATCATGCAGACTCAAAGTTAAATCATATCTTTGGTGATAAAAGTGATGAACTTATTATGACGGCTGCATTTAAATCTATCCAGGTTGATGTGATACCTGTGAGTGATGAAGTGGCTTGCGGATAGATATTAAGGTCGTATATTGTGACCTTAGAAATAGGAGTGAGTAACTTTTTTCTTCATACATATAATTCCCTCCTATGGATTATACTTTTCCTTATAAAACCTCCTATATAGAACATTTTATAACGTTTTCTATGGGAGGGTACATATTTATGGTCTACAAACGTCGCTACAGCGAATAACCTTATAAAATATGTTAGATTATAAGGTTTTTCAAAAGTATACTAATTTTACTTTTACTACAATTTATGAATTAGTGATGTTTAAATAAATACATAAAACCTTGTAAAATATATAACTTTATAAGGTTTTCTATTTTAAGAATATGGGGAAGGTTCTGGCTGAAAAATATGTCAATGTGACATATTTCTTTCATGCTCTTATTTTTTATTCTACACTTCTAATAATAGGAGTAACGATGAATGAAATGATTACACCCATACATCACAAAATATATACATTACGAGGTAAACAAGTGATGTTGGATTTTGATTTAGCAGAACTTTATCATGTAGAGACAAAAGTTTTTAATCAGGCAGTCAAAAGAAATATTGAGAGGTTTCCTGATGATTTCATGTTTCAATTGAGTGAAGAAGAGTATGAAAACTTGAGGTCACAATTTGTGACCTCAAGTTTAAAACACGGAGGTAGACGTTATATGCCGTATGCGTTTACAGAAAATGGTGTCTATATGCTTTCAGCAGTACTTAAAAGCAGGGTAGCCATAGAAGTGAGTATAGAGATTATGCGTACTTTTACAAAACTTCGAGAATTTACCTTACACTATAATGCTTTGGGTAAGAAACTCATAGAATTTGAACGTAAAAATGATAAAAAGTTTAAAGAAATTTTTAAAATACTTGATACAATTGTGTTTGAAACCAAGAAAACCGATGAAAAAGTGATGGGTTTTTTGAAACCATGAGAGAATTACCCAAACTTTTTGGAGATAAGAGTGAAAACCTTGCGACACAGTTTTTAGAGCAAGAAGGGTTTATTATCCTTGAGCGTAATTATTTTGCCCGTAAATTAGGCGAGATAGATATTATTGCTCAAAAAGAAAATATACTTCATTTTATAGAGGTCAAAAGCGGAAAAGCAGATTTTGACCCTGTTTACAATATCACTCCTGCGAAACTTCGTAAAGTCATTAACTCTGCCCATTACTATATGAAAACAAAGAATTTGGATGTTGCTTTTAGTATAGATGCACTTATTATTCGTGTTGATGAGGTGGAGTTTCTAGAGAATGTTACGCTATAATCAGCTACTTTAATTTCAAGGTAGATAGATGCAACTTACGGCAACTCAATTGGCACAATTTAACAATGATGGGTTTATTGTTTTGCGTAGCTTTGTTGCTGCTGAACGTTGTGATGCTATTTTGGAAGTGGCTAAAGAACATTTGGAACAACTGATAGAACCCATAGAGACTGAACTAGGGTATGATAGTCGTAGTAAAGCGTATCGTACTGAAGTAACGGATTATAGCTCCAAGGCAGAAGAAGAGCATATCATCGTACGTAGGTTACGCCAAGTATATGAACGGAATCCTCTTTTTAAAGCATGGATGGAAGAGATGAAAATACGCCCCATCTTACAACAAGTATTAGATGATGAGGTGGTTCTCACCACTGCACATCACAATTCTATTATGACTAAAATGCCACAGATAAGTTCTTCTACAGGATGGCATCAAGACAGACGCTACTGGTCTTATAGTGATGACAATCTAGTGAGCGTTTGGCTGGCACTTGATGATGAGACTGATCGGAATGGTGTATTAGAATTCATTCCTGGTAGTCATAAGATGCAGTTTAAGGCTGAACAGTTTGATGAAAAGGAGTACTTTTCGACAACATATTTACCCAATAAAAAGATCATAGCGACTAAAATCTCTACAGATCTAAAGAAGGGTGATGTGGTGATATTTCACTCTTTACTTTTACACAGAGCCAATAAAAACAGTACAAATAAACCAAAAATATCATTTGTCTATACGGTAAAAGGTGAACAGACCAATGCGATAGAAGGTACACGTTCTTCTGAATATCCGGAAATAAAATTAGAAAAAATATAAATAAGACCTATCTTATCCTAATTATTCACAGTTAGAACAAAATTATCAATAATTTTAAAAATATAAGCTATAACAATAGTTTTTATAAGAAATGTAGGTTATACTATATATATTAAATACAAAGGAATAAATATGGCAAAATATATTGACTTAACAAACGAAAACTTTGATGCGACTATCGCTGAAGGTGTAACAATGGTAGACTTTTGGGCTCCATGGTGTGGACCTTGTAGAATGATCGCTCCAGTTATCGAAGAACTTGCAGAAGATTTTGACGGTAAAGCAACTATCTGTAAGGTAAACACAGATGAGCAACAGGATATCGCAGTAAAATATGGTATCAGATCTATCCCAGCGATTCTTTTCTTCAAAGACGGTGAGATGGTAGACCAAATGGTTGGTGCAGCTTCTAAAGATGCATTTGCTGAAAAAATCAACGCACAACTGTAAGTTATGCATTTAAGAGGGAATCCCCCTCTTTTTAACACTTCTTTCATATCTATATTTAGATAAAATCTTCTAAAATTTTTAACCAAGTATTTTCATTGTATAATAGGTGCTATTTGTTTAAGTATTTTACTTTTCTCAAGGATTCAAAATGTTAGACTGTGCA
>JAGSGJ010000077.1 GCA_023955225.1 Sulfurovum sp.
CGTTGTACTAACTCTGACTTCATCATGAAAAGGAGGAATAGACATCGCTTCAGAAAACAAAAAGTGTTCACCTTCGACTAAAGGTATTTCATCTATCCATACTGTTTTTTGTACGGTTGTTGTTGATTGAAGGTTTTGAGTCTGCGCAGCAAACTTCTTAGATGTAAGAAGTATTTTTACCTCAGCATCATTTAGAATATAGGTATATTCTTCTTCTTTTAGCATATTATTTACAGGAACAACAACTGCACCTATCTTACTTGTAGCACAAAAAGCTATTAAAAATTCTAGGCTATTAGGAAGAATAAGCCCTAGCTTATCGCCTTGTCCTATGCCCTCATGTGATAAAAATCTACAAAAACTATCGATTTTTTGAAGAAGATAGAGATTAGATATCTTTTCATTTTCTATAAAAACGACTGTTTTATTGGGTTTATTCATAGCATTCGTATGAATCATCTCATAAAAATTTTGATAAGGATAGAGCATCTACAACCTTTTAACCTACTAAGTCTTTAACAAAGTACAGAAGCTTTACTTTGTTAAAGACTCCGCCCGAAAGGGCAAAGTGTTAAAACTTATATTCAATACCTAAGCTCAGGTAATATACCGCGGCATTACTAAATGTTCCATTTATACCATTGTTATTATTAGCAACTGTTCTATTTTCTCTATCAGCATATAAGAAAGATGCACCAACCTCATACTCTTTTGATAGCTTATGCCTAAACCCTGTAGAATATGCCCACCCTTTTGCATCTGGATGCTCAAATCCTAAAGTCTGTTCAGGCATTGGTGTATCAAAAAAGACTGTTCCCGCCATCAAAATCCAGTCATCATTATATTTATGCGTGACTCCCAAACGGTAACTGTTCACATCATCCCAATTTCTTGCACTTGCAGTGTCAAATGCACTCAAGAATGGAGATAATGTTCCACTATAATTAAAATCTAATGTCTTATACTTAGACCAATATGTCGTTTCATAAACAAATTCCACTGTCGTTGTCTCATCAAAAGTATAAGCTGCTGCAAGGTTCAGAGTTGCTGGAGCAGGAATAGTAACTGATGCTCCACCTGAATAGGTAGCAAAATCATTTGACAAGATTGCAGAGCCATCCACATCGATATCTATATTGGAACGGTATGTCGCCGCAAATTTCACTTCTTCATTCGGTCGATAGCTCAAGGCAAGGTTGTATCCAAAGTCTAAAGCATCTCCTTTCATATTGCGTTGTGAATTAAAGAATGGAGCTCCTGCTGGTGCAGCTGATTTCACTATACCTTCAGAATACAACATACGCAAACCTACTGCCAGAGAAAACTGATCATTTACCTTATATGCCACTGTCGGATTAATCTCATAGGTCTTCAGTGTAAACTCTTCTGCTGTAGCCTTAGCCGGCTGTGCATCCCAACGTTTTGAAAGTCCAGCTGGCGAGATCATTGCCAAACCAAAATGAAAGTCATTCACTGCTGGTGAGACATAGTAAAAAGTCGGAATCAGGAAGTTCTCTTTTTTTGATTCTATCGGAGCACCTGGTGCATGACCTGTAACAGTTCCCTCAAATTTCATCGATGTAAGATGAATATAGCCAAGATCAAATTCAAAAGAACCATTTCCTTCTTCAAAAGCCATATTTGCTGGGTTTTCATACGAAGCATCTGCTCCGTTGGCATTAGCAACATTCGCCGCAGAAAGTGCTACCGACTTTTGTGATTGTTCTGGTATTTTATACCCGCTTGCCATTAAGACTGTTGTTGCCGCTAACGACAATAATGTAACTTTTCTCATTCATTCTCCCAAATGTTAAGTTTAATTATTTTGCAAAGAGTATAGCACTTCTATCTCTTGTTTCCAAATATAGTTTCAAGTAAAGGTTTAAGCTTTGTTCCACTAAAACTTATACTCCATACCTATTGTAAAAAGGTAAACTGCAGTATTGTCAAATGAACCAGTAATGGCAGTTGCTTGAGAAACACTTATTTCGTCTGCATCTAAATAAGCAAATGATGCTCCAACTTCAATGTCTTTAGACACTGCATAACGAGTACCAAAAGAATAAATCATCCCATCAGAACCCGGTAGGTCAAAACTTAAGGTATCTTCTGGAATAGGGGA
>JAGSGJ010000003.1 GCA_023955225.1 Sulfurovum sp.
CTCTTTTGCCAAATGGTCATATGGGCTATCGTATACTGATGTTTACGTGCCGTCTCCTGTATGACAAACGGAACATCTTTCGTATCGATAAGTTCAAAGTCTTTGCCCAATATCTCTTTGAGCCCATCCAATGTCGTCACATTTTCACCATCTCTTTTGTATCCGCCTATCCATTTCTCTTTAGGTGTAGACTCTTCCTGCCAGGTGTACGGAGAGGTTAAAATAAGCATCCCCCCCTCATTGATACGTGAAGCCAGAGAATCTAAAAACTTTTTAGGGTCATAGAGTCTGTCAATGAGGTTACCCCCAAAAATCAAATCAAAATCTTTGTAAATAGGTTTTAAGTTACATGCATCCGCTTGCCAAAATGAGACTTTTTGACGTTCTTCTTCCAGGTCAAAGTCTGAAAGGTTCACTTCGTAAAAGTTTTCCAGTTCACCTTCCGTTGGCATCGTATACCGCAGTACTCCATTGTCTTTAAGAGCCTGCGCTTCCTGTATGAAACGTGCAGAAAAATCTACACCTATCACTTCATCAAAGCCACGTGCAAGTTCAAAGGTACTTCGCCCTATGGCACAACCTATATCAAATGCTTTTCTCTTAGGTTTCTCTTTCATATATTCCAAAGCAACCCGTCCACACACTGCCGGATAATTTTCTACACCCAAAGCATTTTCACCCCAACCAAAATGACAATACTGGGAAATAATAGTGTCTGTGTTATAAATATTGGTTGCCACAGTCTCTTCATACCCACTTTGTACATACCTAAATCCTGCATGCTGATAAAAATGCCGTCTAAATCCATAGCGGCTCTTTTGTGTAGCAAGGTTCCCGCAACTGATCCATGATCCACCATTAATAAGATTATGTTTTCCATCAAAGGTTGGTACGGTAAAGTCATCATAAATCGGGTGTACATTAAAACCTTCAAAAGGGTAAATAGGTGTTTTAGACCACTGCCAAACATTTCCTATCACATCATAGAAATTGCCATGTTTATAGGTATCCACAGGTACAGATGATGCAAACACTTCAAGATTGATATTAGCGATGGTTTTACCTTTTGCTGTCCATTCAAAATAGTAAGGTACTTTACTCTCATCACGCATTCTTACATATTCATCTTCTGTCGGTAAGGTGATAGTGACACCCTCTTTTTGACTCTTCCACTTGCAAAATGCAGCTGCTTCCAAGTGATTCACTTCTACCGGCCAGTTCAGCGGCAGCTCAATCTCTCTACTCAAAGTACGAAGTCTGTAGCCTGCATCTACTTTACACCAGAACGCAGGATATTCCGCATCTATATGGTCTTTCCATGCCTTTCCTTCTTCACACCAAAACGTATCATTACCGTACCCTCCATCTTGCACAAAATCTAAAAATTCAGCATTGGAAGTGAGGTATTTAGCGGCTTTGAATGCTGGTATATGTGCCTGATGCTCTCCATACTCATTATCCCAGCCAAAAAGTTTTGCATCTTTATTTTTTCCCAGGATCACTGTATCTGCGCTTACATCAAGCAGTACATTTTTGGGTGCAGTTCCATAACTTTCACACTCTTTCCATTCTCTGTCTTCCTGTACACATTCAAAGGGGAGTTGACGTATAAGTACCGAAGAAGTTTCAAGATGGATATTCTCATGTTCAATACCCATCAAAATAACCCACCAGGGTGAATCTTCCGTAATAGGGAGTTCTAAAGGAAGTGAATCTATAAGAGCAGAGACTGTTATGTATACTTCATCACGATAGGCTTGGGTTTCCGCCAAAGTCGGCCAGTCATAATGTTTTTCATTTAAGTCATCCCAACTCATCTCATCTACACCCACAGCAAAGATGGACTCAAGTCTGGGGTCTACACGTTCATCGATGATCTTAGCAAGTTTAAATTTGTTGATGAAAAATGTAGCGGTATGCCCATAGTAAAAAATGATAGGATGACGAAGAGGATCTGCTTTTTGAAAATAAGCGCTTTCATCTACAACGATATGAAAGAGAGACTCATACCGTTTATAACAGCGTTTAAAATAGTGTTTAATCTCTTTACGTTTCTTTTCAGAGTCTGTTCCCTGAAGTGTAGGCATACTTGGCACGTGTCATTCCTTCGAATTAATATACATGTAAGATACCTAACTACGCTTAAAAATCTGCCTTTTCTTTTGCACTCTCGATCATAGAGATGAAAATAGTATAAAGGTTCGCAATCACGGCACCGATGACCAATCCTGTAGCTAAAGAATCATTCCCATAAAACTGTAACGCAAAGAATGCAGGTAAAAGGTGTAAGTCTGCAACCAACGAACCTGCTAAAAGTTCAGCGGAAAGAAGGTTTCTTACCCCTATCTTTAAAAGTGTAGAGATCACATTCACAGACCCTGCTATAAACAATGCTACTACTGAATGATCATACAAAAATGCCGCTGATGTCGTAAGTGACATCAACGTAAAAAACATATAAAAGACTTTACCCCAATTCATTGAAACTCCTTAAAATTTAACTGTAGTGTACCATTTTCATACATGGCACGCATTTCTTATTATATTCTTTCTTCTTTTCAGTGAGCAAAGCCCACAGAACATTGTCCGCAGGAAATACCCTTGGGGTGCATCTCACTGAAGCTACGCCTTTGGCGAATAAAGAAAAAATACTTTTTTGTTTATAGCGTACCATTTTCATACATGGCACGCATTTTTTCTTTGTCTTTTTCTCTTTTGAGTTTTGTTGCTTCTTTTTCTCTGAAGCCACCTACTGAGAAACCAAGCCACATCAAGATAGGTGATGCCACAAAGATAGAAGAGTATGTACCCACTATGACACCTACAAGTAATGTGAAACTAAAGCCGCTAATGATCTCTCCACCAAATAAATAGAGAGTAAGGACAACAAAGAACGTTGTGAGTGATGTCAACGTAGTACGTGAAAGTGTACGTGTCACAGACTCATCGATAATAGCGCCAAGATCTGGGTCTTTGATCGTTCTGATACCCTCACGGATACGGTCAAATACAATGATCGTATCGTTCAGTGAATACCCCAGTATGGTCAACAGTGCTGCCAAAATATCAAGGTTTACCTCAACATTAAACAAGACGATCATTCCCATAGCGATGGTAACATCATGCATGAGCGCCATCACAGAAGCTACAGCAAAACGCCACTCAAATCTAAATGAAACATAAATAAGGATACCGATAATAGCCAGTAGCATAGCCATAAGTCCCTGTTCACGTAATTCAGACCCTACTTTAGCACCTACCATATCAACACGTCTTACTTCAAAGCTACCCGTATCTTTAAGTAGTGTTCTCATTTTGTCACCGATGTCTTCACCCAGTGCTTTTGAACTCGTTTTAGTACGGATGACCACTTCATCTTCGCCACCAAAGAAAGTCACGGTTGCACCTTCATAAGACTTATCAGACTCTACCGCTTCTCTCACTTTGTCTATAGGTGCTTTACCTTCATATTGTAGCTGTATGAGTGTACCACCGGCAAAGTCTATACCGTAGTTAAACCCTTTACCGATGATCAAGCCCAATGCAAGTATAAGGACTGTGACTGAGAGTACACCGAAACGTTTGCTCTTACTCATCAACGAGAGAGGTTTTTTATATTTAAAAATTTCCATTATTTCGCTCCCTCTGTCTTTATACCAAACCAGAAACCTAGTTTCTTCTTCTCTATCTTTGGCAATATCCATTGATAAATACCATGTGTTCCTATAATAGCAGTCAACATAGATGCCATAATACCGATACTCATCGTAAGGGCAAACCCTTTGATGGCACCTGTACCATACGCATAAAGTACTGTTGCTGCGATCAGTGTTGTAACGTTGGCATCCCAAATGGCAGTAAAGGCATTACTGTATCCATCTTCTATCGATTTACCCACAGATTTACCTGCATAGAGTAACTCCCTTATACGTTCATTAATGATCACGTTCGCATCAACCGCCATACCGACAGTAAGAACGATACCTGCCATACCTGGCAGAGTAAGTGTTGCGCCAAAAAGTGACATGATCGCAAGTATCAAAAAGAGGTTTCCTATAAGTGCGACATTGGCAACAACCCCTCCCATACCATAGTAAACAACCATAAAGAATATAACCAAGATAAACCCTAACGCCAAAGCGAGAGAACTGGCCTTGATGCTGTCTGCGCCCAAGCTTGGTCCTACTGAACGTTTTTCCATGACATAGACAGGTGCAAGCAGTGCTCCTGAACGAAGTGCAATGGCAAGGTCATGTGCTTCTGAAAGTTCAAATCTTCCAGAGATCTGTACCCGTCCACCACCGATACGCTCATTAATGTTTGGTGCAGAATAGACGTTGTTGTCCAACACAACTGCCATACGTTTACCTACACTGAGACCCGTAAAGTCACCAAATATTTTGGCGCCTTGTCCGTTCAGTGTAAAGTTAATGACAGGTTGATTACTCTCATCAAAACCCACTTTTGCATCTGTCAGCATAGAACCATCCAGCACAGGAATAGCACGAAGTAAATACTTTTCAGGTGTGTTCACATCTGGAAGTATTACATCACCAAAACTTCTGGCTTCATCAACACTCATCGTGTTGACTCTTGCGTTTCGGTCTTCATCTACAGCCATAAGCTGAAGGTGTGCCGCACGGGCGATGAGTTCACGGATACGCTGTTCATCTTCCTGCGTTTTGATACCTGGAACTTCTACAAGGATCTTGTCTTCACCCTGTTTTGCTACCGTTGGTTCTGCAAGTCCAAACTCATTGAGTCTGTTTCTGATAGTATCTACTGCTTGTTGAATGGCATTTTGTTTCGTACGTTCCACTTCAGCTTCAGTCATAGCCAGTGAAAACTTCAATCCATTGTCAATAAGTACTGTACCTTCAAGCTCTTTTTTCAGAAGTGCTTTGGCTTTAGTTACATCATCTGTATCAAGAAGTTCAAATGTGATCTTTTCTCCATCCACCATACGAAGTTCATCAAAGATGATCTCTTCATCGTCAAAGATATACTTTATTGATGCTGCCATAGACTTAATTCGTGATTCAATGGCAATTTCACTTTTAATACCAAGAAGCATATGCAAACCACCTTGAAGGTCTAGACCTAAAGTGATTTTCTTACCACTTTCACTTTGCGTCAAAGAGGGAATAGAAAAAACTACACCAAAAATGAGAGCGAAAGCAAAAAGGATTACTCTAAAATTAAGCGTCTTCACCCAACTCAACCTTTTTTGCAACATATGCTCTGTCTAACTTCACTATAATGTCATCATTTAGTTTGATTTTGATAAAATCTTCTTCAGGTTTAACAATAACAGCCATAAGACCACCAGTAGTGATGATGTTATCGCCTTTCGCTAGACTTTCAAGCATTGCTTTATGTGCTTTTTGATGTTGCTGCTGTGGTCTGATGATCAAAAAATAGAAAATCGCAAATAAGATAATGAGGGGTAAAAATGAGCCAAGTTGTTCCATGGAAAGCCTTTGTGAATAAAATTAGCCAATATTTTAGCACCTTTGAACTAACAAGAGCCTTGCTAATAGCAGTTTTAAGTTCTGCCTTCATCTACCTCAATCACTATGGGTTTTCATATCCTCTTTTAAATACTATCTTAGGAGTTACAACGCTCTATCTCTTACTGCAGGAAGGGGGGAAAGTTTGGTTCATTTCTGGTGCATTTATAGGATTGTTCTGGTTTTGGTGGATAGCTTTAAGCCTTCAACATTATGGGATGATTTGGGCTGTACCCATAGAAATAATCATCATCATGTTAAGCTACGGTGCTCTCTTTTGGCTCCTTGCATGGATCAGTCAAACGATCACTTCATTTCTGCCGACTTCCAACACCTTACTTCCCTTGATCTTCAAGGCTTTCGGTCTTTTCATTTTAAGCTATATTCATCCTTTCTCTTTTGACTGGCTCAAACTGGAACTCATGTTTGTAGAAAGTTATCTAGGCATAGGAAAATGGCAGTTTGCCGTCATTTTATCTGCGATTGTTCTGAGCATTTGGAAACAGCAATTCATCTATCTTTTACTCATTGTATTTGCCTATCATACACATCTTGAGACACCTAATAAATCAGAAGATAAGATCGCACTCATTACCACCCATACATCTGTCCAGGACAAGTGGAACGAAACACTCCACCCCAAACAGTTTGAAAATATTTTCAAGCACATAGACCAAGCCATAGAAGATAAAAAGAAACTTATCATTCTCCCCGAATCTGTCTTTCCTATCTTTCTGAATCGATCTCAAAAACTCATAGACAGATTACAAGAAAAAGCCAAACAGATCTCTATCGTCACAGGCGGTCTTTACTGGGATGGGAAAACACCACGAAACTCAACCTATATTTTTACAGAAAACAAGATCACTGTAGCCAATAAAGTGCTACTCGTCCCCTTTGGAGAAAGCAACCCTCTGCCAGACTTTTTAAGCAACTGGGTCAACAAAGTATTTTATGATGGTGCCGTAGATTACATAGCAAGTCCAAATGTCGTAGACTACAAAATCGACGGGGAAATCTACAGAAATGCCATCTGTTTTGAAGCCACCTCTGAGAAACTCTACGAAGGTACACCAAAAAATATGATCGTTTTAAGCAACAACGGGTGGTTCAGCCCTTCTACAGAGCCAACACTTCAAAAACTACTACTTCAGTACTACAGTCAAAAATACGGCACCACTATTTATCATGCAGTCAATATGTCTAACTCATATGTGATTCAAAATGGAACGTATTTAGATATAGAACTTTGAGGTCCTTAATAATTTCAAGGCATTTTCTATCTTTTCTTCTACTGCATCGATATTCTCACACAAAAGGGGATCAGTATCGAGTGTTGAATTCTCTGACTGTTCTTTCATATAACTAAAAATAATGGCACGTTCTTTACAGTTACGGTATTCTCGTAAAGGCTTTAAAAGAATATTCAGTTCATCAATAATCATTTGCGCCTCTTTTTCTCCTATGATATGGAAAAAATCTTCCATGAGTGTCTGAAGAGAGTCCATAGAGGTATACAGTTGTTCAAGCATCTCCTCGTCATAGCCCTCTTTTGTTTGTGCAAGTAGCATTTCAAATAGTTTCAAACGCTTTTTCACTGCTTTTTTAACCTCTTTTTTCAAAGAGTTGTATTGCTGATACTCTTGCTCATAGAGTTCTCTTTTAAGTATCTGTATCAGATGTATAAAAGGTTGAGATAAAAACATCTGTGCCACAGCTTGTTCTTCTTGGGAAGTGAGGCTTTTAAGTTCACTAAAAAGACTTAGTTTGATATTTTCACGTGTAGTACTAAGTTCCCCAAAGAAATAAAGATAACGTAAAAGTTTTGTTTCTTCATGGTAACGAAGCAGTAAATTGGTGCAATAATGCTGAATCTTAGGGTTAAACAGCTCTGAAAAAGTCTCCAAAATTGTAGCGGTTCGACGTAAAAGTACACGTAAGCGGTGTAGCGTTGCACTAAGATGTTTTTGTTGGTAATTGACTTTATAATAGTTTATAAGACGGAGATTTTTATACACTATCAAAGCGACTCCATCACGAACATATATCCTCCCTGGTACTTGCCAAAAAAAGAGGTTAGCCGCTTCAAAAGCATCAATATTTTCAAAAAGTTTACCTAAATCATACTCCATTGGTTTAACATATAAAGCAAGTGATCTATGATCATACTTTTCATCTTTATCAATCTCTTTAAGAATAAAAGTTTGTAATGTTTGTAGTGTTTCAGAGTCTCGCATTGACTTTGCATCTTTGAAATAGGCAACAAGAACATAAAGTCCTTTCAGTTTTTTCAGGTATTCAAAAAAAACAAAAGTTTCCCCATCAATAGAGACAGTGTAAGATTTTTTGGCAATCTTTTTACCTATGTAATTTTTACGTTGTACTGTATACTCTTCTTCTGTGACAGTGAGTAATTCTTCTTTACCCTCCTTATCGGTCATCACTTTAGTATACGTGTTGGGAAAATGCTTTAGATAGTAACACGTTGTATCTCTATTCGATTTTATATAAAATTGCTCTATCTTTTCAAGTCTAAGTATTTGTTTTTTAAGCCAGCGCTGAATATCAGCTGACATCAAAAACTTTCGTTGTATCTTATTCATAGTGCTGATTATAGCAAAGAATACTTCGGTTGTTATGTCTATCATTGTCCCATGAATTTAAAGTATTCATTATTGACATAAAACCTATTTTAATCTATAATTGACACTATCATTGGCCAAAAGGGACCTTATGCAAGTTACTCATTATTTTCATATAAAAAACTTCTACCTGACCCCCATCAAAGGCTACCAATACATTTCAAAAATGTTACCTGCTAACTGCCGTTATTATCCGTCTTGTTCAGAATATGCTAAGTGGCAGTTTGAATTTAATGCGCCGCATAAAGCATTTGCAGCCAGTTCTTTGCGCATTTTACGCTGTAATCAGTTTTTTAAAGGAGGCATTGACTATCCATTGGTTCACTTTAAGCCTCCAAAGTCTACAGCTTTACTCAAACTTAATGCATTTTGTGGCAAAATGAATGTAATCTATTGGTTGGTACCCAAAAATACAACCCCAGACAATACAAACTATTATGTTCTAAAGGACTTTGATGCAATTAACCGCACCACTTGACATGCACTTACACCTCAGAGATGGAGAGATGTTAGAAAATATCGCTAAAACAAGTGCCCATTCTTTTTCAGGTGCTATTATCATGCCCAACCTTGTGCCTCCGGTGAGCAATAAAGAAGAAGTTATCGCCTACAAACAGCGTATCATGGCTGCCATAGGTGATGAAAAATTTACACCTTATATGACACTATTTTTCAAACCCTCTTATGACAAAGCATTTTTAGAATCAGTCAAAGATGAGATCACAGCGATCAAACTCTACCCTGCGGGTATCACCACCAACTCCGAGGGCGGTGTAAGCGGTTTTGATGTAGAGGAGTTGCGTCCTGCTCTTGAAGCAATGAGTGAACTGAATATTCCACTATGTGTACATGGAGAGACGAATGGCTTCGTCATGGACAGAGAAGCAGAATTTGTCAGTATTTATGAAAGGTTAGCCACTGCCTTTCCTAAACTCACGATCATTATGGAACACATCACAACCAAAGAGAGTGTTGAAGCATTAGATAAATTTGAAAATCTTCATGCGACCATTACCCTGCATCATCTTATTATCACCCTTGATGATGTGGCAGGAGGTATGCTTAAACCACATCTCTTCTGTAAACCTATAGCTAAACGTCCAGAAGACAGAAGTGCCCTGCTTAAAGTAGCTCTCGAAGCACACCCTAAAGTCATGTTCGGTTCAGACTCTGCTCCACACCCAAAACATGCTAAAGAGGCGTGTGGTTGTGCTGCGGGTGTCTTTACTGCACCTATAGCCTTACAGGTTTTGGCTGAACTTTTTGAAAATGAAAATGCTCCACTTGAAAATCTTCAAGCCTTTGTTTCAGGCAATGCACAAAAGATCTACGCTGTCATCCCTTTAGCTAAAACAGTCACACTTGAGAAAAAAGAGTTTACCGTGCCTTCAGATTACAATGGTGTTGTCCCTATGTATGCAGATGAAACGTTAGCCTACAGCATTAGGGAAGTTAGAAACGGATAAGCGATTAAAAGCGTTTGAAAAAGGTAACATTGCATACTATGATCTTGAAAATCATGAGTTTAAAGCACTTACTTAAAAATAACTTGCTAACATAAGACAAATTAATAAGGATAGTAAATGATCGCAAATAATATTGAAGAACTTATAGGGAATACCCCTTTAGTCAAGATCAATACACTTTCAGAAGAGACAGGCACAACTATCTTAGGTAAATGTGAGTTTATGAATCCTACCTCTTCGGTAAAAGACAGAATCGCTTTCAACATGATCAATGAAGCGTTAAAGTCCGGTGACATTGACAAAAACACCACTATCATTGAACCCACAAGCGGAAACACCGGTATCGGTCTTGCTGCCATTTGTGCTGCAAAAGGTCTCAAACTTGTTTTGACTATGCCTGAGTCCATGAGTATAGAACGTCGTAAAATTCTCATGCATTTAGGTGCAGAGCTCGTTCTGACTCCTGCATCTGAAGGTATGGGTGGGGCTATCACGAAAGCATCTACACTAGAAAAAGAACTGGACAATGCAAAAGTACTCCAACAATTTAACAATCCAAACAACCCGGACATTCACCGTAAAACAACAGCTCCTGAGATACTAAAAGACACGAATGGTGATATAGACATCTTTGTTGCTGCAGTAGGAACAGGTGGTACACTTACTGGGACGGGAGAAGTACTCAAAGCAAACATAGCTTCACTTCAAATCATTGCAGTTGAGCCTTCTGATTCCCCTGTCCTAGAAGGTGGAAAACCCGGACCGCATAAGATTCAGGGTATTGGTGCAGGATTTGTACCTCAGATACTCAACACAGACATTTATGATGAAGTCCTTGCAGTGAGCAATGAAGCCTCTTTTGCTATGGCACAAAAAATTGCAAGAGAAGAAGGCTTACTTATTGGTATTTCGGCAGGAGCAAACCTGCATGCAGCGCACCTTATAGCGAGTAGACCAGAAAACAAAGGTAAAACAATAGTAACAATACTCTGCGATACTGCAGAACGTTATCTCTCTACGGAACTCTTTGACACTTAATGTCACAGGAACAGTCATCATCACCTCTTCTACTTGAAACGATCAAGATAGAAGATGGAGAAATACACAGCCTTCACTACCATCAGGATCGATGTAACAAAAGTCGTCAGACACTCTTTCGCTGTAGCGATATATTAGAATTATCCTCCATTATAGATGCACCTAAAACAGGATTATACCGTTGTCGTATCCTCTATGGAGAAGTCTTACACTCTATAGATTATATTCCGTATATTCCCAAAAACATACAAACATTGAAAATTGTTTCCTCAGACATTGAATACAGTTTTAAATATGCCAATAGAGATGCTTTAAATGCCCTCTTGAATGAGAACAAAGATGTGGATGAAGTGATCATAGAAAAAAATGGTTATCTAACCGACACTACCATATCAAATATTGCTTTTTTTGATGGGAAACAGTGGTTCACTCCTAAAAATCCCTTGCTTCAAGGTACCATGAGAGCCAAATTGATCGATGAAGGATTCCTTCAACCAAAAGATATCAAAAGAGAAGACCTATACCATTACTCACAAGTAGCTTTAATGAATGCTATGATAGGATTTAAAATTCTAAATATAGATACCATACAAAATATCATAAAGGGCAAATAATGACCATTAACCTTTTACAAACGCCAGAATATCGTACACTTATCCAGACACATATCTTTGAAACCATGAAATATTTATTTAACAAAAATCAAGAATTTGCACTTGCATGTGAGGTTAAATACATCACATTTACACCTGAACTGCCTACGGATATCAAAGAATCATTTGATGATACGGTCCTCTTTATATTGAGTGGTTTTACCTTTGAAAGTGCTCAGTTAAATGAAGAGTATTTCTCTTTTGAAGCAGGGTTTGGAAGTGAAAATTTTGGATCCATGGTATCGTTACCACTACTTGCTATAAAACAACTCTTTGTAGGGGATAATCCTATCGTCATTAATCTTGCAAATCCGGTGATAGAGAGTGAAAAGAAAAAAGAAGTAAGTGCATCCAAAAAATCTTCAATGGAAGCACTTTTAAATAATCCTGAGAATAAAAAACTCCTCAAGAATAAAAAATAGAGTCTACTCTTAGCAGCGACCCGCTAAGATGTAATTTACTACATTATCTACATACGCATTGTGTTTATTCTCTTTAGAATACACAATGTAAAACTTACGTGTCATCGTATAACCTCTAAGTCTTGCTTCATAAAGTTCACCCTTGGCAACTTCATCCATAATAGCATATTTTGACAAGATAGATACCACAGGTTTATCTGGATTTCTATCACTTTTCTTAAGTGTTTGAAGTACTGTAGTAGTGTTACTTACTTCAGAAAGTACATTGAAGTTTTTACAAGAAACTCCCAGCTCGTCAAACACTTCTTGAACAACTTTTCTTGTATGTGAACCCTCATTTCTACAGATCCAATCAAAATCATATAACTCTTCTGTTTTCAGTGTTTTAGTTATAGGTACATTACTCACAACTACAAGCTCATCTTCCAACCATTCTCTATAGATAAGATCATTGTCTATAATAGGTGATTCAATAAGACCCACATCTAACTTTCTATCTTTAAGTTTTTGTATAATGTTATCACTTAGATCTATATCTAAATTCACACTGTTATTGATCGCTTCACCAATCGTATTAAGACATTGTCCAGGAATAATGTACGAACCTATAGTAAATGACGCACCTAATTTAAATGTGATCTCTTTATTGATGATTTTTAAGATATCATGCTCTGAAGAGTGTATCTCTTTTTCAAGTCTGGTTGCTACCTTATAGAGTTCTTCACCCTCATTGGTTAATTTAATACCGTTCTTTTTACGCTCGATCACTTTACATGCCAGATATTTTTCAATAAATTTAATCTGCTGTGTTACAGCAGGTTGTGAAATTCCTAACTTTGCAGATGCTTTAGAAAAACTTCTTTCACGTGCTACAGTTAAAAATGTTTCTAATTTTACAAAATCTTTTAACATCAATATGTCCTTGTTTTAGCTAATTATTAAATATATAAGTTAATAAAATTATTATATCTAATTATACTTAAATAGACATAAGTTATTCTTATTAGAATAATTTTATTTTGCATAAAAACTCTAAATTTTTTCTTTATGTCATTTCTAATCAATTAAAAGGTATAATTAATACTATATAGGAGCACAATTACGTCATGGAAACAATTTTAAATGCACTAAACTCATCACAGAGAGAAGCCGTCGAACACATTGATGGCGCGATGCTTATCCTTGCGGGTGCGGGGAGTGGAAAGACAAAAACCCTTACCACAAGACTTGCTTATCTTGTAGGTGAAGTGGGTATAGACCCGGCAAATACTTTAACCCTTACTTTTACAAACAAAGCTGCTGCAGAAATGCGGGAGCGTGCCCTTAAACTTATGCCTTCAAGTGTATCTTACCCTCCACTTTTATGTACCTTTCACAAATTTGGTTTACTCTTTTTAAAATTTCATATCGAAAAACTAGGTAGAAGTAATGCCTTTGTGATCATAGACAGTGACGATAAAAAACGACTTTTACGTTCCATAGCTAAAGAGTTAAAAGTAGACCTCAATATCTCATTTATCGCTTCTGAGATCTCAAAATACAAAAATTCACTCCTCTCACCTGAACTGGTTTTGGAAAAAGCGGAGTTGCCTGATTATAAACAAATAGCCAATATTTATGTAAAATACCAGGCGAATGTTGAAGAGAACAATCTGGTAGACTTTGATGACCTCCTCATGCTCACACACAAGATACTCAGTGAAAATGATGCACTAAGAGAGGAGACAAGTAAACGTTACCAATACATCATGGTAGATGAGTACCAAGATACCAATGAACTACAGTTTCAACTTCTTGAACTTCTTTCATCTGAACATAATAATCTCTGTGTTGTGGGTGATGATGATCAGAGTATTTACGGATGGAGAGGTGCAAACATTCGTAATATCTTAGAGTTTGCAAATAACTTTGAAACATGTAAAACCGTGAAACTTGAAACAAATTACCGTTCCACTGAACCCATACTCAAAGCTGCCAATACACTCATCGAACACAATTCAACACGTCTGGGTAAAAAACTTACTTCCCATAAAGGGTCAGGTCAAGATGTCAAACTTCTACACTCACTCGATGAATCTATGGAAGCAAAAGCCATCGCACATGATGTACAAAAACTGCTTGATGAAGGAACAGACCCGGACGAGATAGCCGTACTGTATCGTATCAATGCACTTTCCCGTTCACTTGAAGAAGGCTTTACAAAAGCAGGTGTAGGGTTCAAACTCATCGGAGGTATGCGTTTTTATGAACGTGCAGAGATCAAAGACCTCATCTCTTACTTACGGGTTCTTTCAAACCCTCATGATGACTTTTCTCTTATACGTATCATCAATAAACCCAAAAGAGGCATCGGGAAAGCATCCATAGAAAAACTTCAGAAAGCTGCTTTTGATGCCCATATGTCACTCTATCAGTATATAGAAAAATCAGGACGAGGTGAACTTCCTTCTGTCATTAGTAAAAAAGTAGCTACTGCTTTGGGTCAACTTGTTGAAGATATCACACTGTTACAAGAATCCTTGGAAAATGAGCTTGGTAACTTTATCTCTCTCTTTGAAGAGCGTATCAAACTCAAAGACCATTATGCCGGTATGGTAGATGGCTTTGACCGTATCTTGAATATTGATGAATTTTATGGGTACTTCAGAGATGCTGTCATCAAAAACCCTGACCTTACACTTGATGAGTTCCTAAATGACATCTCACTGCAAAGTGATCAAGACCAACTTGAAGAAGATACCATCACCATCATGAGTATCCATGCGTCTAAAGGGCTGGAGTTTGAACACCTTTTTGTTATAGGTCTTGAAGAAGAATTCTTTCCTCTACTGGGCGAAGGATCAAATATGGAAGAAGAGCGTCGTTTAGGCTATGTGGCGATCACCCGAGCCAAGTCAGATCTTACACTTTGTTATGTTGACAGTCGTTTTTACAAAGGCCGACGTAAGATGATAGACAAGAGCCGTTTCTTAGGGGAAGCAGGACTCATCCAAGATACAAGCCTTAAGATCACTAAAAGTTCCGCTTTCAAGAAAGGTGACCTGGTTAAACATAAGATCTTTGGTATCGGACGGGTACAAGCTGCGAACAAATCCGGTAAAGAGTACAAACTTCTTATTAACTTTGGTGGGAACAAGAAAGAGATTTTAAGTTCATTTGTACAATCGATTTAAAGAAAGCCCATGAATAGATTATTTGTAGTCAATAAACCTATCTTCCGTTCTTCTAACGGATATATGGGTTATGTCAAACGTAAATATGGAACAAAAAAAGTAGGATTTTCAGGTACGCTTGACCCTTTTGCTACAGGATGCCTCATCGTCGCTACAGGACAATACACCAAACTGTTCCAATACCTCAACAAAACGCCTAAAAGCTACAAGGCTACACTATGGCTAGGGGCAAACTCTCCAAGTCTTGACATAGAGAAGATAGACAGCATTAAAGAGGTGTCTACATTCACGGAACAAGACATAGAAGAAACCTTACTCTCTCTCAAAGGTGAGCTCAGCTATTATCCGCCAAAATTTTGTGCTAAAAAGATAAACGGTAAACGTGCCTACGAACTTGCACGTGAAGGTTTGGAAGTAGAACTTAAGACCATCACCTCTACTATCTATGACATCAAACTACTGAACTATAGCCATCCTTTTGTACACTTCGAAGCCAAGGTGAGTGAAGGTACATACATACGCAGTCTAGGTGCGCTTGTTGCAGAGAAATTAGGAGTAGATGGTACACTCTCAAGCTTGCACCGCATCCATGAAGGGCAATTCTACTTCGATGAGGAAAAAGCCCTAAACCCATTTACCCATTTAGCCCTTCCTTCCAATGTTTACACAGGTGAAGAGGAATATATGGAACTGGGTAAAAAACTCTCTGTAGACTATTTTGAAACGAAAAAGGATGGTGTCTATCTTATAGAGACTTCAAACTTTTTTTCTATTATCGAGATACTGGGAGAAAAGGTCACATATAGATTTAACCGTATTCCAAAATTTGAGGAAGCGTAATGCACACTATCAAAGCCCACGCAAAAGTAAACATCTTTTTAAAGATCACTGGTCATAAAGACGGATATCATACCCTCTTCTCAAGATTTATGAGAGTAGAAGATCTTTATGACACGATTACCTTTGAGCCATGTGAATGTGATACTTTTACCATAGAAGGCTGTGATGATGTACCGTTTGAATCAAACACCATCTTCAAAGCCTACAAAGCACTTAATGAACATACCGGTGACTTGGACATACTCAACTTCTTTTACAAACATAAAGTTGTCGTCACTAAACGCATACCCAGTCAGGCAGGTTTAGGTGGAGGAAGTTCTGATGCTGCTGCTTTTATGCGTTTAGTAAAAGAAGTCTGTAACCTTATGATCAGTACTCAAGAGCTGGCAAAGTTGGGAAGCACTATAGGTGCTGACCTACCTTTTTTCATCTACAATTACCCTTCAGCCAATGTAAGTGGCTTTGGTGAGATAGTCGAACCTTTTGAAGAGGAGCCACTCTCGTTAGAACTCTATACTCCTGACATAGGCTGTGACACCGCTGTAGTCTATAAAACATTTAAAGAACATCTTCTGGATAACATTACCCTATGCTCTTCCATAGGATGGGAAAAACTGGACTCAAAAACGTTACTTGAGCTCATTGCAGACCCTATCATACTGAATGATCTCTACAAGGCTTCTCTCATCGCTTATCCTGAACTAAAGAATGTTGCTAAAGAAGGATGGTTTTTTTCGGGGAGTGGGAGTACATTTTTCCGCCTCGTGTAACATATTAAACACAGATGGACTGTTTCTATGAATATCCTCTGTGAAAAATAATCTATTAATCTATACTAGTTATAATACACAAATTAAATGTAAAGATGTCACCATGTCCAAATTTGCCCAATATCCTGATACTTTCGATGAACTCAAAGAACAAGTACGTAAAGCTGGCCTGCTTAAACGCGTACCTGTTCGTGGTAGCTTAGAGATGATTGCTATTCTTTTGTCTGTGATAGCTGCTCTTGCTACTGCAGCACTTTGGAATCCCATACTTTTAGGACTCTTTTTAACGTTGCTTTTCACACGTTCAGTGTTTGTTTCTCATGATATTTTACATACTCAGTACTTTAAAAACAAAGCCCTCTCCAAAAAACTCTCTTACCCTTTTTCAGCACTCATACTTAGTAACTCCTCTTCATGGTGGGACTATAAACACAATGTCAATCACCACACCTACTGTAACATTGTAGAAAAAGATGCAGATATCCGTGCCCTCGATGGCGCATTTACGCCAAACAAAGGAAATCGTCCTTTACTCAAAAAGTATAAACACCTCATATTTTGGGGAGCGATGTTTTTTATGTTTCCTGCGTTTATAGCACAGTCATACAAGTTTGTGATCACACGAAAACTCTGGGGCGAATTTGCACTGATGCTGTTTCACTGGCCACTCATTTGGGGAACACTAATCTACCAGATAGGTGCACTTGATACACTTATCGTAGCACTGACACTCAACTTTGTACTCTCTCCATGGCTTGCTTTTGGTTTCATTACAAACCACTTGGGTTGTGAAACATTTAATGAAGAGGAAGCCAAAAATTTCTCTTGGATGGAACTGCAAATGAGAGGAAGCCGTTCTTTAAAAGGCGGTTTTTTAGTACACTGGTTCTATGGTGGACTCAATACACAGATAGAGCATCACCTCTTTCCAAAAGCACCACGATTTAACCTTCTTAAAGTGCAAAAGATGACAAAAGAGTTTGCCAAAAAGTACAATATACCGTATTTTGAAACCACACCTATCATGGCATACATACAGATAAATGAAGCACTAAAAGAGTATTAAGTCTTTACGCGATCTTTATAGAGAAGTTTCTATAACTTCTTTTCTTTCTTCTTTAGCATAAGTAAATACAACTCTTCAACTTTATCTCTTGCCCAGGGTGTTTTTCGTAAAAACTTTAGGCATGAATTGATACTGGGGTCATAATTAAAACATCGTATGTTTACAAACTGTCCCAACAATTCCCATCCGTACTCTTCTTCTAACTCTTCAAGTATCTGTTTGAGTTTAATACCGTGTAGAGGATTGTTTTTATGTTCGTTACTCATCACTTATCTCCGTCCTTTGAATTCTTGTATGATTTAATATTGACCTTACTTCATGCCAAAGTGGTTTATTGAAAATTTAACTCTCTCTGTCACATCTAAATTTACTTGTTGTTTATCAATCACATCATAGCGTTTGACTGCACCTGTTCTATTGGCAATCTGTATTGCCAAGCCCGGACGGGCATTGAGTTCCAGGATCAAAGGGCCTAGGTTTTTATCTAGTACGATATCTACACCCAAATATCCCAAATGGGTTACCTCATAACAAGATGCTGCCAAGGTAAGTATCTTCTCCCAATGTGGTATTTCAAGCTCAGAAAAATCATACCCTGTATCAGGATGTTTTGTGACGGGATCACCATGTTGTACAGCAAAAAGCGCCTTTCCTGATGCCATATTAATACCCACTCCTACTGCACCCTGATGTAGGTTCGCCTTGCCATCACTCTCTTTTGTTGAACATCGTAACATAGCCAGAGCAGGGTAACCCTTATAGATAATGACTCTTATGTCTGGAACACCTTCATAACTGTAACGATCAAAAATAGGGTCAAATTCTACTAATTGTTCAATCATTGCAACATCAGGTTTTCCACCGAGGGAATAAAGGCCACTTAATATATTGGAAATATCACGGTGTACATCTTTCAGATCTAATCTTTGCCCACTTGGCTTTATGAAAGTATCACCTTCGCGTTGGACGATCACTAAAATACCTTTACCTCCACTTCCTTGAGCAGGTTTTACAACAAATTTATCAAGACCGACTAAAATATCTTTTAGATTACGCAGTTGTGAATGACGTTCAATGGTAGAGAGTAACTTGGGTACAGCAATTCCAGCATTTTCTGCAATCACTTTGGTTTTAAGTTTATTATCCACTAATGGATAATACTTACGGTTGTTTTGAGCACCAATATAATGGATATTTCGTTTATTCATACCTAAAATACCCAATTTTTTAAGCTTAAAAGGATTAGCAAACAGCATTTAGTCAACCATAGATCTAAAGCGGATCAATTCACTCATACGGTAGCCGCTATAGCGTCCCAACAAGATGATCCCTGCCAATACCACCAGGAGTAACTCCGGAAAGTTAAAAGCCATATGTGAAACAAAAGGGTCGCTCATCACAAAGTATGCAAATATAGCTACGATCAAGGATCCTCCTCCTTGAATAAATACCTCGTGAGCACCTTCTTCTTCCCATAATATTGACATTCTCTCAATCGTCCAAGCCAAAATGATCATAGGGAAAAAAGTAATGGTAAGAACTTCTTTAATGCCTAGTTTAAAACTTAAAATACTCATAAAGGACATAATCATGATCACCACGATCATAACAGCAGAGATCCTTGCCACAAGCAGTAAATTAAGACTGCTTAGATAAGAACGAATCATTAAACCTATACCAACGATCAAAATAAACATGATCAATCCGGCAAACAGGGTCGTTTCCATAAATGCTAAAGCTATCAAAATAGGCATAAACGTCCCTGATGTCCTCAACCCTACCAATATTCTTAATAATACAACCACCAATGCACCAAAAGGCACCAACAATATATGTCTATAGGCATTCTGCTCTGATACAGGCAGAGAGAAGAGTGAAAAATCCAATACGGCAGCTTTCTCTACGAGCTCGTTCTTATCAAGAAGATATTGAATGGGAACCTGTCGTTCTGTGATTGAAAAACTGATATTGGACTTTTTCCCTCCTGTTACATCAAGCAGTGAATCTCCACCTCTCTGCCAGATAAAAAAGTTCTTATCTCTAGTGACTTTCCCTTTTTTCAGATCATAGAGTTGCCATTTCTTTCCATCATAGACCTCCAGCATAGGTGTCAGAGCAATATTACGTCTTTCGCTCACCAGGTAGAGTCCATAAATTTTACGTGCCAATATATGTCTGTATCTTAAAAGACGATAAAGCATGTCTATCTTTGCTTCTCCTCCTTGAGAAAGAAGAATTTTTGCAGCCTGAGAAGGATCTTTTTCATTAAATTCCTGAATCAACTGGGCTGCAAAGGAATGCGTATCTGCAGACCTCAATCGAACATCATCAAGAAGGATTTTTGCTGTATTTACCAGTGTGTCAGGAAGGTCACTTAGAGAAGCTTTTTCCTGTTCATTAAATGCAATAGGTGGTTTTGGATTCTTTTCCCCAGGTTCGATCATCACTTCAAGAGAGTAATAAAGTATTTGAGGACCTGAAACTCTACGTTTACTCCATTCAGCTCTTTTCCCATTTTCAGTTTGTGCTTCAGCATAACCAAAACCTGACGAGGCTACATCTTCAGAGAGTATTTGTATACCATCCTGAGCCTGTGGAAGTGCCATAGAGACCAAAGCTGCTTTCTTTTGTCCCTCAAAGGAGATTTCTGCGCCAACAGTATAGACAGAACTCCTTTCATGGGGTAAAAATGGTATGCCTAATATACTGACTTTATACCAAATAATTATAAGACCCATAAATGCCAGACTCAGTGCGATCAATAATGCTTGAAATCTTCTTGACATAAATTCCCCTTACTTTGGAAGCTTCATAGGTTTAAATTGATATTTTTTAGCAACATCCACGATAAAAAAGTCACGTAAAAAATTACGTCCTATAAGTACAGGGTATAAATATGCATCTCTATCATTCAAGTTCACAGAAATAAGTTGAGATACATTCCCAAGGATGATACGCATCTTTACAACATAGCGATCCTGTGACTCTTCTCCATGACGTTTGATCTGTACGGTTTTAATCACTTTTTTTTCAATTGTATGCTCTTTTTCTCCATCGACACAAATAAACCGTACCCACTGTTTTCCATCACGTTCAAAAGGTGTAATGTTCCTTGCATCAATGGATGTTGTTTTTGCACCTGTATCAATACGTGCTTTAAGTACTGCATTAGGTGGAACAAGTCGAACATTCTCAACTGCTCCAATGATCCTTTTGGCATCAGATTTCTCTGTGTTTAAATTTTCATAAGTGCTGTTTTGGTCCGCAGAAAGTATTGTTTTTTCTTTAGCTTCAATAAAAGATGTAACACAAAAAAAAAGCAAAAATAGGATGCTGTAATGCCATCTTGTTGGTAAAATCATTACTATTCTCCAAATATTATAGGTAATTGTATTATATCATATAATATGTCCTATATAGTATATTTATAGTTAGTGCAGAAAAAGGAAACATTGCTATAAAATACGATTAATATATAAGCTTATCCCACCCAAAATTTCTAAATAATTTATGCCATGTATCGTCTGTTTTAGCATCTATTACTAAAAGTTGTTTGTTTATTGGATTCATAAAAGAAAGCCTATTTGCATGCAACAACAACCTATGACAATCAAACTTCTCACGGAACAATTTATTGTGTTCCCCTCTTCCATGTTTTGTATCTCCTACGATGGGATGGAATATATGTTTCATATGGCGTCTAAGCTGATGTTTTCTTCCTGTTTTCGGGAAGAGTTTTACCAGTGAATAGCGTGCTACCGGATAGCGGCTTACAGGAAAGGGCAATTCTACTGTAGCCAAACGTTCATACCCTGTTTGTGCCTCTTGTACCTCTTTAGTGATACCTTTCTGCTTTTGCTCTTTGGTATCTAACATCTGCTTGAGCGGGTAGTCTATCAGTGATGCATCTTCAGTAAAACCACGTACGATGGCAATGTACTCTTTATGGACTTGGGATGAACGAAAAAGAAGAGACATCGTCTGGGCCATTTCGGCACTCAGCGCAAAAAGCAATACCCCTGAGGTTGGTTTATCTAAACGATGGATAGGATAGACATATTGCCCTATCTGATCACGTAACATTTGCAGTGCGAACTGCGTTTCATGTTTGTCTATAGGTGACTTATGTACAAGCAAACCCGATGGTTTATTGATAGCCACAAGATACGTATCCTGATAGAGTATTTCCAAAGGGTTTATTTCCATATTATCCATGGTGAATTATATGATATAATTCTACAAAATATAGATAGAACCCTCTACGTAACCTAGATACTCATAATGGGTTCTATATAAAGGACCGATTTGGCGATAAATATCGTAGCACAGAACAAAAAAGCCAGACACGATTACGAGATACTTGAAAAGTTTGAAGCAGGCATCGTACTGGCTGGTGCTGAAGTGAAAGCATTACGTGCCAAACGTGCCAATCTTGCAGATGCTTTTTGCCGTTTCATCCAGGGCGAACTGCACCTTATGAATGCACACATCGCTCACCTCGAGACAACGAATAGAAACTATGTACCTGATACCAGAGCGCCCAGGAAACTACTTTTGCATAAAAAACAGTTGGAAAAACTGTATGTAAAAGTACATAAAGATGGTTTGACAATTGTACCTCTAATGATTTACTTTAATGAAAAAAATCTAGCCAAAGTGAGCATTGCACTTGCCAAAGGTAAACAACTTCATGACAAACGTGCAGACATGAAAGCAAAAACCCTCAACCGTGAAGCCCAACAAGCTATGAAAAATAGAGAATAACAACATGCAAAAACTTAGTGAACTATTGACCGGGTATCAAAGTGTTGTCCTGGGAACTCAAGGTAGTAATGGCTATCCTTTTTCCTCTTACGCACCTTTTTACTATGATGGGGAACAAGTGTATATCTTCATCTCTAACATTGCCACACATGCAAAAAACATACAAACCACACCTCAGGCTTCAGCATTATTTATCGAAGATGAGAGCAAGAGTGAAAACATCTTTGCCAGAAAACGTATCTCACTGCAATGCGATGTAACATCTGTCTCTAGAGATGAAGAAACATTTAACACTGTTATGGAAAATTTTCAAGATAAATTTGATGCGACTATGGTTACGATGCTCATGGGAATGAAAGACTTTAATCTTTATGCACTCAAGCCCATTTACGGTGAAGCGACCTTTGGATTTGGAGAAGCCTATCACATAGGTGGGGAGAAAATGAATGAACTTGTAACAAGAACCGGAGACCGTGGTCACAAATAATTAAACCTTTTGACTCTTTCTCTTTTGTACTAACATTTCTCGAGGAGAGAAGTAAGCACGCTCTTTCTTTTCTTGCATTCTCTTTTTACGCTTATCTATAAGTTTGGTATGTATGTTTGGATTAAGTGTTCTGCTTTGCTTCACTCTTTTCCATAATGAGATTCGTTCATACCCTATGAAGTTATATATACTCTTTTGTATCTTTTTAACCAACCACTGTAAAAAACGTTTCACCGGTATATGAAATACCTTTTCCAGATAAACCTCAATCCAACCGAACATCCATATAAAAAAAGCGTAGATCTTACGTAGCCCTTTAGCCAAAAATGGAACCTTTTCCATCCATGAGAGCAGCCATGTAAAGATGATGACTTCGACAATAGGAGCAAGCCAGCTTCCCCATAGATAATCTGTAAAGAAATAGGCAACCGCTGTACCCCCTTTAAGAAATATAGCTAACAAAAAGCTCCATACTTTAGCCACAAAAACTTTTACGGCAAGCATACCACCCATAAACTTACCTATGAAACCCAATGAGCCAAGAAAAACAAAAACTGTCATGACTTTTTTGACTAAAGGAAAGTTTTTAAAGTTCTTTTTTGCATGTTGCACCAGTCTTCTAATATCATGGGTGAGATGGTCTAAAAAATGTGTTTTTACATTTCCCATCACTACTTTTTCCACCACATATCGTTTTCCCAATCCTGTAGCAGAAAGCAGTACAAGTTTTTTCATGAAAAGTGTCAAGATGAACTTTCCTTTCACAAGAAAAAATGCAGCCAAAAGTGCAAAAAGGTTTTTCTTTATAAAAAACACTATTCTAAAGAATAAGGCAACGAGAAAAGCCCGACTCTCCTCGTTACTGAATATGATCATGATACTAACAAGAAGTAGAAGCAGTATCCATAAAATAAGTCGTTTTTTCATTTGTAAATCTATTTTCTAAGTGATGCTTTGACTGTTTTATAAAGCTGTTTAATTTTCTCTATAAAAGGACTTTTATTTGCAAAGTATTTTTCTTTTAAAGCTTTAATATGTGTCTTCGTCTGTACAAAATATGCCATGGTTTTCTGATGTATTTCACTAGATTTAATCCAATCAATCGCCTTCATAATCCAATCATACACCCATTTAAACCATCCAAACTGCATCAGCTTATCTTCAGTGACTCTAAAGAGCCAAAAAGTAAATGCTGCTATAGGTATTTTAGAGATATACAAAGTCAAACCTAAAAAAACTTGACCCGATACAAATAACATCCCCGCATAAATACCAAATGCTTCCACAATAGTAAGTAATACCACAAATATAACAAGAATCACAGAAGGGTTCACACTCTCTAACTTTGCTTCTACCTTCTGAAGAATTTTAAGTGCATGAATAGCTTCATAAATAGGCTTTGCAATCCCCTCCCAGATCAACTCTTCAAAAATAATATAAGTGATGACAAGCAGGAGTTGTAAAAGTGAAAGTAATCTGTATTTTATGGCTGATAACATTATGGGGTATCCCTAAATAAATTTTAAAATATTATAGCGATTATGATGTTTTGTATAAGTAAGTTTTAGAAAGTTTATATTTCTTTTTGATTTACTGCAGTTTTGGTTAAATGGATTTTGTGTAGTGCGGAAGCTTACTGATAGTAAGTGACCAAACGGAACAAAGTCCATTTAGCCGAAAATGCTGCAAAGCAGAGAGAAAGATTACTTTCTTCTGAGTTCTTTGATTCTTGCTGCTTTACCCTTAAGCTCTCTAAGATAGAACAATTTAGCTCTTCTAATTCTACCTCTTCTAAGTACTTCGATACCTTCTATAGAGTTTGAGTATAGTGGGAAAATTCTTTCAACACCAACAGAGTTAGCACCCATTTTTCTTACCATGAATGTTCTACCAGTTCCTTGACCTCTTATTGCAATACAAAGACCCTCATAGTTTTGAACTCTTGTTTTTGCACCTTCTTTAATAGTTACGGCTACTCTTAGTGTGTCACCCGCTCTAAATGCAGGAATATTTTTGTTTTCAACTTGTGCTTGCTCGAAGCTTTCAATGTATTTATTTCTCATGTGTTATACCTTTTTTGTATAAGTCTGGCCGAAAATACTTTGTTTTACACAAAGCCAGCCCTCTTTTTAAGTCCGTGATTTTACTATGATTACCCTTTAGAAATTCTGAAACCACTTCATTGTTTTCATAATTTTTAGGTTTTGTAAAAGAAGGAGCTTCCAAAAGCGATTCTTCAAAGCTCTCTATACTTAAAGAATCACTGTTGCCCAATACCGCTTCAACATTACGGCTAATAGCATCACAAACCACCATACTTGCCAGTTCTCCACCTGTTAAGATGAAATCTCCTATAGAAAAAAGTTCATCTGCCTGAGCTTCTATAACCCGTTCATCTATACCTTCATAACGTCCGCTAACAAACACAATATGCTCTTTCTTGGCTAAACGTTTTGCATCATTTTGTGTAAATGGTTTAGCCACAGGAGAAAGGAACACTACATGTGCGCGCCTAGATGTTTCTCTTACTTTATGAAGCGTATCCATCAAAGGTTGCGGAGTCATAAGCATACCTGCTCCACCACCTATCATCGGTGCATCAACACGATTGTGTTTATCTGTAGTGAAATCACGTGGATTGTAAAAATCAATAGAGATCTTTTCATCTTCGATGGCACGTTTTAAGATACTTTCAGAAAAGTATCCTTTAATAAGATCGGGAAAAAGTGTGACGAAAGAGAAACGCATAGACTTAACTTGCCTCTAATATGTCTTTAGCATCTTTCGTGTAAACGATTTTTTCTTTTGTATCTACAGTCAGTATATAACGATCAATATACGGAAGTAAAAAACCTTTAGAAAGCTCGGCATTTACCAATGCATCATCTGTTTTGATCACGAGATAGTCAGTATCTGCCATACGTTGGATATCTGTTACTTCACCCAATATTTCATCACCTTGTTTTACAGTACATCCGATAACATCAAACCAAAAGTGTTGTCTTTCACCTAATTCACAATTTTCTTTCGTCTGTTCTTCATTGGCAAAAAGTTTGGTATTGGTCAACTTTTTTGCAGAATCAATACTTTCATACCCTGTAAAACGAATAATCCCACGCGTAAAATTGATATCTGCGATAGTAAGATCGCCACGGTTACTTTTATAAGTATTACCTACTTTAAATTGTTCTGGAAAATCTGTATGAAGGTGAAATTTGAGATCGCCCCAAAGTCCGATAGTACGCCCTATTTGAGCGATAAGAGAATCATCTTTAGACATAAAGTTGTTACTCTGAAGCTTTGACATTAACGCGGTAGTTTTTACCGCCTTTTGCTTTACAGCCGGAGATGACTGTTTTGATAGAATTGATCATTCTTCCTTCTTTACCGATAAGTTTACCTATATCTTCACTGTTTGCGAAGATGGTAATCTCATCGAAACCCTCATCAACCTCTGCGATATCTATAGAGATATCTTCGGGGTTGTTTACCAAAAGCTTGGTATATGAGAGCAAGAATTCTTTAACCATTAGGACTATTTTTTACCTGCTAGTCTTTTTACTGTTGGGCTCATTTGTGCACCAACACTTAACCAGTAGTTCAATCTTTCTTCGTCTAGTGTAAGATCTTTTGTTACGCTTACTGGGTTATAGTGACCAATTGCTTCGATCCAACCACCATCTCTTCTTTTTCTGCTGTCTGTTACTACGATTCTATAAAATGGCTTTTTCTTTCTACCCATTCTTGTCATTCTGATCATTGTCATATTGTGTCCTTTGTTTTTTCATTTGTTTAATGCCTATCTTGAGGAAAGCTACGCATTTTCGTAACAAGTACTGACAACTGTTTTTTAATGACTAAAACACTCATCAACACTTCATAAATTCTTTTGGAACGCGATTTTACCATAAAAAGTATAAAGATTTTATTAAAATCTATGGTTCTCTTAGGTATAAGGGTAGTAGTTGTATATACTTCATACAGAATCCCATCAGATCTTAGCGTGGCATACCTGGAAAACCACCACCGCCTTGCATCTGTGCCATCATGTCTTGCATTTGCTTCATACCGCCTTTGCCTGACATCTTTTTCGCCATTTTTGCTGCATTTTTAAACTGCTTAATCACGCGGTTAACCTGCACCTGATCAAGCCCCGCTCCAGCTGCCAAACGTCTTTTACGTGTGTTGTTGAGAAGATCCGGATCTTCTCTCTCTTTATGTGTCATAGAAGAAACCATCGCTTTCATTATCTTGATCTCATCCGAGTTTTCTAGATCCATATCACCTATCTGTTTAGCCATGTTCCCCATACCAGGGATCATACCCATGATTGATTTCATACTTCCAAGCTTTTTCATCTGTTCCATTTGTGATAAGAAGTCATTGAAGTTGAACTGACCTTTTTTGATCTTCTGAGTAAACTTCTTTGCTTCTTTCGGGTCTATGGCAGCTGCCGCTTTTTCTGCAAGTGATTCAACATCCCCTGCTCCCATCAAACGGCTTACGATCCTGTCGGAAATGAACTGCTCAAGATCTGGCATCTTTTCACCTGCACCGATGAAACGAAGTGGTACGCCTACCTGTTGTGTAAGCCCTAGTGCTACACCACCCTTAGAGTCCCCATCAAACTTGGAAAGTACCACACCCGTAATTCCTATCTTCTCTTTAAAGGTTTGAGCTGTTCTGACGGCATCCTGACCTGTCATCGCATCAGCCACATAGAAAAGTTCATCCGGGTTTGCAACGTTCTTCACTTCTGCCAGCTCATCCATAAGCTCGTCATCTATAGCCAAACGTCCGGCTGTATCTATTAATACAACATCATAAAGCTCTTTTTGGGCTTTTGCAAGACCTTGTTTGACAATCTCTACAGGTGTTGCCTGCTCATCAGCCACAAGTTCAACTTCTATCTGTGATGTGATCTGTTTGAGTTGTTCAACCGCTGCAAGTCTCTGCAGGTCGGCTGCGATAACCAATACTTTTTTCTTTTTTTGTTCTTTGAGGAAATAGGCTAATTTACCTGTAGTCGTCGTTTTACCAGACCCTTGTAAACCTATCATAAGAACAACGGTTGGTGGTTTAGATGCAAAAGTGAAACCTTTAGGTGCACCTTCTATCGTTAAAATATCTGTAAGTTTAGTTTGTAATGCTCTTAAGAAGTTGTCTTTACCTACACCATGTTGCTTGGTCTCGATCTCTACACTGGCGATGAGCTCTTTGACTACTTTATGGTGCACATCTGCTTTTAAAAGTGATTTCTTTAGTTCAGCAGTTGCTTTTTTAAGTGCCTTTTCATCATCATGAAAACGAATTTTGCCTATGGCATTTTTAAAACTATCGGTTAAAGTATCAAACATTTATTACCCTATTTCTTCTCTATTTTTCTCAATATAATTGTGCGATTTTATCTAAGATTTACTTATATCTCGCGATGTCTTTCGGCTCTACTGCATTAAACTCATAATCCAGTATCTTCATTTTAGCAGAGTGTAAAAGAATACGTTTTACCTGTGTGCGGCTTCCATACTGTTCATCACCTAGGATAGGATGTCCTATATGTGCAAGGTGCACACGGATCTGGTGTGTTCTTCCTGTTGTGATCTCTATATTGACTTTAGATTTTTTACCCTGTACCTCTTCAGGTTTTACTACCGTATGTGCTTTTTTACCACGTACCGGGTCTATCATAGAAAATGCCTTACCTTTTTTAATCGTAAAAATAGGTTCGTCTATCTCCACTTTTTCATACAGAACACCCTCGATCCATGCCACATAATGTTTTTCTACATTACGGTTCTTAAACTCTTTAATGGCACGTTCTATAAACGCTCTGTTTTTTCCTAAAAGCAGTACACCTGATGTATCTCTATCGAGTCTATGCAGAAGTTCTGCACCTGCTATGGAATCTTGAATCTCATAGCTGTCTACCTGTGCCGGTTTGTTAACGGCAATGATATCTTCATCTTCATAGAGTATCTCAATATCCTCAGGGTATTCTATACGAAAGAGGGTATCTGTACTTATCTCAGCTCTTGCGATCTTTACTTTTTTATCTTCTACATAGACAAGCCCTCTGTCTATCAGTTCTTTTGCTTTGTTGTTTGAAATATCCTGTGCCAGTGCAAGGACTTTATATGCTTTATCTGTAGCCATTTTCTTCTATCCAATCTTTAAATTTATCATTCAGTGCGAATACCACTATTTTAATCTTGCTGTTTTGTCCTGTTTTAAAAAGTATATCACTTTTTGAGACTTTAAAACTTTTTGCAAGAAACTTTACTAACTCTTTGTTTGCTGCACCTTCTACTGCCGGTGCTTTAATCCGTATCTTAATAGCATCATCACCGTAGACTTCACAAAACTCGCTTTTACTGGCATTTGGCTGTGCTTTAATACGTAGACTGACTGTTTCATCTTCTATGTTATAAAACACTCTTTAAGCTCTCTGTGATAACGGTGATGTCACTCTTACTTTTTATCACAGTGGGTTTAAGTAATCCATGTTGTAACAATCTTCTAGAAAGATTTGATGCCTCTACCACTGCAATACCTTCAATGGCATCAAAAATATCTTTTTGGTTGAAGTAGTGTTTCCCTGAGATGATCTTACATCCAAACTGTGCTGCTTCTGCTGCATTGTGCCCACCTATGGGTTCAAAGGCACCACCAAGTATAACAATGTCACTGATAGCATACATATTGACCAATTCACCCAAAGTATCTACCAAAACAATATCAGAACTCAACACTTCATTTTGTGAATAACGTTGTGTAGTACAATGATATTCGTCAGCAAAATATTCCATCATTTTCGCTACTTTGTCAAAACGTTCAGGATGACGTGGCACTAAAAGTAAAACTGCCTCCGGATGTTCTTTTTTAAATGTAGCAAATGCATTCAGGATCAGTGCCTCTTCTCCATCATGCGTACTTGCTCCACATAAAACCAGACTTGAAGGCTTTTTGACTTCTTTGGCCACAGCAGGCAAATGCGCCAATTTGATGTTACCCGTGACAACTACATTTTGAGCACCCAGAGACTCTAAACGTTCTTTGTCCTTAGCTGTTTGTGCGTACACTTCATCTATATGCTTAAAGATCTGTCTGTAAAGCCATCCTATCTTTTCATACTTGGGAAAAGACCTGTCACTCATACGCGCATTAATGAGTAAGGTTTTAGCCCCTCTACTCTGTGCCAATGCAAAAAGAAGATACCAAAACTCGGCCTCCATCACCACCAATGCCTTTTGTGGTTTCAGCCATCCAAAAAGCAAAGGTTCAAAAGGCAGATATCTGCTCTCTTTTGTATAATCCCTTATCACTTTAAACCCCGTATGCGTTGTTGTACTCATACGCAAACTCTCTTGTGGCAATGCATCCACTAAAGATTTAATGGCTTTTGCTTCTCCAAAACTACAAGAGTGAAACCAGATACCATGAGGCTTTAAAGGCTTGTTGTTCCATAAGAAAAATCTTGCGGGCAGTGAGTCTTTATATTTGGTTTTAAAAGAGAATAAAGCTAAAAAAGGGAGGGCAATAACATAAAGGGAAAAAGAAAGAAAACTATAGAGAAAAAAGAAAAGTTTCTCCATAGTGCATCACTTATGCTTCTGCTGTAACACTCTCTATATAGAGAATTCTACCACAGTGAGGACAGTTACAAATCTCATCGGCTTTAATTACTTCTGAGTACGTTTTGTCATTGAGCTTCATGTAACATCCATAACATGCTTGTTTTTTAACAGGAACAACAGCTGTATTACCTGCCCAAATACGTATCTTCTCATAAAATGCAAGTACTTTTTGCTCAAGGTCTCTACTAAGTTTTTCTCTTTCAACAAAAAGTTTACCCTTACTTTTCTCAATCTCTGCTCTTTCTACAGACACAACTTCATTCATAGCTGTATACTCTGCTGTAAGTGCATTTACTTTTTCACTTGCATCATCTAAAAGTGATTTTGTCGTTTCATTGATATTTTGAAGTCTTTCTATCTCTTCATTCGCAAAAGTCATCTTTTCTTTAGCGATATCTTCTTCCAAAGAGAGTGCTTTCATCTCTTTTTCTGTTGTGATATCTTTAGATTTTTTTGCATTTGAAACCAATTGCTCATTTAGCAGTGTAAGTTGCTCTTCAAATGTCTTTACTCTTGCATCATTTTCAACGATATTTGCATTTAATGTATCAAGTTCAGCCTGTGCTGTATTGATCTTCTTTTCTATTTTTGCTACTTTTTTATTTGCAGTTTCAAGTTGTGGCGTGTAACTGTCTATAGCTCTGTCAATTTTTGAAAGCTCGATGAGCTCATTTAGGTGTTTGTTCAATCTCTGTCCTTTTGGAGTTTACGGGTTCTCAATCATTACTTTGAGAGGTTTATACCATTACTTTATATTATTTCAATATGAAATGGGTTTTTTGAATTTGAAATTATAGCTAAAAGAGGTAAAACTTTCAACTCATCCAAAATGATCTGGGCAAAAAAACATTCACTTTCATAATGTCCGATGTCTACCATCATCAAATCTTCACTCATAGCTTTCATTGCATCATGATACTTAATGTCCCCGGTCAAAAAACAGTCAGCTTCTACCTCATCCATGAGTGAAGCCCCTGCACCCGTGGTTAAAGCAATAGATCTAATCTTCTCTTTTTTACCTATGACTTTGAGTGTAGGCAAGTTCAGTTTCTCTTTTAAAAGGGTCAAAAGCTCTTTATAATGCCACTCCCCTTTTGTCGTACATACAAAAGGGTTTTGGGACTCTATTTTAAAGCCTAAAACCTTTTCAAACACATATCTGTTCAAATGTGTTTGATCAAAATTTGTATGCAAAGCAATCAGAGAGTGCTTTTTGAGTATCATTTTTTCAAGCAGATTTGAAGGGTATTTTGAGAAATCAAGCTGTGTCAAGTTTCCAAAGATAAGCGGATGATGTACAACAAAAAGTGTATTTTCATCTGTACTTTCTATCATCTCTTCATCTATATCCAAAGCGACTACAATTTGAGAAACTTCTCTAGACATATCTCCTACGATAAGTCCAGAGTTATCCCACTTCTCTTGCAGTTCAAATGGACTTACTTTATCTAAATGGTTGTATATTTCTTGTAGCTTCATGCTAATCTTTCTGAGATCTAACTCTTTTTGACTTCTCTATCACTTGTTCAGAAAGAATTTCTTTATATGCAATTATCTCTTCTCTTGTCTCTTCACAAGCAGTTGAGACGATCTGTGCAGCTAGAATACCTGCATTTTTAGCTCCATTGAGTGCCACTGTTGCCACTGGTACACCTCCAGGCATTTGCAATATGGAGAGTACTGAATCCCAACCATCTATAGAGTTACTTGATTTAACAGGTACGCCTATGACTGGCAATGGAGAGATAGCCGCTATCATACCAGGTAAATGTGCTGCACCTCCAGCTCCAGCAATAATCACTTGAATCCCACGTTTATGCGCATTACGTGAAAACTCAAACAGTTTCTCTGGTGTTCTATGTGCTGAGACGATATCTAGCTCATATCCAACATTAAACTGCTCTAACATATTTGCAGCCTCTTGCATAACAGGAAGATCAGAGTCTGATCCCATGACTATACTCACCACTACTTTTCCCATGATTTAACCTTTAATTTATTTTTAACTTTATTTGCTTTTTTGAATGCATTTTCAACACTGTCTGACAAGACTGTAACATGTCCCATCTTCCGGGAAGGTCTTGTCTTCTGTTTTCCATAAAGATGTACTTTTACACCTTCTATTGCTAAGACTTCACTAAGTCCTTCATAACGCACATCTCCTGTATGCCCCTCTTCACCCAAAAGATTGAGCATCACCGATGGCATAATGAGATTGGTACTACCAAGAGGAAGCCCCAATATGGCACGGAGCATCTGCTCTAGCTGAGAAGTCATCACAGACTCTATGGTATGATGACCGCTATTATGTGGTCTTGGTGCGACTTCATTTACCAGTATATCTCCATTTGTATCTATGAAAAACTCTACAGCTAAAAGCCCAACCATCTCTAGGTTTTCAATAATTTTTATCGCCAAATCTTCAGCTATCTTTACATCTTCTCCGCTGATATTTGCAGGGCAGAAAAGATCTTCTACTAAATTGGTTTTTGCATCAAATGTCATCTCTACCGTTGGAAAGCAACGTACCTCACCTAAGTCATTCCTTGCCACAATGACAGCTATTTCTTTGTCTATTTCAACTTTTTGCTCAAGCATAGAAAAGCCATCAAGTAGTCTATCTTCTGCAGAGTGTATCAGAGCTACACCATGACCATCGTATCCACCTTTTCTCAATTTTTGAACAAAGGGATAAGTAAAGACTTTTTCTTCTATGGCCTTAGTAATTGCATCCGTATTCTCATAACAGGCAAAAGGTGATGTCGGAATATTGTGTTTTTGATAGAACTCTTTTTGTAAGCCCTTATCTTGAATAAGTGCAAGTACTTGCGGGTCAGGTACGACCTTAAAACCATCAGCTTTAAGTTGCAGCAATGCTTCTATGTTGATATTTTCCATCTCATAGGTCAAGATATCTACCTCTTTACCAAAGGCATATACCGTGTTAAAATCAAGAAAATCACCTTGCACATGCTCTGTTGCTATGCGCTTAGCTGGGCAATCTGGGTCAGGGTCAAGTACATAGGTAGCTATTGCCCACTTACTTGCCTCTTGAATGAGCATTTTACCCAACTGGCCACCTGAGATGATGCCTAATTTTAAACTTGAATTGGCTAATTTATCTATCAAGATTTACCCTCTTACTCTTTGATTACGCTCTTGTTCTTGCGCTTTATAAAGCTCCGCACACCCTATAGAAAGTTCTCTTACTTTGAGAATATAATTCTGTCTCTGTGCCTGAGAGATAGCCTTTCTCGCATCGAGTACATTAAAGGCATGAGAGGCTACCATACACTGGTCATATGCCGGTAGTGGTAATCCGGCTTCTAAGCAGACTTTACATTCATTGCTTGCATCTTCAAAGTGCTGAAACAAATTCTCTACATTTGCCACTTCAAAATGGTATTTAGAGAACTCGTACTCTGTCTCCTTATGAACATCACCGTACGTTGTGACAGTGTCACCCATACGATTCCATACTAAGTCATAAACTGATTCCACACCTTGCAAATACATTGCAAGTCTCTCTGTACCATAGGTTATCTCCACAGCCACAGGATCACAAGCGATACCGCCAACCTGTTGGAAGTACGTAAACTGTGTCACTTCCATACCATCAAGCCACACTTCCCAACCAAGACCCCAAGCACCTAAGGTTGGAGACTCCCAGTTGTCTTCTACAAAACGGATATCATGCTCTTGTAAGTTAAGTCCCAAGTACTCTAAAGACTTCAAGTAAAGCTCTTGAATATTGTCTGGACTTGGTTTAATAAGTGCTTGAAACTGATAGTAAGCTCCCAAACGGTTTGGATTCTCACCATAACGTCCATCTGTCGGACGGCGTGAAGGAGCTACATACGCAGCAGACCAAGGCTGAGAGTCTAGACTTCTCAGCAGTGTAGCAGGGTGGAATGTCCCCGCACCGGAAGGGATATCATAGGGTTGAACAATATTACACCCTTGTTCAGCCCAATATTGTTGTAGTTTTAGGAGCAGTTCACTAAATGTAATGGCGTTGTTGTTCATCTATATTTCTACCTAGTTTTAATTTTACAGTATCGTTTCAATCTCTGAAGAATCAAGTTCTACTTTTTTTGCTTTGCTTATACGGTCTTCTTGAAGTTTTACTTTGAGCTCATCATCACCAAGAGCCATGATCTGAATAGCAAGATACGCGGCATTTACAGCACCTGATTTACCAATAGCAAGTGTACCTACTGGCATACCTGCTGTCATCATCACCGTAGAAAGAAGTGCATCTTCACCCTTAAGTGCTCCACTTTCCATAGGTACACCAAGTATAGGCTTAGTCGTGCATGCTGCTAATGCACCTGCAAGGTGTGCTGCCATACCTGATGCTGCTATGAACACTTGTGCACCTTTAGCTTCTGCTTCTTTGACGTATTTTATAGTTCTCTCAGAACTTCTGTGTGCTGAAGAGATAATAAGCTCATATGGTACACCAAACTTTTTCAAGGTTTCTGAACATTCGGACATGATACTATAGTCACTTTTACTTTCCATTACGATTGATACAAATTTCATTTCAGATCCTTAATTGTTGCTTTGGCCTCTTGTTCTTGCTTCATTGGTGTCGACACTTCTGTCAATCCCTTTTTCTCCAATGCCTCAGCAATTTCACGTCTTAAAATTGTATATCCCGGTAGTTTAGTTGGTAATTTAATGTCATTGAGATCACCAGAGTGGATACACTCAAACTCTTTACCCGTAGTAGATACCATCTTTTTAAACGTCAACCAATACTGCCCATTGATCTCCTCTATCGATCCTACATCATTGTCTACGAGATCAACGCTAGCACCCACAGGTAAAACGATCTCTACTCTATCGCCAACGCAGGTTTTATCTTTACACTTCCAGCTGAGTCCATCTTCTAATACAAGTCCTGCAACCTGGTGTGTTCCATACTGTATAGAGAATTCATTTGACTCAGTATCATTTCTGTCAAAAGGACGAGAGAGTAGATAAGCATCGGTAAAACCACGATTTTGTGTTGTTCCGATCTCACGCTGGTAACGGCTTGCGTCAAAATCATTAGCATAATAATCATCGATTGCATGACGATAAGCTTTAGTCACAACACCTGCATAGTAAGGTGATTTCGTACGCCCTTCTATCTTCAGTGAGTCAATAACACCTGATTTGAGTATCTCATCCACATGTGATGCCATATTCATATCTTTGGCATTCATGATATAGGTCCCTATACCCTCTTCTTCATCCAGTCTAAAAGTTGTCCCAGATTCAGGATTATGCGCATAGATCTCATAGGGGAAACGACAATCATTTGCACAAGATCCACGGTTGGGTACACGCCCCGTTTGCAAAGAAGAGATAAGACAACGTCCCGAATAAGCAAAACACATCGAACCATGTACAAATATCTCCAACTCCAAGTCTGGAATATGATTTTTTATCGCTTCACAATCTTTCAGACTTATCTCACGCGCCACGATGATCCGTTTGACCCCTAAGTCATAATACACTTCTGCATCCATCGCATTCATTACATTGGCTTGTGTGGAAAGGTGTATAGGGATATCAGGTGCAATCTTTGCAGCGATCTTCACAACACCTGGAGAAGAGACAATAAGCGCATCTGGTTTCAGTTCTGCAATTTTTGCAATATGGTTTTCATACAGTTTCATCTGTGAATTAAAGGGAAATGAATTCACTGTAGAATAGACTTTTTTACCACGTTCATGCGCATATTCTATACCTGCAGCGTAGGACTCCATGTCAAACTCTTTACCCGAACGTATACGTAGTGAGAAAGTACTTGTACCGCCATATACAGCGTCAGCACCATAATTCAGAGCGATCTTCATTTTCTCCAAATTACCCGCCGGTGCTAAAAGTTCTACTTTGTTTTGCATAATCATCCTATTCTAAAATATTGTCTTTATTCTATCTAAATAGTAGTAAAAAACAGTTTTTATGCTAAAATCATCTCATGAGAATAGATTTACATAACCACACTACACGTTGTAACCATGCTGAAGGTACTGTTGATGAGTACATCCAAAGAGCCATAGAACTGGGTATAGATATATACGGATTTTCCGAACATGCACCTATGGATTTTGACCCACATTATCGTCTGGCATTTGAAGAAATGCAAGCATACACAGATGATATACTCGGTGCAAAAGAACAGTATAAAAATGACATAGATATCTTATTTGGTTATGAAGTCGACTACCTTCCAGGACATATGGACGATAAGGTTTTATCTGCGAAAGTTGACTATTTGATAGGCTCTATACACTTCATAGATAAATGGAGTTTTGATAATCCCGAATTCATCGCCGGCTGGAAAAACAAAAATATAGATGAAATATGGCAAGCGTACTTTGAAGCCACAGAGGCGATGGCAAAATCCGGAAAGTTTGACATCGTAGGACACCTTGATCTGATCAAAGTATTCAAATTTATGCCTAAACAAGATGTAAGAATCCTGGCCAGGAATGCACTTCAAGCTATCAAGAGCTCCAACATGGTATTGGAAGTCAACACCGCCGGTCTTCGTAAACCTATAGGGGAACTCTACCCATCACGCGGGTTACTGGAAGAGGCTTATGCTCTTGACATTCCTATTACCTTCTCTTCTGATGCACATTCTCTTGAACAAGTCGGCTTTAGTTATGATCTTGCTACCTCCCTTGCGAAAGAGGTCGGATATACAAAAGCTGCTACTTTTCAAGGACGAGATAGACAATTGGTTACTTTTTAGGCACAAAGACTGAAGTAACTAATTTTTTAGTGGCTATAATATAAGGATAAAAATTAATTTAGGAGCGTTTTATGGGTAAATTTGTTAACAACACAGATGAGTTTTATAAGTATTGTGAAGAGAATGAGGTAGAGTTTATAGATTTTAGATTTACAGATATCAAAGGTAAATGGCACCATATTTCTTACCGTATGTCTGCTGTTGAGGCAAACATGATTAATGCTGGTGTCCCTTTTGATGGTTCATCTATCGAAAACTGGCAGCCTATCGAGAAATCAGATATGCTACTTAAACCAGATATTGGGACTGCGTTCCTTGACCCGTTTACCGCGGACTCTACGATCATTGTTATCTGTGATGTGTATGACATTTACAAAAATGACCTTTATGAAAGATGTCCAAGATCTATTGCTAAAAAGACACTGAAGTATATGGAAGAGTCTGGTGTGGGTGATGATGCATTCTTTGGTCCTGAAAATGAATTCTTTATTTTTGACGATGTTAGAGTCTGGTCTGGCGTAAACCAATCAGGATTTAGAGTTGATTCTGAAGAGGGTGACTGGAACCGTTCAACAGACTATGGTGAGCAGGGGAACATGGGTCATCAACCAGGTGTTAAAGGCGGATACTTCCCTGTAATGCCTGTAGATACTATGGTTGATCTACGTGCTGAGATGATGTTACTTCTTGAAGAGGTAGGTTTGACAGTTATGTTGGGTCACCACGAAGTTGCTCAGGCTCAAGGTGAGATCGGTATCAAATTTGGTAACATGATCGAAGCGGCAGATAACGTACAAAAATACAAATATGTTGTAAAAATGGTAGCGCACCTTAACGGTAAAACGGCAACATTTATGCCAAAACCACTTTATGGTGACAACGGTAACGGTATGCACGTACACCAATCAATCTGGAAAGATGGTAAAAATACATTCTATGAAGAAGGTGCCTATGCAAACCTAAGCCAAACAGCACTTCAATACCTTGGTGGTGTATTTAGACACTCTGGTGCAGTTGCATCATTTACAAACCCATCTACAAACTCATATAAAAGACTTGTTCCAGGTTACGAAGCACCATCTATCTTGACTTACTCAAGCCAAAACAGATCAGCTGCTTGTCGTATCCCTTATGGTGCAGGTGAAATGGCTACTAGAATTGAGACTAGATTCCCAGACTCAACTGCGTGTCCTTACCTTTGTTTTGCAGTACTAATGCTAGCAGGTCTTGATGGGATCAAACATGCAGATGTACCTGTAGGACCTATGGATATTGACCTTTTTGAACTTACACTTGATGAGATCAAAGAAAAAAATATTCCTCAAATGCCACGTACATTAAGAGAAGCACTTGAAGGACTTCGTGGTGACTATGAATTCCTTAGACCAGTTATGTCTGCTGAATTTATCAATACTTACAGACAATATATGTTTGAAAGCCAAGTTCATCCAGATGAAGCTAGACCTACAGGGTTTGAATTCCAAACAACGTATTCTTGCTAATATCTTATTCCCTCGGCCTTCGAGGGAATATCTGTTCTAAACTTTTATAACCTCTTTTTAAATCTCAAATAAACTTTGCCTTTTCTTTAATACTTATTTCACTCCAATATAAGATATGACTCTACATATAATTTTTAGAAGAAAAAGTGGATGCAAAAGCAGAAAAAAGAGTTGAGTTGGAGTATTGACTGAGAAGATTTAGTGAGTTAAGAAAATAATCCTTATAGCGTTCACGTTCATCTTAGCTTTAGCATTGTGATGAACGAAATGCCTATTTTTCTACTTCTTAAAAATCGAAGGCTCGACTTCTTTCTTTATAAATGTAAAATAAGTCCAAAGTACTGTTCCATATACAAAGATTGACATCATAACCACACCTGTTGTCACCACTTCAAAAAACTCTTTGTATTCAAAGGAAGCCGGTATCATGTGTACCAAGATGATAGAGAGTGCACCTTTCATACCAGAGAAGGTTAAAATGAACCAACCCTCTTTTCCTACTGGTTGGATGGCTTTTGTTTTATGCCCAAAGAAGGCAAATTTTGCCATCGATGCTGCGCGAATAAACGTCGTGATAGCAAACATAATGAGTATTTCAGTTTTGTATGCCCAAAGTTTTTCTAAACTCACCATCTCAGCTAGTACAAAAAATATCATAACTGCAGCGATGTATCCAAACTCTTTTGCCATTTCATAGATATATTCCAATCTTTCATTGGTCGTAGCTTTAATATCTTCTAAACGAAGCTTACGCATAAAACTTTTCGTTTTACGTGCTGTACCTTCTGTTTCATGGGCTTTTATGTCCATATCTATCCATGCTTTTGTCGCGATGATGGCCGTAATAAGTGTCAAGATACCACTGACATGCATCTCTTCTGCTACCACATAGGCAAGATATGCTTCGATGATAAAAGCAAAGAACTCTCCTCTTTTATCTGAAAAGAGTTTCATCAGCATATAAAAGACAAATCCTATAGCGATACCTATACCCAAACTCACTACAAATACACGCAAGGCATCCATTACCGCATGACCTGCATCTATCTCTCCACTCATCATCCAAGGTAGTCCAATGAAGAAGAACGCAATAACAGCCGTAGCATCATTCCCAAGTGATTCACCCTCTATGAGTACTTTGATGTGATGGCTTATGCCTTTAAAACGAGAAAGTATGGATTGTACAGAGACGGCATCCGTAGCCATATTGATAGCAAAGAGTGACACATACGCACCCAAAGTTAACCCTTCAAATACACTAAAGTAGTACATACTCGCACCCACAGAGATGGAGAGTGCTACAGCAATAACGGCTAAGTAAAAGATATCCCAACCGTATTTCTTGATATCTGAGAAGTGCAAGTGCAAAGCATCTCCCATAAAGATAAGAGGGATACAGAACAGAATGATCGCATCAAAATAGTGTTTTAGATCTATAGGTACAGCTATAGGTACATAGGTGTAAATTGTGTATGAACCTATGAGCAGTAAAAAAACTGAAGGTATTTTCAGTTTGTTGGCCATGGCATCTGAAAAGACAACCAAGCCCAGTATAGTTATAAGTATGATCTCTGGTGCGAAACTATGCATATGTATTCTCCAATATTATTATTTCTATCACGCTATTTTAATAGCTTTTGCATGTCAAATAGACTTCTGTAGCCTTTTTGACATAGCATATGTCCCTCTTCATCTATAACAACAGAAGGAAATGCATTGGCTCCCATGGAACGTGCTTTGGCAAAATCATGTTCCATCAGGAGCTGCGCTCTGTCACTTTCAAAAAACTTTCTAAAGGAGTTCTTATCTGACTCTGTCATATTCAATAGCGTATATAAAACATTTATATTTGTGATGTCTTCAGCTCTTGTATAAAATGCTTCTTGTATCGTATGCAGATACGCAAAAGCACTGTGCATCCCAAAAAGTTCGCGTACTGTTAGGACCGCTTTGCATGCAGGATACGTGTCATAGTCAAAACACTCTTTTTCGAATATGCTATCTGAAAATCGTTGTCCCGTTCTATGAGACACTTGTTTCCAATGTCCTCTAAGAAACTCTTTAGACGTTTCATTCCAAGGCATTTCATCTTTAGTACGTAAGCCACCTAAGACCAACGAGAAGCTGTACTCATCACTCAAAGTACTACGTAGCTCTTCTATAATAGGAGTAAAGCCCCAACACCATGAACACATGGGGTCAACAACAAAAAGTAACTCTTTTTTCATCCTAAAATAAGGTACCACTATCGTTAGAAACAGGAGTCAAAGGCACTTTCCGTTTAGGATGTAAGGGATCCTCTTCCTCTTCAACAATTTCTTCTTCAGAAATCGGCTCTTCATCGATATTGATCGTAGGTGCAAAGCCTATCTCTCCATCTTCAGGATCAATATCTTCCGTGATCTCCATCTCTTCTTCTAAGAGTTGATCGTATTCATTATAATTTTGTATTGGTTTTTTGTGACTGTCAGGTAGTGGAGAATTTTCTGTGTAAAGTTCTGCTTTGCCTTCATACTCCCCTCTAAATACACCTTCAGGTATGTCAAATGTCCGTTTTGTTTCAGGGTATAATTCTAATAATCTTTTATAGTAAAAAGCAAATGCTGGTGCAGCCAGTGCACCTCCAGTCGCTCCACGTCCTATGCGTTTATTGTCATCTCTACCAAACCAAACGATAGTTTCTATGGTTGGAGAGTATCCACAGAACCATGCATCTATGTTGTTGTTAGTTGTTCCTGTTTTCCCTGCCAGTTCTATGCCTTCTACCCGTGCATTTCTACCTGTACCTCTTTTGACGACATCTTTTAACACATCCGTCATCAGGTATGCTTGTTCTGGTGTAGTAAAACCTTCTATCTCTTTAGGACGGGTTTCATAGATCACAGCTCCCTCTTTAGAGATGATTTTACTCACCAATCTAGGTGCTATCATATGACCTTCATTGGCAAAAACTGAAAATATCTGCGCCATTTTAAGTGGACTTAACCCAAGGTTACCCAGTGCTATAGACATATCTCTAGGGATATGCGGTACGTCTAAAAATGCCAATCTTTTACGGATGGTACTTACACCTAGATCAGCCACCAGGTTAATGGTCGCAAGGTTCCGTGAATGTACCAGTGCTTCTCTAAAAGCGATGAATCCTTTAAAGTCACGTTCATAATTTTTAGGTGCCCAAATTTTAGGTTTACCTTTATAGTAGTACTGAAAGGTTCTCGCCAGGTCTGTCAAAGGACTTGCAGGATTATATCCCATGTCTAATGCAGTTTGGTAAATAAACGGTTTAAATGCAGATCCAGGCTGACGTTTGGATTGTGTCACACGGTTATAGGCAGATTTTTCATAATCTGCCCCACCGACCATCGCTAAAATATCACCTGTTTTACTCTCAACAGCCACAAATGCTGTATTTAATGTAGAAGTTTCTGCTTTTTCTTTATATTTTTTAAGTGCTTTGTTGTAGGCAAAATCAACCGCCTCGATCGCAATAGCTTGCTGTTTCATATCCACAGTCGTATATATCTGATACCCACCGGTACGGATATCACCCAGTTTCCCTTTAAACCGTCTCAGTACCTCATCTACGATACCAGGTGCTATATTTTGTGTTAACGAAGTCCTATAGACTTTAGGGGATTCTTTCACTGCTTTAAGATAATCACTTTGCGTGATCCATCCTATACTTTTCATACGGTAGAGTACATTGTTGGCACGGTCTAAGGCACGTTTATAATGTTTAAGTGGATTATAAAAACTTGGTGCATTTGGCAAACCTACCAAAATAGCCGCTTCTTTGAGCGTCAACTCATTCATCTCTTTATGAAAATATCCATTTGCAGCGGTTTTAACACCAAAGTAGTTATTTCCATACGATATTTCATTGAGATATCGCTCAATGATATCTTCTTTACTTAACTCATGTTCGATCTTCAGTGCTAAGATGGCTTCTTTGATCTTACGTGCCAGTTTCTTTTCGTTTGAGAGTATTTTGTTCTTAATGAGTTGTTGAGTCAGTGTACTTCCACCCTCAACAAAAGCACCTGCTTGAATGTCTTTAACTATCGCTCTTAGGATCGCATCTGGATTCACACCATTGTGTTCAAAGAACTGTGTATCTTCCATCGCCACAAGCCCTTCAACAAGAAAACCGGGGATTTCATCATAACGTGCGTAAAGACGGTGTTGTTTTTTAAACACATACGCCAGTTTCTCACCATGTCTATCATAAATGATAGACGAAGTTTCCGGCTTATAGTTGATGAGTTTATCTGCATCCAAAGATATCTCTTCATAGGCATAAATAAAAGCTGCAGTCAATGCTACTCCAAATACCATTGCTAAGATAATGGAACCTTTTACTAAACTATTGAACACACAGACCCTTTATGATTAATATATACATATTTTTATTTTAATGGTTATTGTACCGTGTTATGGCTAATGAGTGCTAACGCATGTCTGATCTTCTGTATAGATACACTCAAGTTAAGTATGACCCTCATGATAGGTTTCTGCACTGTAGGTTGACGTATAGCTCCTACCAGATACCCTTGTGCCATCAGTCCTTTTTGTACATAAAGCGCATGCTCATTACTTGGCATCTCTATAGGTACGATCAAACTCTGACAATTCATTCCCATCTGTTTTTTTACCGCCATCTGCCGATCCAAGATCTTCTTTGTATATTTTTCTGCATTTTTACGTATATGTTTTACATTGACCAGTGCCAGTGCTGTATCAAACACAGAGGGTGCAGTAGAGTAGATGATGGGTTTTGCCCTGTTTTCCAAGAAACTTATAACATTTTTGGAAGCCAAAATATATGCCCCATAAGAACCATAAGCTTTACCCAATGTCCCCATTTTGATATGTCTTTCATTGATGGTGATGCCATAATATTCAAAGATACCCAACAGTTTCAGACCAAGTACCCCTGCACTGTGTGCTTCATCGACGATGAGCAGTGCTTTGACTTGATCGGCAAGCTCAAATATCTCTTTCTTACAAAGATCTCCACCCATAGAGTAGACACCTTCTACCGCGATGATCTGTCTTTTAGCCGGATGTGCTGCTAACTTTTCTCTTAAGTCATCGGCATCATTATGTGCAAACATCACTACTCTGTCTCCCAAAAGTTGTGAAGCCATCACACCAGAAGCATGATACTCTTCATCCATAAAAAGTATATCTCCTTTGCGAACCAATGCCTCTATAAGTGCCATGTTTGCAAGAAAACCCGAACCTACTACAAGTCCTTCTTCAAAACCGTTATATTCTGCCATGGTCATTTCAAAGATCCTGTGTATAGGGTGATATCCATTCACCAACATACTGGCTTTAGAACTTACCGTGTCATATTCATTGACAAGTTTTACTGCTTTTTTAAACTGTTTTTTGTTCAGTGACAAACCCAGGTAATCATTAGAAGCCAGATCATCCAATCTGTCATCAAAAAGCTTACGCTCTCTAAATCGTCCCGCTTTTTTAAGGGCTTTTAATTCGTTTTCATACATCTTAACTTCCAACCTTGATCCATGGTAAGAGACTTTCCACTTGCAGTCCCATTGCTGTACTTTCATACCCGTCTACAGATTTGATGTACTTTTTGCAAAAGCCTTCAACCATACATCCTCCTGCCTTACCCTTCCATAGTCCACTCTCAAGATATCTCTCCAGATCATCTTCTTCAAACTTTGAAAAATGATAATGCGTTGCTGAAATATCTGAAAAAGCAAGTCTCTTTGACTTGTAGTGAGCAGAGGAAATAATGGAAATAGTCGAACCGCTTTGTATGTTCAAAATACGTCTTGCATCTTCTACATTTTTGGCTTTTCGTAAGATAGTCCCATCAGCAGCTGCGATAACCGTATCTGAACAAAGTAAAGGTATCTCCAATCCAAACTCACGAATGGCTGCATCTAACTTACCTTTACTTGCTGTATAGACAAAATCTTTTGCTATAGCTGTAGTGATCTGTTCTTCATCATACTCTGCTGACTTTTGAATAAAATCGATTCCAAAATTGTTTAGGAGCAATGCCCTGCTTTCAGAAGATGAACATAAACAAATCATTACAGTCCTCTAAGAGACACACCTAACCATAACGCTACTATTCCTAACACAATATTGAGGGGTAAAAGTAAGTTAGGAATGAAACTCATCTGTGCTTTAGCAAGTGCAACCTCACCCCTAGAAAATAACTTCCACGCTTTTGCACGTTTAACATACATATAGGTGTAATTGACTGCCATCACTGTCCAAAGTATCTCTTTAGAGAGAAAAAGTGATTTTAGATCACCATGGTGTCCCCCTGTGGCTATCGCCATTATTAGACCTGTGGCAAATAGAATGACAATGAAAAGCATGACAAGATTAAAGAGCTTACCCGTGATCTGCAGGGTCATACCCAATCTCTGTTTAGGTACCAACATCACAGACATCACATCACTTTGTAACTTCTGCTCTGGCGTCACTCCTCCCCCGCTTATCACTGGATGCACTACCAAACGGATTGCAATCATACCGCCTACCCAGATAAAGGCAGAAAGTACATGTAAAAAAACGATCAAATGTCCATAGTTGTTAAATAGTTCTGTCATCTTAATTTCCTCCTTCAAGGATTTCACTCAAATAAACTTTTGCTTCTTCTAACGCAGTTGTGATCTTACTTGGATCTTTCCCGCCTGCCTGTGCAAAGTCAGGACGTCCACCACCACCGCCACCAACGATTGGAGCGATTGACTTGATCCAGTCACCTGCTTTGATCGGTGTATTTTTAGACCCCGCAGCAAGCATCACTTTGTCACCTTTTTTCATAAATAGCATCACAGCGATATTTTCATATTTATTTTTAAGCTCATCGATCATGGTTTTAATGTCACCGTTCTCCACTTCTTCTACAATAATATTCACACCATTAACCTCAACGGCCGTTAACTCTTTTTGACTGCTACTCATTGCTGAAGCTAATTCACCTTTCAGTGTTTTAACCTGCTCTTTGAGTTTAGCGATACCTGCTATCGGATTTTGGTTCTTAAGTTCTGTTTTAATCTCATTTAGCTCATCTCTTAATGCATTTACACCCTCTCTGGCAGCATTTCCACAGATAGCCTCTATACGTCTCACACCAGCACTTACACCACTTTCTTTAGTGATCATAAAAAGACCAATCTGTGCAGCATTGTCGACGTGTGTACCACCACAGAGTTCTATGGAGTCTCCAGCAAAACTTACCACCCGTACTTCATCACCATATTTCTCGCCAAAGAGTGCCATAGCACCAGAATTCTTCGCTTCATCAACAGACATTACTTCTGTTTTTCCAGCAACGGCTCTGCTGATCTTATCGTTGACCCACGCTTCTACTTTAACGAGCTCTTCTGCAGTCATCGCCTGTGGATGAGAAAAGTCAAAACGCAATCTTTTATCGTCATTGAGTGAACCCGCCTGTGCGATGTGGTCACCCAGGATGTCTCTAAGTGCTGCATGAAGCAAGTGTGTTGCAGAGTGATGTTTCTCTATCTCAGCACGGCTGTTATCTACTACTGCTTCTACCTCATCACCCACAGAGAGTTTACCTTTGACTTCTGAGAGATTCATCTCTAAGAACTTTCTTGTGTCAAGTACTTTTACATCATTACCGAGTGTTCCAACATCACCTGTCTGCCCACCTGACTCTGCATAAAATGGTGTTTTGTCAAGAAGTACCCAACCCTTGCCATCGATGCTCTCTACCTGCTTAAAATCTTCATCAAGCAGTGCCAGTACTTTTGCCTGAGCTGAATTGCTTGTGTAACCTACAAACTCATTGTTATCAAACCTCTCTTTAAGTGCTTTAAAATCACCTGTTGTTGCAGCGTCACCAGTACCTTTCCAATTGGCTTTAGACTGTGCTTTTTGTGCTTCCATCTTTGCATCAAACGCATCGATATCCAGCTTGATATTTTTTTCACGAAGCATGTCTTCTGTGAGGTCAAGCGGGAAACCGTATGTGTCATAAAGTTTAAATGCTACTTCACCGTTAAATATATCTGTAGTATTTTTCAGTTCTTCATTAAAGAGTTTTATCCCTGCTTCGATCGTATCGAAGAAACGCTCTTCTTCCATTTTCATAGATGTTTTGATCGCTTCAGATTTACTCGTAAGATAGTCGTACTGTCCACCCATAAGTGCCACTAGGGTATCAACGAGTTTATACATGAACGGTTCACGTAATCCAAGTAAGTATCCGTGACGAATGGCACGACGCATGATACGGCGAAGTACATATCCACGTCCCTCTTTGTCAAAGTTTACTCCCTGAGCCAGCAAGAAAGAACAAGAACGCAGGTGATCTGCGATAACACGGTAAGAAGCAGAATTAGCTGCATCAAAGTCATAAGGTGCACCGACGAGTTCACCTATCTTCTCTAAGAAAGGCATAAAGAGTGATGAGTGGTAGTTGTTTAACTTACCTTCTTTGATCGCAACTACTCTCTCAAGTCCCATACCTGTATCGATACTAGGTTTAGGAAGCGGGTTAAGTGTACCTGTTTCATCCCGGAAGTACTGCATGAATACCAGGTTCCAGATCTCTAAAAATCTATCACCCTCTCCACCCATTTTATCTTCCGGGCCATTGAAGTTTTCTTCACCCTGGTCATAGAAAATTTCAGAACAAGGACCACAAGGACCCGTGTCACCCATCTGCCAGAAGTTGTCTGCATCACCAAAACGAAGGATACGATCGGCAACTATATGTTTTTTCCACATCTCTTCAGCTTCATCATCACTGTCATGTACAGTTACCCATAGTTTGTCTATAGGAAGATTCAAATACTTCTCACTTGTAATGAACTCCCATGCATAAGCGATGGTTTCTTCTTTGAAATAATCCGCAAAAGAGAAGTTCCCCAGCATTTCAAAAAGTGTATGGTGACGTGCTGTATAGCCGACATTGTCAAGGTCATTGTGTTTTCCGCCTGCTCTTAAACAGGTTTGTGAAGAAGTAGCACGAGGTGTTGCAGGAATAGGCGCTTCACCTGTAAAAATGTTCTTAAACTGTACCATACCTGCGTTGGTAAACATAAGTGTCGCATCGTCTGGTACGAGTGGTGAGCTTGGTATGAGCTGATGCCCTTTACTTTGAAAAAAGTCTAAAAAATCTTTTCTAATATCCATTGAAAATATCCTAATATAAATTAGAGATATTTTATCTAAAATGTGGTTATTGGTAGGTAAAGAGTAAAATTTCATGAGACTATACGTTCTATTTCAGAAATATATAGCCCCACTTTGGATAGGTCCAAGAGTAGAGTATTTAATAATTGTGTTAAATTTGTGTCAATTGCACAGCTCTTTTTGACTATCATCTTTCTATATTATTATCTATACCTACAAAAGAAGTAAAGAATAATAAAATACCTATAAACAAGTAGACTAAAGACAATCGATTAATTCAATATATGTAATTCTCCAATCTTCACCATCTACAGGATAAGTCTCTCCTACTAAAAGAAAATCATCACTAATTCCAAAAGTATCAAGACTATAAGGGAAATGTATATCTGAGACAAAATCAATATAGTAATTATTTGTTATGAATATTCCTGAATCAATTTCACTACTCACACTATAGTCATATATATTATAAGAGTCTCCACAAAATTGAATCTCTATTTCAGGTTGATCTATAACATTTACTATATTTGCAGTTACTAAAAATCCTTGATTTAAATCATAAATATTAACTTCATCGACTCCGAAGGTAGCACTTCCACTTCCACTTCCTCCACCACAACCACTCAATGCAATCACAGATACGACAGACAATATCAACATCATAAACTTTTTCATTATTAATCTTTTTCCTTTTAATTTAAACAATAATACACCATAATCGTGTCAGATTTGTGTCAATAAAGCAGCTATTTTCTCACTACCGTTTTTTTCAACGATCTCCATAAGCCCTCTGCTTTTATCTGCTAGATCTTCATCCAGTAATGCCAAGACTTTATCCGTATCTATCTCTTTTTCTCTCATGATCCATGCGAGATCTTTTTCTACCAAGAATTGCGCATTATGAAACTGATGGTCACTGGCAGCATACGGGTAAGGAATGTAGAGTGTAGGTACAGCCGTAGCAGAAAGCTCCCATAGTGTAGAGGCACCTGAACGTGCTATGGCGAAATCTGCTTCATTCATATAATCTGCCAACCTATCGGTAAAACCAAATACTTCTGCTTCTATACCCAGATCATCATAAGCTTTTTGCACCTCATCAATGTTATTCTGTCCTGCCTGATGAATGATCTTAATGCCTTTTTCTTTTAGTTGAGGTGCTATCTGTAAAGCCAGGGTATTGATGGCCTTTGCCCCTTGAGAACCTCCAAGAAAGATGATCGTGCTAACCTTCTCTCGTATACGGGCATTATCAAAAAATATTTGTTTGATCGGATATGCTTTGATAGGACTCTCTTCAAGATACGAAGAGATGAATGCTGTGGCATGTGACTTGAGCAGTTTGTTAAGCGAACCCAGTGCTGCATTTTGCTCGTGAATCACCAAAGGTATACGTAAGATCTTCGCTGCAAATGCTGTAGCAGCCGCAGAAAATCCACCTACTGAGAAGACCACTTTTGCCTTGTGTTTTCTTAAAAGTTTAATAGCTTTCAAGGTTGCCTTGGCCATCATCAAAAGAGATTTTACCTTACCTAATGCACCCTGATTTACAACACCACGTGTCTCAAAAAAATATTTGTATGTAAAATCATCATCTTCTTCGAACCACTGCTTGTCTTGTCCTTTGGTTGAACCAATATAAATAAGCTCTTCCTCTTTCAAATGTTCTTTCACTGCTTTGATGATGGCAAGATGTCCACCTGTCCCACCACCAGTCATTACGATACTCATTTTATGCGTCCTTTACTGTCTCTTGGTACTTTTTTAGATACCATCAACACCATACCTATAGCGATACAAGAAGCCCATATGTGTGAACCCCCATAGCTTAAAAACGGTACAGCAATTCCTTTAATTGGTGTAATACCGGAGATACCATAAGAGTTAAGGATAAATGCAAATGCAATCAGTAACCCAACACCGATAGAATAGAGATAATACATAGGATTTTTCACCTTTGAAGCGATCTTAAAAATACGAAATACAATAAACAACATCGTCAGTGTCACCAAAGTAAGTCCAAAAAGTCCTAACTCTTCTGTGATACCTGCTAAGATAAAGTCTGTATGTACTTCACTTAAATAGCCCAGTTTAAACTGACCATTTCCCAGACCTTGTCCAAAAAAACCACCATTATGGATAGCATTGAGGGAGTTAGATATCTGATAAGGCTCTTTTCCTACTTCTATACGAAGGTTTTGAACAGATTCAAAAGGGAAGAGTGACAAAATACTGTCCTGCACAGTACCCCACCAACTTTTTATCCGTGCCATACGGTGAGGTGCAAAAAAGATTAGCCCTATAAAGGCGATAAAACCACCCGAGATCATCGTTAAAAAGAATTTCCAAGAACTCCCTATAAATAAAAACAGAACCATCAATGTCCCACCCAGTACGACCACTTGACCTAAATCTTTTTGAAACACAGCAATGATAACGACTGCCACAAGAAAGACAAAAATATAAGGCGCAAAGGCGCGCACTTCTTCCCAAAACCCCATTTTTGTTTTATTCAGTAATTTACGAGAAAAACTCCATGCCAAAAAGAAGATGAACCCTACTTTAAAGAACTCCACTGGTGCAATGGACATCGGTCCCACACGTATCCATCTTTTGGCACCACCTACTGCATTCACTAGAGAAGAAGGTAAAAACTGCATGACTATCATTAAGATAAAAAAGAGTACAAATAGTAACAACCCTATTCTTGAAAACCATTTGTCAGGATCCATTTTACTTAAAAACACCATCGTGACAAACCCTATAAAAATAGCCATACTTTGCCGTATAAAAAAATGAAAGTCTGCATAATTAAAATGCAAGATGGTATACGTAGAGAGAGAATAGCTCATCACTAATGAAAGTGTCAAAAGTATCATGACACCAGCTAAAAGGGGTTTATCTATCATATCGTATTCTCTTTTATTATATTAATTAGTATTTTATCAGATTTAACAGATAACTTTGATAAAATTAGACTCTATAAGAGGGAAATATGAATACAAGAGCTAAAGATCAGTATAGTGAGTCACTAAATGCCGAATCATAAAGAAATACAAAATAAAGCAATACATCAAAGAAAGAACAAAATTTTTATTCTTTTTGTACTCTTACTGCTTTTCATGGGTATTTTCTTATTTTCCGTAATGAAGACCATCACTTCAGACAGACGTATTCCCAGCCATAACTCTACTATTCATGACCGTTCATTTCGTGGGTCCATCATCTCTGCAGATGATTATACACTCAGCAGCTCACAAAAAACCTATCAAGCTGTGATACGCGGTGCGAGTATAGATCCTGACAAAAAAGCACTTTTTGTCAAACTTTTCAGTATCTACAGTGGTATCCCTGAAAAAAAGATCCTTAAAAGATTTAAAAATCGTAAAGGCAAAGAGATAAAAGGCAATATTATCCTCTCTAAAACCATTAATGCACGATCCGCTATGCAGCTCAAATCACTTGCTTATAAATTACGAAAACTAGATGTTTTTCAGTCTATCAAAACCCGTAGTGGTATAGAGGTAGTCTATGGTTTGGATATCATAGAAAATGGTGAGAGCAGACGCTTTCCTCTTGGTGATGTTTTAAGTCCCATATTGGGCTATGTAGGTGATAAAAGTGATGGAAAATACACCCGTCCATCAGGGAAAAAAGGTCTTGAACGGGCATACGAAAAACATATTACATCTAAAAAAAATGGATACTTTCAGGGTAAACGTGATGTTGTCGGTGCCGTCATCCATGACAAAAATAGTATCAAGATACAACGTGTAGACGGCTTAGATCTACATCTCAACATTCCTCTTGCTTTGCAGAGACGTGTTGAACTCATGCTCGATCAAATGAAACTCAGCATTGATGCCGATGAGATCATCGTAGGTATCATGGAGAGTGACACAGGGAAAGTACTGAGCTTGGCAAGTTCTGAACGTTACGACCCTTCACACATTAGGCAAAAAGATATCGCTGCACTCGTACCAAAATTTACAGAGTACCCTTATGAGGCAGGTTCAGTACTTAAACCTCTTACCGTTGCAATGGCACTTGACAAAAAGAGAATTACCCCTAACACATGGTTTAAGACAGGATATAAAAAATTTGACATCACCGGTGGTCAGAGTGTCAGTGATGATGATTATTTTGAGTCTATTCCTGTAACGGATATCATTGTACACTCATCAAACATCGGTACGTCTCAAATCTCATGGCTACTTACAGGTAAAGAGTTTAGAGAAGGTTTACTCAAGTTTGGACTCGCCCAAAAAACAGGGATAGACCTCTCACGTGATCTGCCCGGCTCTCTTAAACCACTTAGGTTACTTGATCATAAAATGCATAGAGCCAACTCTTCATTTGGCTATGGTATGATGGTCACTTTCACCCAACTGATGAAAGCCTATTCAGCTTTTAACAATGATGGTTTAGCCGTTACGCCTCGTTTAGTCGATTACTTGCAAGATGCACAAGGAAAGCACTACACTCTTCCTCCTAAGATTGGAAATATGCAAGCGGTCAGTAAAAAATCTGCCAACCAGATACATGATATCCTTTTAGAAGTGGTCAAACGAGGTACTGGTGTGAAAGCACAGTACCCAGGATTAGAAGTCGGTGGGAAAACAGGAACAGCTCACATCGCAAAAAAGGGTCGCTATGTGAGAGAGTACCATAGTAGTTTTTATGGCTTTGCCAACGATAAAGAGGGTCACAAATATACGATCGGGGCGCTAGTGATACGTGCTAAAAAACGCTATAAATACTTCGCATCACAATCAGCTGTACCGACATTTAGAAGAATGCTGGATATACTTGTAGAACTGGATTATCTTAAGCCAGAAGGTGGACTTGAAGTAGCCAGTCCAGAAATCAAAGTGGAACCAAAAACACCGCCTAAGATCATACAAAAACCAATGGTAGAACAAAAAAAGGAAAAGAAAAAAGTAACCGTTAAGCCAGTTACCAAACCTAAACCTTCTGTAAAAGAACTTTTCAAGCTTGAACCAACACCTCAACCTAAACCAGTCAACACAAAGCCTGCAAAAGATAAATCAACAGAAGAACTTTTTGAAGATCTATTTTAGAGGTAACCTTAGATCCACAAATTATCTATCAGTCTGGGTTTTCCTACCCATGCTGCCACAAGGATGATAGTATTCCCTATCTCTACAGTCTCAAGTGCATTGAATTCTCTATCGACAATCGCAATATACTCAACTTCATCCGTTTCTTCGAGTACTGTCAACATCTCTTTTTTGATCACTTCAACATCGAGTTCACCTGACATCACCATTTTGGTTGCACGTTTGAGTGATCTAGCAAGAGATAGGGCACGTGTTTTTTCATCACCTTGCAAGTAGACATTACGACTACTGAGTGCCAATCCATTGTCATCTCGTATAATCTGACAGGGAATGATATTGACATCCATGAAATAATTTTTAACCATCTGGGTGATGAGTGCAAGCTGTTGTGCATCTTTTTTCCCAAAGTACGCATTGTCTGCTCCACTGAGATTGAGAAGTTTCATCACCACTTGAAGCATACCATCAAAATGGCCAGGACGTTTCTCACCTTCCAAAATATACCCACGAACAGCTGGTGCTCCTATGCAGAGTTCATCCTCTTCATACATAGTATCTATGCTTGGCATAAAGAGTATATCTACCCCTGCCAATTCACATATCTTGCTGTCTGCTTCCTCTTTGCGAGGATAAGCCTCTAAGTCTTCCCCTTCCAAAAACTGTGTAGGATTAACGAAAATAGAAACGATGAGATGTTCATTTTCTTTTCTGGCTTGTTGTATGAGTGAAAGATGTCCTTTGTGCAGTGCTCCCATTGTAGGCACAAAACCTATAGAGCCCGATAATGCATTTTTTGCTTCCTGTAAAGCCTCTATTGTCCGAACGATAACCATCTCTAACCTCATATTTCACTATATTTTGATAAAATCATATCAAAATTACACTAGGTTTTTACTATGGATGCATACGAATACAGCGAATTACTCAAATCACTTACTATCAAAATGGACAATATTAAAAATATTGTAAAACCAGATGTCTTGCAAGATAGACTAAAAGAGATAGAAGAGATGCAGCAGGATGCTGATTTTTGGAACGATGTAGCCAATGCAGGGAAAATTTCTCAAGAAAAAACCAAAGCAGAACGTATTTTGGCTACGTATGATAATGCGTATGATGCAGTGCATGATGCCAGTGACTATTTTGAACTCTCTAAAGCAGAAAATGATGAAGAGACCTTGGAGATGCTTTATGAAGATGCAGAAAGCCTACAGGAAAGTACGAATGCCCTAGAAGTACAGATGATGCTCAGTGGAGAACAGGACAGTGCCAATGCCATCGTTTCTATACACCCTGGTGCAGGAGGTACAGAATCACAAGACTGGGCCAATATGCTCTACCGTATGTACTTGCGTTGGGCTGAGAGACATGGATTTAAAGTTGAAGGGCTTGACTATCAGGCTGGAGAAGAAGCAGGTATCAAAGATGCCTCTTTCATCATCAAAGGTGAAAATGCCTATGGATACCTCAAAGTAGAGAATGGCATCCATAGACTTGTACGTATCTCCCCTTTTGACTCCAATGCCAAACGTCATACTTCGTTTTCTTCAGTGATGGTTTCACCAGAAGTAGATGATGATATAGACATCACCATCGAAGACAAAGACATACGCGTAGACACCTATCGTGCCTCAGGTGCAGGCGGACAACATGTCAACAAAACAGAATCAGCTATCCGTCTTACACACATCGAAACAAACATCATAGTACAGTGTCAAAATGATAGAAGCCAACATAAAAATAAAGCTGCAGCCATGAAGATGCTCAAATCTCGTCTTTATGAGTATGAGATGGCTAAAAAACAAGCTGCCTTAGATGGTGTAGAAAAATCAGATATAGGTTGGGGACACCAGATACGCTCTTACGTCATGCAACCCTACCAACAGGTAAAAGATACCAGATCCAACCAGGCCTTTACAAATGTAGATGCTATACTTGATGGGGATATAGATAAATTGTTAGAGGGTGTACTTATCGCTCAGGCAAAGTAGAAAGAAAAGGAAGTTCTGCTTACTCTTCCTCTCCATCCTTTTTATTTGTATATTTAGAAATTGTTTTTGTGATCACTATGGCTGCGACAAAAGCCAAAAGTACCATAGATGTCGTGTAGAGTACATTCATTAGATCTATCTTCACATCTTCTCCTTGAGGATCTTATCTTCGATCCTATACGCAATATCACACCGTGCTTCCATACTCTCATCATGGGTCACCAGTAAGAGTCCTGCACCTGTCTCTTTAATGTAGTCCAGTAGTACATCCATCACAAGTTCTGCAGTCTCTTTATCCAAATTCCCTGTAGGTTCATCAGCAAAGATGATACGAGGCTTCTTACTCAATACCCTTGCAATAGAGACACGCTGTTGCTGTCCTCCTGAGAGTTCACCTATCTTTTGTTTCATCAGTTCTTTGATTTCCAGTTTTTCAAGTATGGTATCATCTATTTTCTCGGCACTTAACATACTGGCTACTTCGATGTTTTCCATTGCACTCATACCTTTAAACAGGTAATGAAACTGAAATATGATCCCTATATCATAACGACGTAATGCTTCAATGCCTTCATCATCAAGAGTGTAAAGATCATGTCCTAAAAGTGTTACGCTACCTTCATCAGGTTTTATAAAAGTTGAAAATATATGTAAAAGTGTCGACTTTCCGCAGCCGCTTCGGCCAATGATCGCTGCACTCTGTGACGGCTTTAAAGAAAAGTTTACATCGTGAAACAAAAGGGTATCAAAACCATGAGAAATATTTTGTGCTTCCAATAAAGATTGGGACATGTATTGCCTTTAAACTATTTGGCATATTTTAACATAAATAATGTAATGGGTGTATGGAGAGAATGAGGGGGAAATTTGAATGGATCTACCCAAGCCATAGCTTGGGCAGGAAAAAAGGAATAAGGGGAAACCCTTATCCCATTTGTGCAGCAACTTCAGCAGCAAAATCTTCTTCTACTACTTCAATTCCTTCACCAACTTCTAATCTTATGAAGTGTACGATCTCAGCTGATCCACCAGCTGTTTTTGCTTTTTCCTGAACGTATTCAAGAACTGTTTTACTGTCATCCATTACAAAGTTTTGGTCAAGAAGACATTGCTCTTGGTCAAGTGTTGTATTGTCTGCAATAAATCTTGCAATCTTACCTGGAAGAATTCTGTCCCAGATCTTTTCAGGTTTACCTTCTGCAGTAAGTTCAGCTTTAAGAACTGCTTCTGCAGCTGCCATTACTTCCTCTGTCAATTGACTCATAGAGATATACTGAGGAACATTTTTAAGTGTTTTACCAAGTCTTACAAGTTCTTCATTCTCTTTTTCAATAGCAATGATTCTACCTTTAGTCTCTTCAGCTACAAAATCAGCATCAAAGTCTTTAAAAGAAAGTGTTGACGGAGACATTGCAGCAGCATGCATTGCTATCTCTTTAAGTACCGGAGTCATCGCTTCAGCAGTTGCAGCAGAATCACATTTTGCTTCGATGATCACACCATTTTGAGAATTAGAGTGAACGTAACCGTTTACTGCTGTGTTCTCGTCAGCATTAATAAGTGCTGCTCTTCTAACTACAAGTTTTTCACCAATAGTAGCAATTTGCTGAGAAAGATACTCTGCAAATGGTTCACCGTTGATAGTAGAAGCATTGATAGCTTCAGCATCAGCAAGACTGTTATCAAATGCATGATTTACAACATCTGACATTACTGCCAAGAATTTCTCATTTTGAGCAACAAAGTCAGTCTGAGAGTTGATCTCAACAATCACTGCTTTTTTACCTTCAACTTTAACACCGATAGCACCTTCAGCAGCTACTTTGCCCGCTTTTTTAGCAGCAGCACCCATACCTTGATCTCTAAGCCATGCAACAGCTTTGTCCATATCTCCATCAGCTTCAGTCAATGCTTTTTTACAGTCCATCATCCCTGCATCAGTCATCTCTCTGAGTTTTTTGATATCTTTAGGTCCAAAGTTTGCCATGATTACGCCTCCGCCAATTCTTTTGCAGATGCAACAGCGTCTCTAAAGTTTCCTTTAAAGCTATATTTTTCTTCCATCACTTCAATTTGTGCATCAGTCATATTTGCTACGTCTGCGAATGTCTGGAAACCTTCGTCGTTGAGTTTACCTTGGTATACTTTACCAACACCAGCGATTTTAGTAAGATCGTCACCTTTTTTCTCTGCTTTAGGTGCAGGCGCTGCTTTCTCTTCTACAAGTGCTGCAACTTCTTCTTTAGATGCTGGTTCTGCTGCTGCTTCAGTTGCCGCTTCAGCCATCACTGCTTCCATTTCTGTATCAGATGCTTCTTCAGAATCTCCACCGTTAGCTTCAGCATATATTGCTTTACCTTCGATGATCGCTTCAGCCATTTCTTTACAGAAAAGGTTAATTGAACGGATAGCATCATCATTTCCTGGAATTGGATAATCAACCATATCAGGATCACAGTTCGTATCAAGTGGTGCAATAACTTTCATACCAAGTCTTCTTGCTTCTTTAACAGCAATGTGTTCTTTAACAGCATCTACAACAAAGATCATGTCTGGAAGTTTTTTCATGTGTCTGAAACCTTCGAGGTAAGAGCTTAATTTCTCTTTTTTTCTCTTAAGCATCAATGCTTCTTTCTTAGTAAGAAGATTAATTTGACCAGTCTCTTCCATTTGCTCGATTATTTCGAGTTTTCTGATAGATTTTTTCATTGTTGGGTAGTTTGTTAACATTCCACCTAACCATCTAGTTGCAACGTAAGGCATACCAGCTCTTTCAGCGTGCTCTTTAACTGCTTGTCTAGCTTGTTTTTTAGTACCTACGAAAAGTACTGTTTGTCCTTCAGCTGCTGCATCTCTAACTACATTGTATGTATATTTGAAATATCTAAGTGTTTTTTGAAGGTCGATAATATAGATGTTCTTTCTTGCACCGAAAATGAATTTTTTCATTTTTGGATTCCATCTTCTTGTTTGGTGTCCGAAGTGTACACCACATTCGAGTAAGTCTTTCATTGTTACCATAAGTTTCTCCTTGGTATATTGTTAATAGAATTTTCATCTTATAAAAATTCAGTTAAAAGCATAGCTTCATCACTAGGTTTAAGAGTTGGATCGATAATCGTCCAAATCATCCACTGTAGTCATCAACACATAATGTGCAACCAGTCAAGGAATAACTACATGAGTATTTCCATTATTCAAGATGTTTTCACACCCTATAAGAGAATAAGGAACGCGATTATACCCAAATGATGTTTAAGATTTTATAAAAGGGGAAGAGATGGACAAGTTGTACCTTGCCCAAGTAGTGTTTTATGCGTTTTGAAGCTCTTGCAGTTTAGCCTTTACAGCATCCACATGTTCTTTTACTCTTACTTTTGTCCAAGTTGCAGCTACTTTTCCATCAGGGCCTATGATGAATGTAGAACGTACCACACCCATGTACTCTTTACCCATGAACTTTTTAAGCTGCCAGATACCAAAAGTCTTACACAACTCTTTCTCTTCATCTGCAAGTAACGTAATTTTTAGTTCTTTTTTCTCTATAAATTTTCTATGCTTTTCAGGTGAGTCTGGACTCACCCCTAAAATAATGGCATCCAAATCTGTAAAGTCCGGAAGTGCTGCCGTAAAATCACAAGCTTCAGTAGTACATCCTGGTGTATTGTCTTTAGGGTAAAAGTAAAGTACTATCCATCTGCCTTTAATATCTCTTAGACATATCTCTTCTTCATCCTGGTTTGGCAGACAAAAGTCTGGTACCTGTGTTCCTACTTCCAACATAAGCTATCCTTTATTATTTCTTTTTGGGTAGTATAACAGATAAATTTAAGAAAAACTCTTGCCAAAGGCAAAGCTTTTACGAGAAATCATTTAGTGATTTCCTGCATCAGTCTGTTGGACTAGAAGTGAGAGGAATTTTTAAGTAGCTTTGCTTCTTAAAAAGGAGAGATTATGACGGATAAACAAACCAAAGAAGAACTTTTAGCAGAGATCGAAAAACTTATCGCTTATGGCAGGGAAGAACCAACCATCAATCCTGCCCTTTTAGCCTATCTTGAGATGGACGATCTTGTCGCTACCAAGAAAAAACTACTTGAAAGAGTAGGAAAGCTCAGTGAAGAAGATAAAGAATGGTTGCAACAGTTTAAGAAGTACGAGTAACCTCTATTTCCTCAAATCTATTGACTTGTCAAATTCGATATTGTACTTTTTAAGTATAGCGCTCTGTTTCGTTTGAGCTTCTACTCTATCGATGATCACTTTCACACCATCATTGTCTTCTAAGACGATATACTGACTCTTCACTTCAGACATCTTTTGATAAAATTCTTTAAAGTTTTTAAATGGTTCGCCATTGACTTTATCTATGGGCCACATCGCAAAATCATTGTCTCCTCTACTCATATCTGAAGCCAATACCTTCAATAAGACCACCACTTCACTTTTGTCTTTTTCTTGCCATTTTCCAGCCAAGTAACTCAGCTTTAAACGGTTACGGTTTGTAGAAACAATAAGGTTCCGAGTTAAAGGAGAAAAGACATATCCGCCATAGACAAAATAACTCGGTACTGCATCATAACGTGTTGTTTTGACCAAATACATATCATCTGCTATGTAATTTAAATCTGCCTCAACTTGCATATTTTTCTTATCACGGATGATATCAAGCTTTACTTTTTCACCCATTTGATAGGCGTCGATAAAGTGCTGATAATGCGTGTACTCATGTTTTCTAAACTCTACCGTACCGTCATTTTCCACATTATGTCCGTCTACTGCAGTTAAAATATCACCTTCCTGCAGTGATCCAGCAAGCGATGAATTGTGTACCACTTTCACGATAAGTTTTCCACTAACATTCTCATCAAGTCCATAATAGCGCCTTATGGCGGGGTTTTCCAGTTTTTGTGTACCTAAGCCCAAATCTGAAAACCCATCATGTTTTCCATCTTTCATATCTTTTATGAAGTGTTTTACCATATTCACAGGTACCAAATAACCAATGTTTTGAGACTTGGTAATGAGTTGCATCACCACACCGACTATCTTTCCGTCTGAAAGCGCTGGTCCTCCAGAATTTCCAGGGTTCACTGCAGCATCTACCTGAACTGCCAAAAAAGACTCTCCGCTGTGTGCATACGCATGATGTTCTATACGTGAGACTACTCCAATAGTCGCAGAGAGTGTACTGCCTCCCATAGGGTAACCGTAAACAACAATTTTTTGTTCAACATCAGGGAGCGTACCAAAAGTAAGTGGTTTCACCCCTTCAAAAAATGCCTTTTCCTCTACTTTTAAAAGTGCCAGGTCTGCCTGATGGGAAACAGCATATACCTTGGCAATGTAACGTTTACGTTGTCCGTAACGTTGTACTTCTATAAAAGCTTGATTGGCTACGACATGTGCATTCGTAAGAATGTACCCACCTTCTATGATGGCACCAGAACCTGTACTGCTACGCATTGAACTGTTCCAAGGTTCTTGATAGTTCGGTACTTTTGCTGTGGTATAGATTTTAACGATAGCTTCTTTAGTACCATTCTCTTGATTTGCACCTGCAGTTAAAAAAAGTGTACTTAACAGTAGCATCCATAGTATTCTACGATTCAGCATTTAGTACCTCACTGCAGTGAATTTCACATAAATCATTTAGTGATTTATCGCACTGCGTTTTAACGCTTGTAATTCTTCTCATACTAATCCCCTAAAATCTTCTGCGTCTACGCAGTGTATATTTCGTTTTTTTGCTTCTTTTGCCATAAGCCCTGCTTCTTTTGAAGAGAGTAAATTTTTTTCTTCATCATAGAGTCTTGCGGAGCATACACCACAACTTGGACTTCGGTCTTTACCTATAAACATATCTAGATCTGGATGTGCGTCAAAAAACAGTGTAGCATATTGAATGACAGGAGTAGATAAATCTTCTCCATTCAAATTGGATATGGATTTGTGTCCTTGTTGTGTTTCTATCAGATCCATCGTAGGACGAGGTGAACCAAAGGCAAAATCTTCAGGACAAAAAGGAATGAGTTCACTGCCTTCCAACAGGGTTAGAAGTGTTTCATTTTTATTGTCAGAAGCATCATATCGACACTTTTCTCCCAAAAGACACGCAGAAATTGCGACCTTTTTCATAGTTAAAATACAAAGAGTAACGCATAAACCCAAGCACCAGTTAACATGGTTAATGTGATGCCTATAAAAGTACGTTGTCCATATTTTTTATGTGCCTCAGAATAAAGACCTGGAAGTGTAGATTGCTTTTTATAACGCTTAGCAGTATAAAGTGTCATTACCCATAAGATCAATGTAATTACAGAGATGATGATATGAAAAATCAATACATACAAAAGATAATCATGTGATACAGAACTACCTTCCATAAGGTTCTTATAACCACCCTCCATACGTACACCAAACTCAAAAAATCCCACTACAGTCACAGAAAGCCAAAAAAGTAATTTCTGTACACTTTCATGTGCACTATAGTTCCCTTTTTTTGCAAGAGAAATCGCCCCATAAATCAAAAAAGGCAACACAGCAACAATCACAGATACAATATCCATAAAAAGTGGTGCACGTGTACCTAAAAACCCAGATGTAAATAAAAAATCCATAAACTCTCCTCATTCAAATAATAATAACACTATACCAAAGGCATCTAAAAATACCTAGCTAACAGATGACTACCGATTTAACCTCTGTAAACTCTTCAAGTGCCCATTTTGGACCTTCTCTTCCCACACCTGAAAGCTTGGCACCGCCATAAGGCTGTACATCAAAACGAAGTGTTGGTATGTCATTGATCACCACACCACCACACTCGGCATCTTCTATAAACGCCTGTGTCATTTTCAGATCATTGGTAAAAATAGAAAATTGTAATCCGTATGGAGAATCATTCATTTTCTCTACGGCTGTTTCATAATCAGATACCGATACCAAACTTACGATAGGCGCAAAGACTTCTTCACAGATGATCTTCATATCATCTGTAACATCTGCCATAACTGTCGGAGGGAACATCCCCTCTACCTCTTCACCTCCAGCAATGACTTTTGCCCCTTCACTTTTCGCTGAAACTATCCATCCATTCGCTCTTTGTCTAGACTCATCATCTATCAGTGGGCCCATAAAAGTATCTTCTTCATACGGTGAACCAACTTTGAGCTTGTTCGTCTCTTGTGCCATAAGCTCTGTAAAGGCTTCATATACCTCTTCATTCACATAGATACGTTGTAGCGAGATACACACTTGTCCGGAGTTGTAAAAGGCACCAAAAGCACAACGTGCCGCTGCAAGAGCCAGGTCTGCACTTTTATCAATGTAGGTTGCTGCATTACCACCCAGTTCAAGACTTACTTTCTTAATACCTGCCTGTTTTGTGATAATGTTTCCTACAAGTACAGAACCTGTAAAACTAATAACTCTCGGGATATCACTTTGTACCAGTGTTGAACCGACTTCAGCATCACCATACACCACAGAGAGTGCATCTTTGATCGCATACTCTGACTCCACAAAAAGCTTTGCAAACATATAGGCTGTCATAGGTGCTTCAGGTGTAGGTTTCAGTACGACTGTATTTCCTGCTCCCAGTGCCGGGGCTATCTTGTGCGCCACAAGGTTCAGAGGGAAATTAAACGGCGTGATACAGGCAACAATTCCCACAGGCTCACGTCTAAAATATGCCAATGTTTTTTTACCGCTAGGCATGATATCCGTAGGAAGTGTCTCACCTGAAAGATTTGCAAGTTCCATCACAGTGAGCTTGATAGTCTCCACACATCTTTCAACTTCTATACGGGAAAATACAATAGGCTTTGCCACTTCTTTAGCCAACATCAAAGCAAATACTTCTTTCTCTTCGGTAAGTCTTTTAGCCACATCTTCCAACCACAAGATACGCTGGGACAATGGTGATTTGGCTGCTGCTTTTCTTGCAGCTTTAGCAATGTTGAGTGCTTTGAGTGTATCATCTATATCACACACAGGAGCTGTACTTACAACAGCACCATCAAAAGGACTCTTTCGTTCCTGTTGTATTTCTTTATTTTCTTCTGTAGAACCAAAAAAGATTTTGGCTTGTGCTATATTAGACATTGTTGTACCTTAATTTGTAAAATTGTTTGATTATAGCAAATTGGGGATAAAAGGTAATGGAGTTGTTATGTATTTCGGTTTGTGTGATGGAGAGAAACACCATCACAGTAACTTTTTTCAAGATAAGATTAAACGTGGCAGATCTCTTTTATCATCCGTTAGGTGTCCACTCTCCACCCTCTTGCCCTGATGGGTTTTTCTGTGCTTCTATCTCAGCTTCATAATCCATGATCTGCTGGCGTACTTCATTACGCCAAAAATCACGTCTATTTAATGACATCTTTTTTTCCTTATTAGGTAATTAAATAATAAATATACATTTTTAGAATAGCAACATTGGAGTTATTAGTGATTGATGTAAGTCAATAACATCATAATTTAATGGCTTGTCAGAGGAAATAGCGGAAAGAGAAATTCGGAGTTTCTTTATCTTATATTATCTATCGATGCATAATGCAAAAAATACTCAATGGAATTGATAATATAGCCATAAGGTAGAGGAGAAAAAACTCTCCTCTACGAACAATGATTTAAAATTTATAACTTAACATCGCCCAATATTTTGTCGTATCATCTTTGAAGGTATCTGCAGAATAATATGCTGCTTTAAGCATACCGGAAAGCCCTTTGACTGCAGAGATTTTATTGGTATAGAGTGCATCAATTTCCGTACCGTAATCTGTACTTCCTTTATCGCTGGAAAAATCATGGTAAATCACTTTTGCCGTACCAAAACTGTTAGTTTTGTACCCTAACATCCCACTCGCATCCACTAAACCGTCTTGTGGTGTACCCAAGAACATATCTGCCCACCCATTGTGTGCATGCAGTGTTGCCAGTGGTGTACTGAATGCATCATTCCCATCTTCTCCTGCACCTAACACTTCATATTTTGCACCCGCTAAAAAACCGCTCATATTAACTGTTGCTTCTAGATTATAGTAGTCTGCATCAGCTGTTCCATTACCAGATGTAGGGTCTGTCTGTTTTGCATATTCTGCACGATATGAAAGTTTAGTATCTGTATCAAGTGACAGTGTACCTGTGGCAGCAACACCATAGGTATCATGTATGTCTTCTATCATATAACCGTATCCTGTCAACGCTAAGCCATCCATCACTTTATACTTCGCATTAAGTAGCACTGTTTCTGTATCATATCCATTACCGTTAGCGGAGTCTGCATCAAGAATAGTATTGACATGCCATACATACGCTGCAAGTAAAGAGAGTCCTTCTACAGATTTGTTTGTAAATGAGACAGCATCATAGGTTTGAGGCATTTGTCTCCAGTTCACTGTACCTACAAAACGCTGATTATCTAAATTCATTCCCTGACGACCTGTTCTAAGAAGAGAATCACTAAAAGCATAATCAATATAGGCTTGTGTGATACGTGTCTGACTTGGATCTGCTACTTTATTGTATGCTGTATGACCATTGCTAAAATCGTTGTAATCACCCGATCCTGATACATTAATCGCTTCCAAATAGGTAGACAAACCATCAATATTTAATAGATCTGCACTCACACCAAGCATTAAACGATTGGTCAACGCTTTCGCATCTCCTGTCGTATTATCTGTATCAACAAATTCATATCTTGGACGAATCTCTCCATTTGCTGTTACACTGTTAAAGAATGTGTAGGCTCCTGATGCTGTAGGAGCAATGACTGCCTCTTCTACGGGAGCTATATCTCCTCCTGCTAAAACGAGCTGAGATGTTACCACTGAGAGTAACAGGGTTTTGTTTAAAATTTTAAATCTATTGTATGACATATTCTTCCTTTAGGTAATTTTGTAATAATAAATGTAGTGCTAGAATATCAGTTTTTGAGATTTAGGTGATTGTTGTAGGTCAATAACATCATCATTTTATAGTTTATGAAAGAAAGTACTGGAAACTGAACTGTTACCACTACTATCAATACTATTTTCTCTTGCATATATTACTAGCATTAATTTTTATTATGAAAATAATAACATGCCTAGTTCTATTTTTATACATTAAATTGGTTATTTTTTAATCATTTTATATTATTTCAGACAGATTGTTTTTACTTTACCCTGTTGGTAGTAATAATATCCTGGAGTCTATTTTTATCAAGTACTATTACAACATGCTCTTTGAGCGTAATGATCTCTTCTTTTTTCATTTTTGTTAAGATACGAGAGAGTGTTTCAGGGGTGATGTTAAGTATAGAAGCTATTTCATTATTTTTCAAATGTTGAAAAATTTTAGCATTGTTAGAGATCAAATCTGCAATTTTAGCTTCTGCAGAAAATATTGTCTCTTTATGGAGTAAGTTTTCAAGTAACTTCATTCTTTTAGACATGGCCTTAATGATAGCTAATGAAAAATCTAAATTTTCTAAACACTTATGGAACTTTTCAAGTGGCAACAGACCTACTGTACCCGCAGAAATAAACCCACATGTTGCAGGAAATGCCACTCTCTCCAAAGCGGGGAATAAAGCGATTGATGAAGGTGCAGTCATACCATGCAAGTAGACTTCTTTCCCACTTGGGGTTGTCTTATAAAGTCTTACATTTCCATTCAACAAAATATGTAGATACTCACTCTTCTCCTCCTCATAAAATACAATGTTGTCTTTACTGTAATGTTTCACATGCATATGAGTCTGCAGTTCAGTTAATTGTCTGTCACTAAGCCCTGAAAAGAGTGGAATATCTTTGAGTTCAAACATATGTATAATTCCTTGATTTAAATCAAGAAAAGTATACCATAGGAACATACTATAATACGAACTTATTTTAGAGTGTCCGCTATTTAAGAGGCTACAATATATTATTTTCTAGATAGATAACTATATACACCCAATGACACGATGATCAATGCAATACCAAGAATCAGATAAAGTGCATGTATCATCTGTGAGTAATCATGTAACGCGATCTTAAACACCACCATTAATGCTTCAATGGAAAGTGCGATGATAATAGCAATCGAAAACTTCGTTAAAACATTTGCATCTTCATTCTCTTTGCTGTAGTTTTTGAAAAAGACTTCTCTCTCCAAAATGGTCTTGGCAAGGTCAAAAATAGCCAGTCCCAAGGTCAATGAAACGATAGGTTTAAAGAGTGTATCAAGAGAAAAATTTCTCTCTATAAAGATACTTGAAACATACCCGAACAACGCATAAATGATAGCAAAAAAAGCAAAGGCCATCAGAGAAAAACCTACTGCCTTATAAAAGAATGTTGTAAATTCGTTAAATGCAGGATTTAACTCCACCAAACCGAGTCTTCCGAGTAAAGCAGAAAGCCTAAAATCTATAAAGATATATTTATCTTCTTCTTTTTTCATTACTGTAATACAAGTATGTCCCGTTGCAGAACTGATGTAGGGAGTACTGATGGAAAACTCTTCATCTTTTTGCATCACTTTTGTACTCATGTAGGCTCTATTTTTATCTTTTTCTGATTGATCTGTTTTATTTCTAAAAACATTTGCATCGCATTGATTAAACTCTTGATCAGTGACATATATTAATTCCATAGAAGGAAAAGTTTGAAATATCTTTTTATACTTACTTGATGTCTCTGCTAAAATTGAACCGTTATTTTTCAAAGTTGTAATGATAAACTTTTCAATATCATCCTGATTATCATCATAGACTTTAATAAATTCTTTCATCATTTTTTCCTTTACTTTTTTGATGTTGATTGCGAAATTATAACATCAAAACAACCATAAGAAAGATCACTGACTGTATAGTTATTAACCAATATTATACATATGATACACGTATACATCAGATAACCGACTATTAACAACAATTTAGCTAAAATAATTCATTAATTTTGACTGCCTAATAGGGTACGTCTTGGAGAGAATAACAATGGATAAAGCAAAATATATTTGGATGGATGGTGAACTTACACCATGGGACGATGCGAAAGTACACGTTCTTACCCATACACTTCATTACGGTAACGGTGCCATAGAAGGTACAAAAGCCTATAAAACAGTGGATGGCAGATGTGCGATTTTTAAACTAAAAGAACACACTCAAAGACTTCTTAACTCATCAAAAATGACACTGATGGATGTACCATACACAGTAGAAGAGCTTAATGAAGCACAAGTAAAACTTCTTCAGGAAAATGAACTCTTTGATGGTGCATACATCAGACCGCTTGTTTATCTTGGTTATGGTGTGATGGGTCTTTACCATAAAGACTGCCCAGTCAATGTATCTATCTCTGCATGGGAATGGGGTGCGTATCTTGGGGAAGAAGGTTTAAGAAGAGGTATCAGACTTAAGATATCATCTATGACAAGAACACCAAACACATCCGGTATGGGGAAAGCAAAAGCAGTTGCAAACTACCTAAACTCTCAGATGGCTAAGTTTGAAGCTGTTGAAGCTGGGTATGATGAAGCACTTTTAAGAGATGACCAAGGGTACATTGCTGAAGCATCAGGTGCATGTTTTTTCATGGTAAGAGACGGTAAACTTATCTCTCCACCATCGGACAACACACTTGAATCTATCACGCAACAAACAGTGATAGATTTAGCTACGGATATGGGTATAGAAGTCGTAAGAAGACGTATTTCACGTGAAGAGATTTACATCGCTGATGAAGCATTCCTTACTGGAACTGCTGCTGAAGTGACACCCATTAGAGAAGTAGATGCACGTATCATCGGTATGGGCTCAAGAGGGCCTATTACAGAAAAGTTACAAACAGCCTATTTTGATGTAGTTGCGGGTAAAAACCCTGCTTATATTCAACATTTAACATATATAAATTAAGGGAAAACTATGCCAACAGACATGAACGACTATTTTAAAAAGAAAAAACCGAGTAATAATTCAAACAACAACAGTGGTGGTGGAAACAACTTTGAAAACCCACTAAACAATATGGGTAAAGGTGCACCATGGATATTTATCATAGTAGCTATAGGATTTGCACTTTTTGTACTCAAACCATTTACTATCATCAACTCTGGTGAAGTGGGGATTAAAATCAACACGGGTAAATTTGAACAAAAGCCTCTTAATGCCGGGCTACATTTTTTTATCCCTGTACTTCAAAAGATCATTCCTGTAAATACGCGTATCAGAATGATTACATACTCTGATGTAAGAACAGGGGAACTGGGTGACGCATACAGAAACCTTGAAGGTGGACTTAAAAGAAACCCGGCTATCACAGTACTGGATAAAAGAGGACTGACTGTTAATATCGATATTGCAGTACAGTACAGAATGAAAGCAGAAACTGCACCGGCAACCATTGAAAAATGGGGTACAAGCTGGGAAGAGAAGATCATCAACTCTAAAGTACGTGAAGTGGTACGTGATGTTGTAGGTCAATATACAGCAGAGAAACTTCCTGAAATGAGAAATGAAATTGCTGCTGCCATTCAAACCAAAGTAAGACAAAGTGTAGATGCACTTCAAAAGCAGCCTGTTATACTTGAATCTGTTGAACTGAGAACCATCAACTTACCTATAAAGATCAGAGATCAAATAGAAAGAGTTCAGATAGCTAAACAAGATGTTACCATAGCAGAACAAGAGAAAGAAAAAGCAAAACAACAAGCGCAAAGAGCCGCAGAAGTAGCACGTGGTGAAGCTCAGAGAAATCGTATTGAAGCACAAGGTGAAGCGGATAAAATTCGTATCGAAGCAGAAGAGCAAGCTAAAGCGAATACACTGATCTCAAGTTCACTTACACCACAACTCCTTGAGTTAGAGCAGATCAAAACCCAAGGGAAATTTAACGATGCACTTAGAGTAAACAAAGATGCACAGATCTTCCTTACACCTGGTGGCGCAGTACCAAACATTTGGGTAGATGCAAAAGGCAAACAACAGCAACGTTTGATGGGACAACAGTAAACACACTATTCATCCTCTCGGGTTCTCCCGAGAGATAAACACTTCATTTCATTTTCCTCTTTAAGTTTCCATCATTACTACCTAACTATATCGTATCATGCCACTGTACTAAAGTAAGTCTATATCCCTCTTCTACAGGCAATACTTCATGTGAAAAATATGGATTGCTAGGAAAAATAATCATATCCCCTGCTTCTGCTTTGATCTTGACAGATTCTCCTTCTTTGTTATAAAGATAATTAAACATCAATTCTCCGCCATTAAAATTTTGGGCTCCTTCATGTGCATTACTCACATGACTTGTGGCAAAAAGGACTGTAGATAATTTTCTCTGTGGTGCTACTAATCTAAATCCTATCGTTTGTTGATTTTTATCGATGATTTCACTGGAGTCATCAGCATGCTTAACATAGAAAAATCCTTTTTTGTATTCGAGTACCTGCACATCTGTTGCAAGGGTTAGCGCAATGCCAAAATACGCTTCTATCACAGGTTTATACTTAATGAATTGTTCGTCATAATAGTTGTTATAGAATGTATCTAACTTATAAATATTAGTTTTTCGATACTCTTCCACAACATCCGCTTGGACAATACCCGTAAAAACCTCTTTTTTTACCTTGGCTTTTCTCTTGCTTTCTTCATCCTTTTGAACTAAAGAAACAAGCTTCTCACATGCAGCTGGTGAGAAAAAGTTTTTAATGATGAGATAGGGATACTCTTTATATTGATTTGGTAAAAGTTTATTGTCTATCTCAATATTTTCAAACAATGAATCACAATAAATATGTGTACTTATTTGTATCATTGAATAAGATCATGAAATAGTAAGTGGCAGAAAAGGTAGGTCATAAAAAGCTCCTTGGCTCTCTTGTTGAGAATGATATTATAGTTCAAAAATCAGACATTTATCCTAAAACATTTCTTAATCTACATGGTTAATCATTTTAACCTGTAAAAGTCAAAAAAGCTCCTCTAATGTATAGAATAGATATAATGGCGTAATTAGATTTATGGAGATTTCCCTATGCAAATAGACTGGAACAAAAACCCCCTCATCCCTGCCATCGCTCAAGACTTTGAGACATCTGAAGTACTCATGCTTGCCTATATGAATGAAGAAGCGTATAACCTTACCCTCTCTACAGGATATGCACACTACTTCAGTCGAAGCAAACAACGTATCTGGAAAAAAGGTGAAAGTTCTAATCACACACAAGAGGTAAAAGATGTACTTCTTGACTGTGATGCAGACACAGTGATACTCAAGATAAAACAAAATGGTGTAGCCTGTCATACAGGACGTAAAAGCTGTTTCTTCACTTCAGTGTTACAAGACAAGATCATATTGGATCAAGAAGTAGATACAGATGCCATTTACGGTGTTGTAGATACCTTGTATCACACTATATTAGAACGCAAAAATGCGCCTGCTGAGGCAAAATCATGGACAAAAAAACTACTAGATGACAAAGAACTCATGTTAAGTAAAATCCGTGAAGAAGCAGACGAGGTATGTGTAGCCATCAACGAAGAGAGTGACGAACAGGTCATCTACGAATCTGCTGATCTTCTCTACCATACATTAGTAGGTTTAGGATACAGAGAGATCTCTCCAGACAGAATTAAACAAGAACTGGGAAGAAGATTTGGGTTAAGTGGAATCGTTGAAAAAGAAAGCCGTTCTAAATAATCACACGTCAGTGTATCTGTCATGGCGAACGACCTCGTAAGCGGAGCGATTCGAGAGCCATGACGATTTTTTGCTTCGTTTTTTATAAAAAAACGAAGAGAGAAACAACACCTCAATCAAAATATGAGGCAAGTATATAAACTACACTTCCCTCCCCCTAAAACAGATTTAGCAACTGCCACTACACCCCGGACTATCTGCATTACCACCAGCAAAATACTTCCCGTCAAAACTAACCAATGAATAGTTTCTATCTGTTCCAAGTGATTCTTTTAGTCCTTCAATAGAGAGGAAACCTAGAGAATCAGCGCCCATTTTATCAGCGATCTCTTCTGGTGTAAACTTTGTAGAGATCAATTCTTCTTTTGTTGGGGTATCTATACCATAACGACACGGGAATTTTATCTCTGGTGCAGCAATACGCATATGCACTTCTTTTGCACCTGCTTCTTTGAGCATACGTACGATCTGTTTAGAAGTAGTACCACGTACGAGTGAGTCATCAATAATGGCTACTCTTTTACCCTTTATGAGATGTTTAACTGGAGAGAGCTTCATTTTTACTTTAAGATCACGGATCTCCTGTGTTGGCTCAATGAAGGTACGTCCAATATAGTGATTACGTACAATACCCATCTCAAAAGGTACACCTAATCCATCTGCATACCCCTTAGCAGCAGCCACACCAGAATCTGGTACAGGAAGCACAATGTCTACCTCTGCTGGTGTCTCTTTTGCCAATCTTTTTCCCATTTCTAAACGCATTTCATACACATTTTTACCATCTATAATAGAGTCCGGTCTTGCAAAATAAATATATTCAAAAGCACAAGGATGATAATCCTCTTCAAATACTTTTTCTGAAAGAGGTTCTTTATCTTCTTCAAAAGTAAGCATCTCACCAGGTTCTACATCACGTATAAACTCGGCACCTACCAGGTCAAAAGCACAAGTCTCAGAAGCGACGATGTACCCACCGTCTTTTAATTTACCAAGGCTTAGTGGACGAATACCAAAACGGTCACGGATCACAAACATTTTAGAACGACTTTGTATCGCTAAACAGTATGCACCTTCTATCTTTGTTAGCATATCTTTAATACGGTCAACCAAAGAGCCTTTTTGAGATTTTGCAATAAGATGAATAATATTTTCTGTATCCATATCTGTTTGAAAAATGGCACCGTTGTCTATCAGTTCATTTCTTACTTCATGTTTATTGATAAGATTACCATTATGGACAACCGATATCTCTCCAAGTTTATACTTGGCAAATACAGGCTGTGCATCGCCTGCAGATTCACTCCCTGCAGTTGAATAACGGTTATGTCCTACAGCACATCCACCATCTAAATTATCAAGTGTTGCTTGTGAAAAAACATCTGCTACCATACCACGCTTTTTATACAAGGCAATACGCTCACCATTGGCTACAGAAATACCCGTAGCTTCTTGCCCACGATGTTGCATAGAAAAAAGCGAATAATACGCCACTGTGGAAGCTTTTTTTGCACCGAACACACCAACTATTGCACACATATTAAATTCCTAAACAATCATTTATAGAGTAAAGACCACTCTTTTGATCTACGATCCATGTCGCTGCACGAATAGCACCTTTTGAAAATGTCTCTCTACTGGTTGCTGTATGGTTCAGTTCCAAGAACTCCCCATCATTATAAAAACCAACCGTATGTCGACCGACAATATCACCACCACGAAGTGCCATCACAGCGATCTCATCTTTGCTTCTTGCACCGATCTGACCGTCTCTACCAGAAACACGTACAGCATCAAGATCCAACCCTCTGCCCTTGGCTGCAAATTCACCCAAGGTTAAAGCAGTACCACTTGGAGCATCCACTTTATGTCTATGGTGCTGTTCCACAATTTCGATATCAAAATCTACCAGCGTTGCTGCCACTTGCTCAACCAATTGTTTAAGAAGTGCGATCCCTGCTGACATATTTGAAGCATAGAGAACCGGCATCTCTTTTGAAGCTTCCGTAAGAAGGTTTTGCTGATGTTCGGTAAATCCTGTTGTTGCTATCACAAGTGCTGTAGGATTTTTTAAAGCCTGTTCACAAAGTTCTTGTGTTGCTGCAGGTGCTGAAAAGTCTATTACTACATCACATACTTCAAGAAGTGCTTTCATACTATTGGTAACCAACACATCAGAAGGCACATCTACTTTTAGCTCATCAAATACATGCAATGCACTAAGATCCAATGCCTCATTTTCTAAAACATTTTTAATAAGGTGTTCACCCATTCTACCTGTACTGCCTACTATACCAACTTTTGCCATTATTGCTGCTCCTGAATATATGAAATTACCTGTAACGCTGCGATGGATCCATCTCCTGCAGCAGATACTACTTGTTTGGGTGCTTCTATACGAAGATCACCCGCCACGAACAAACCGGGAACAGATGTTTTCATACTTAAATCTACAATAACCTGTCCACTTTCACTCATTTTGCAAATAAAGTCATCATTTTCATCTTTAAGCACATCATTTTTCACATCTTGTCCTACAAAAACAAAAAGTCCTGTATTGTCCATATGTGTGATCTCATTCGTTTTGACATTTCTAATATCTACCCCTGACAATCCCATAGCATCCCCAACAGATTCTTCTATCACTGAGTCAAGCACAAAATGTATATTTTCTTTTCTTTCTGCTCTGTCTATCGTAGGAGGTGCTGCTCTAAATGTATCTCGTCTATGCACCACATAGACATCTGAACAGATATTTGAAAGGAAATACGCCTCTTCAAGTGCTGTGTCTCCACCACCTAATACTGTCACCGGCTTGTCTTTATAGAAAAACCCGTCACATATCGCACAGGTACTGACACCTCTGCCATAAAATTCATCTTCGCCTTTAAAATGTGCACGTCTAGGTACTGCACCGGTAGAAACAATGACCGTCATTGCTTCTACCGTATTGCCACCTTCAAGTGTGATAGTAAAATATTCACCTGTTTTATTGATTGATTCTACTTTTTGCATCTCATGTTTTAAACCAAAGTTAAAACACTGTTTTTGCCAAGTATCCATAAAATCCAAGCCTGTTTTAGTGCTATCAAAAAAGCCAGGATAATTCTCTATCTCGGAACTTTTTGTAATCTGTCCACCAGGAACTCCCATCTCAAACAAGGTAACATTTTTCAATCCACCACGTGTTGCATAAAGTCCTGCTGTCAAGCCTGCTGGTCCACCACCGATAATTGCACAGTCTAACATTTTGAATCCTTGAAAAAAGTAAAATACTTAAGCAAATAGTACCTATTATACAATGAAAATACTTGGTTAAAAATTTTAGAAGATTTTATCTAAATATAGATATAAAAGAAGTGTTAAAAAGAGGGGAACCCCCTCTTAAATGCATAACTTACAGTTGTGCGTTTATTTTTTCAGCAAATGCATCTTTAGAAGCTGCACCAACCATTTGGTCTACCATCTCACCATCTTTAAAGAAAAGAATTGCCGGGATAGATCTGATACCATATTTAACTGCGATCTCTTGTTGTTCATCTGTGTTTACTTTACAGATTTTTGCTTTACCCTCAAAATCTTCTGCAAGCTCTTCTATTACTGGAGCGATCATTCTACAAGGTCCACACCATGGAGCCCAAAAGTCTACCATTGTTACACCTTCAGCGATAGTCGCATCAAAGTTTTCGTTTGTTAAG
>JAGSGJ010000001.1 GCA_023955225.1 Sulfurovum sp.
TAAAGATAAATTAGAAATGATGAGTCCTGCCGGAGGTTGGATAGATGCAAGCTTGATGCCCGACATTATGGTTGACAATGCTATTAAAAATGAAGAATATCATTTATTCAGAAAAATGAAAAGTGAGTCGAAGTCAAGGCAATAAGTAATGTGATGACATGAGATCATACCTAAGATCAAAAGTGTCATTGTGGATACTCTGCAATATCCACAATACTGTTAGAAAATGTTTTTTATTATTTATGTGCTATACCATTCTTTATAATAAACGTATCCTGCATTAATTCCAAAGATCCAGAGCTGTTTTTTGCTCTATATCGGCATACAGTTGTCCACCCTTTTTCCGCAGCTCGTATAGGACCGCATCTTTCTTCTTCAAGTGAATCAGGGTATTTGAGTGTTTTCCCCCAATAATCATATATAGCAGGAGGCACACTTGTACTGTATTTACCATATGGTTTTGGACCAAATTTTGTTTCTAATTCTTTTAACTTTTTAGCTTCAGCGGAAAGTAATTCAGCTCTTGCTTTCCCCTGTTCTGTAATATGCTTATCCACAGGTGATGTCGTTGTATTTGTATTGCTTTTCATCCATAGAGGTTCAGTCACCCAAAGTCCCAATAAGAGTAATGCAAACAGTATATATTTCATCATTGACATTTAAGTCCTTTTGTTTTTTTCTTTCTATACTATTCTATAATATAAGCTAATAAGCTGTAGTATAATATAAATAGATAAAAGAAATGGGGGAATATATGTCTTTAACACAAAATATACAACAGAGATTGAATTCTTGGCTACAAATGTTAATTGAAGCAAATGGTGCTGATCTACATCTTAAAAGTAATAATCAGATTCATGCACGTATAAAAAGTGATATTGTTCTCTTATCCAATGAGAAATTAGATGCAAAGACCATGGAGTCACTCGTTAAAGTATTGACCGGTGATGCCTATGACAACTTTATGGAAACTAAAGAATTTGATGGTGCATATGAACTTGATGAAAATTACCGTTTCCGTATCAACATTTTTATGCATCTTGGTGGTTATGCAGTAGCCTTCCGTCTTATACCTTCATACATTAAAACCATAGAAGAATTAAACCTCCCAACAGCCTTACACAAGCTCGCTCATCTTAGACGTGGTCTTGTTCTAATTACAGGTACAACCGGGAGCGGTAAATCTACAACCCTTGCAAGTATTGTCGAAGAGATAAATCATACATACCCGCATCACATTATCACCATTGAAGATCCTATAGAATACGTACATAATGATGTGAAATCTATCGTTGAGCAACGTGAATTAGGGTTACACACTGAGAGTTTTTCTCGTGCATTACGTGCAGCAATGCGTGAAGACCCAGATATTATTGTGGTTGGTGAAATGCGTGACATTGCAACAGCTGAAAGTATTTTACAGGCTGTAAATACAGGGCACCTTGTCTTTGCTACTGTGCATACATTAGATGCTAGAGAAACTGTTGACCGTATTATTGCTATTTTCCCGAACGAGGAGCAAAATCGTGTACGGGCAACACTTGCTTCAAATCTGGAAGCGGTTATTTCTCAACGTCTTATAAGAGGTATATCTGGAGATATGATTCCTGCTGTAGAAATGATGTTTAAAAGTCCTCAGGTTCAGGAGCTTATTCGAAATAAGCGAGATAATGAGATTCCAGATGCTATTGAAAAAGAAACTACCAGTTTTGATTCTATTACCTTTAACCGTGCTCTTTTTGATCTTACTCTTGCTGAAAAGATTACTGAAGAACAAGCGTATCAGTATGCAAGTAGCCCTGCTGACCTTAAATTGATGTTTACGATAAGTACAGAATATGAAGAAAAATTTCACGCAGATACAAAAAATGATGCTCCTTCACTTAAGAGAGAGTAGTTTTATTTTATATAAAGATGTAATTAACATATAAATTAATTTATAAGGGTAGAAAAATACCCTTATAATAATTTAAATCATTTATTAATATTTTTAAATTATAATTAGATATATAGTTGCTTACTATAAAAGGACTAATTATGAAACCTCTCTTCTCTCTAACTTTTAGCATTATTTTTCTACTTTTTTTAAATGCATGTGGTGGGGGATCCAGCAGTACAGGTAGTATAGACGACAATACGACTGTAGATGCCACTCCGCCAGTCATAACAGTGCTTGGTAACAATCCCACTACAGTGGTACAAAATTATATTTATACTGATGCGGGTGCTACAGCTCTAGATGATATAGATGGGCCTCTTGATACAATAACAACAGGAAGTGTCGATACTTCAACCGTGGGGATCTATAGCATTATCTACACTGCAACAGACAGTGCAGGGAACACGGCAGAAGCAACAAGAACGGTCAATGTGATTACAGTCCCCGATGCGAAGGTACATGATTCTAATTTTACTACAACTCACTTCAGCGGTTCTAAAAACTGTGCATTTTGTCATGATGGAATTTCCGACAGTACTAGTAAAGATGTCTCTATCGCCAAGGTATGGCATAGTACCATGATGGCCAATGCAGCAACCGACCCATTATGGAAAGCAAAAGTTGCGACTGAAGTCAATGAGCATCCGGAGTTTAAAGCCGATATCGAAGCAAAATGCAGCCGCTGCCATACACCTATGGCTACCGTAGAAGCAACTTTTGACGATCCTACAGGTAGTACTGTTGTACTCACAGGGGCGGATGGATTTTTCGACCCTGGGCACGAGTATTATCATGCTGCTATGCAGGGTGTCAGCTGTACCCTTTGTCACCAGATAGAAAACAATGAAACATTGGGTACCACAGATGGGTTTTCAGGTAATTTTGAAATTGCGGATAACACCGATATTGCACGTAAGATCTATGGTCCCTATGAAGACAATCTTAAAATAGAACCCATGCAGAATAAGGTCCAATTCACACCGGAATATAGCCCTCATATGAATGAATCTAAACTCTGTGCCTCCTGTCATAACCTTAACACTCCTGTCATCGATACAAATGGTACCGTAACCACTGACACTTTTCCTGAACAGGCCGCCTACACGGAATGGGAGTACAGTGATTTCAATGCAACACAAAGCTGCCAGGACTGTCATATGCCAAAGTCTTCTGGCAGTGTTGTCATCTCTACACGCGGCCAAAATCTGGAACAAAGATCACCATTTTATCAGCATAAATTCCTTGGAGCTAATACTTATATGCTTGAGATCATAAAACAGAATCGTGATAAACTAGGTCCCATTGCTGATGATGCAAGTTTTGACAAAACAATTGCTGATACAAGAGATTTTCTTATGGCTGCTGCCGATGTTAATATTACCGAGACAAATATTGAAAATGGCCAGCTCAAGTTCACTGTGCTACTCACAAATCACAGTGGTCACAAGTTTCCAACAGGTTTTCCATCTCGTCGTGTCTGGCTTCATACGACAGTGACAAATGAGGCAAAGCAGATTGTTTTTGATTCAGGTGCTTTTAGCGATGAGGGCAAGATCATCGGTGTTGATGACAATACAACGCTCAATGGCTATCAACCTCACTACGAGAAGATCAATAATGAATCACAAGTCCAAGTCTATGAAACAATCTTATCGGACACAGATGATAATATGACTTATATACTATTACATGCGCTTCATTATATTAAAGACAATCGTATATTACCACGTGGAATGGATAAAACAAATGTTCCTGAAAATATTAATCCACATGGAAAAGCGGAAGATGACAGTAACTTTATTGGGGGAAGTGATACGATAGAATATGAGATAGGCAGTTTACCACAAGGTAATTACACTATCGCAGTCACATTACACTATCAAACGCTTTCATATGGCTTTGCTCAAGACATGTACAAACATGATGAGTTGCCTGAAGTCGCATTAATGAAAGCCCTTGATAGTAATGCAACCAAGCATTATGAGACTATCTCAACAGATATAGCATCTGTTATAATCCCATAAAAAAATTAAAGGTACTACGCAGAAATACTTAGTACCTTTACTAAAAAGAAGTATGTTCTATGCAGTTGCGTTATGTACAGCTTTTTTAGATGTATCCCATGCTTTACTGCTATCTTGTTTGACACCACTCCATGTTTTAGTACAGCCATTCATACTCATTCCTATAAACAGAGTAACCATTAAAAACAATAAAAACTTCTTCATTTCATAATCCTTTTTATACTAACTTTTGTTAAATATTACGAAAGTTTATCTAAAAAGAAATAAACTTGTTATTATTCAGGTATAATGTGTCATTGAAAGATGATTTAGAGTTCATCTTTGGCTAGATTTTTATTGATAACCTTTGTTTGCAGTATTATCCTCTCCAAGAACACTCCACTTTATATTTTCAGCATATCAGTAATGATGTGTATACAAAACCAAAGGAATTGCAATGGCAAATTTAGTAAACGGAACAGTAAAATGGTTCAACAGTGAAAAAGGTTTCGGTTTTATCGAACAAGAAAATGGCGGAAAAGATGTATTTGTACACTACCGTAATATCAACAGTAATGGTTATGACCGTGTTTCTCTTAATGAGGGGCAAAAAGTAACTCTTGAAGTTACAGAAGGCGATAAAGGCTTACAGGCCGAAAACGTTACTGGTCTTTAAGATCATTTCCATGGACAGAGTATTCTGTCCTGGTGTAAACAGTTTTATAAAGAGGCCAATAAGGCCTTTTTTAGAGCTGCCCAAAGGAAACGTATGAAAAGTAAAGAATCTGTTTTAGAAGCGTTAAATGAAGGTAAAGATCTCATAAGTAGCATCACAGGGTTACAATACACTATGATCAATGCAAAGTTACACACGCGACATAGTGAAAGAGGTGACTGGAATGAAAGTGAACTTAACTTTTATAATCCACCATCTTGGCTCAATCTCAAAATAATAGAGGACAAACCTAAGTCTTCATAAGTAAACAGAGTCTCATAGACTCTGCTGATTTACAGTATATAAATCTACTCTTCTATCCAAAAATACTATTTATTACATCCATAATTTTTTTACAATTTAAGATCAAGAAAAACTGTTCTACTTTTCTAAAGGAGTATCTGAAGATGATTTAGGCTCAGACTCTTCCTTTTTGTCAACATCATTGTTCTTATTAAGTTTTTTCTGACGTTTTTCTTCTTGTTTCTTCTGTTTCTCGAGTTCTCGTCCACGTTTTTCATAAGAATAGTTTGTTTTTGCCATTAATAATTACCTCCGAAGTATTTATATTTTTATCTATATTAAAACATTATACAATGTAAAGTTGCTTCGTGCCATGCTTTTTCAAATGTATTCTATGCCTTCATAGATCTTGACATTATCATATTCAAAGTTATAAATACTGCTAATATTATTTACTAGTCTACAGGATTTTTACTAATACTTGATTAGTTACTTTCATCTTCAGTAGATTCAACAACTTCTTTCACTGGTTTTTCAACCACTTTGGCAACTATTTCAACATAACATTCTGTAGCACCTGTTGCTTTTACAGCATCAAGTGCTTTGATGAGCGCCTCGTAATCTACTACTTCTGCCGTATCTGAAGTTGTACCTACTTTACAATCGAAATCCCAGTACGTCATCTTAGCATCTTCAAGCTTCTTTTTCTTTTCACGTTTTACATATTTTCGTATGTCATTCTTAACTGCTTCAAGTACGCGGTCTTCATGTTTTTTTTCATCTGTTAATTTAAATATTTTTTTCATGTTTTTTATCCTTCTGATCTGTTTCTATTACGATTTCTACTTCTAGCACCATCACGGCTACCACCATTGTTGGCATGGGAACTATTGCTACGAGGTTTATTACGTGAAGCTCCTCCGCCATTACCACGACCTTTTCCACCACCTCTACCATTTTGTATAGGTTCAGCCTTGATGTTAGGATCTGGTCTAAATGCTTCAATATCTACTTTTGCAATCTCAGACTTGGTGAACTTTTCAATGTCTTTAAGCAATTGGTGTTCATCTACACATACAAGTGAAACTGCTTCACCACTCTGCCCTGCACGTCCTGTTCTACCTATACGGTGAACGTAATCTTCCGGCACGTTGGGTAGTTCATAGTTTACCACATGAGGAAGTAGGTCTATATCTATCCCTCTTGCTGCGATATCTGTAGCTACAAGTACACGAATCTCATTTGCTTTAAAAGATGCCAAAGCTTTAGTTCTGGCTCCCTGGCTTTTGTTTCCGTGTATTGCGGCGGCTGAGATACCATACTCTTCAAGCTGCTGAGTCAATTTATTTGCACCATGTTTTGTACGTGTAAAGACTAAAACCTGTTTCCAATCTTTTGCTTTAATAAGCTGAGAAAGTAACTCTCTCTTTCTCCCTTTATCGACGAAGTGTACCACTTGAGATATCTGATCCGCAGTCTTGTTTTGACGTGCCACTTCTACAAGAACAGGATTTTTGAGAAGTCCTGATGCCAACTTTTTGATCTCGGGTGAGAATGTTGCTGAAAAGAGAAGTGTTTGTCTATTTTGTGGCATAAGTTTCATCAGTTTTTTGATGTCATGAATGAACCCCATGTCAAGCATACGATCTGCCTCATCAAGTATGAGACATTCTAATTTAGAAAAGTCTATACCCCCTTGTCCTGCAATGTCGAGCAATCTACCCGGTGTTGCGATGACAATGTCCACACCCTTACGAAGCGTAGCAAACTGAGGATTAATACCCACACCACCAAAGATAACCGTAGCCCGATAAGGTGTATACTTACCATAGTCCGTAATACTCTGAGACACTTGTGCTGCAAGTTCACGTGTAGGTGTTAGTACTAACGCACGTATTTGTTTTTTGTGCATATGTGGTTGTTTTTGAGAAAGTCTCTCAAGCAGTGGAAGTGTGAATCCTGCAGTTTTTCCCGTACCGGTTTGTGCTGCGGCTAATACATCTTTTCCTTCTATAACGATAGGAATAGCTTTTTCTTGTATGGGTGTAGGAGTATCATACCCCTGTTCTTTAACAGCTTTTAAAAGAGGTTCTGATAACCCTAAATTTGTAAATGTCATGTGTTTTATACCTTATGAACGAGCCTACCATCTGTAGTATGAGGTCGGTCTTAGGCTAAGTTAGTTGTTTAATTTTATTGTAGTCCCCCAAGGGCATTTTTCCCTTATAGTCAGGGTAAATAGAAGTCGTTGACCGATGTACGCTTAAATTGTTTGACATTATAGCGTAATTTTATAGTAATTATAATTTTACATTTAATTATACCCTATACTTGTACTTATCCATATACAATTATTATATTATTTGATACAATAGTATATTATCAAATACTCAGGAGAATACTATGGTAGATGAAGATTTTATAAAACTTGAACAAATTGTATATGACAATGACTTAGAGGCATTTAAGAAAGAATTTGAAAATGGCATGGATCTTGACATTCAAAATATATACGGATGGACCCCACTTCATATTGCCATCAGACGTGACAGAAGAGACATGGTTGAGTATCTTTGGGGACAAGGTGCTGATATTGATAAAGTGGATGGGGTAGGATGGACCCCTCTTATGGAAGCAGTAATGGATGACATGCCGGAACTTTGTGCCTTTCTTATAGAAAAAGGCGCTGATGTTACTATTGCCAATCAAAGAGGAGGAACAGCAGGAATGCTTGTTCAAAAATTTGGTCGTGAGTCAATGGTAAAATATTTCCAATAGTATAGTTTGATGTCCCATACACATAATCATCATCACCATGAGATAAACAACTATAACCGTTCCTTTGCCATAGGAATTGCCCTCAATATCATCTTTGTGATCATTGAAGTAAGTTATGGACTTGTCGCTGACTCTCTGGCACTTATAGCAGATGCCGGACATAACCTAAGTGATGTCATAAGCCTTATGCTTGCATGGGGAGCAAGCTACCTTGCAACCAAACACCCTACCCATAAAAGAACTTATGGTTTACGTAAAGTGACCATTATGGCTTCTTTACTCTCAGCTGTTTTACTTTTGGTAGCCCTAGGTGGCATCGCATGGGAATCAGTAGAACGACTCTCTTCTCCACAACCAGTAGATGGAGTTATTATCATTATCGTTGCTGCCATTGGTGTGGTCATCAATACTGCAACAGCTTTACTCTTTGCCAAAGGTCAAAAACATGACCTGAATATCCGAGCAGCATACCTGCATATGGCAGCAGATGCAGCCATCTCTCTAGGTGTTGTTCTTGCCGGTATAGCTATTATGCTCACCGGCTGGCTCTGGCTTGACCCGGTTATCAGCCTTTTGATTGTGGTTGTGATCTTATTGGGGACATGGCATTTACTCAGAGATTCTATAAACCTTTCCATCGACGCAGCACCACAGGGCATAGATGTTTCCCTTATCCAAAGCTATCTAAGTAGTCTGAAAAGTGTATCTGACATACATGACCTGCATGTTTGGGCACTCAGCACAACAGAAACAGCCTTAACGGTACACCTTGTGACTACCCATAAATGCATAGACAATTGTTTCTTGGAAAAGGTACAAGAACACCTTCATCATCACTTTAACATTGCACATGTAACTATTCAAGTCGAAAATGAAGCAGATGACTACACCTGCGTTTTAAACCGTGATGAATGTAAATTTTAATCATAAATATAAAGGAAATATGATGAAAATATTCGTATTAAGTCTAGTGTTTTTAGGTCTAAGTATCCCTGTGTATCCTAATGATAAACAATTGGAAAAATATATTTCTACTTTCGATTATGAAGCAAGAATAGAGATGAAGATAAACAGTAAATGGCTTATTGCATTATTAGAGGATGGCGAAGCACAATTAATTGATATAAGGTTTCCGGAAGAATACGCTGCATGGAAGGTTGGACCTTCTATCAGTATACCACTCAACGAACTACCACATAGACTTACAGAGATCGACAAAACAAAAACGGTAGTGGTCGCCTGCCCTCATAAAGACCGGGCAATCCTTGCTATGACATATCTACGTTCAAAAGGTATAAAAGCAAAATATCTTACTGACGGGCTCATAGGTCTTGCAGAAAATCTACGTGGTGACAATGCCAAAACATTTATGGATGCTATTCAAAAGCTCAAATAAACCCACATTGTTCATCTATTTTTTGTTATAATCCCTTCTTCTTCAAAGTCCTCATCGCTTAACTGGATAAAGCAGGGCCCTCCTAAGGCCTAGCTCGCGGTTCGAGTCCGTGTGGGGACACCAACTATAAGATGCATATACATAGCTTATACTCGTACTTTAGTGTATTTTTTAGGTTTCGTAATAAGTTGTCCTACACCAAATATATAGTTTTCTAGATAGAAAAATAGACATTTTCTTGAACTATTTAGCTATACTCTCAAGAATTAACTAATAATAGGCTCAAAGAAATATTTCAATAATAGGAAGAAAAATGCACCCAAGATCAAAGATAAGAACAGGCTTCTCAATGAAGGTTAATGGGGTACATCTTACTCGTCCAGACTTGCATGATGTAGCTGCAGAATTAGGTATTGGCACGAGAGATATACTCACAAAAGACGGCATACTTACCATTTACAACACATCTAAAGTATGCCAAAACATTATAGATGATAATGCTTTAGCCTCATTTGTCTCAATGGCCCTAAATATCTCTCCTGAAGATATTAGTGATATAAAAGAAGTGATAGAAGAACCCGTCAAAATAGAGTTTGATTTAGATGATGACGAGGATGATGAATAGCCTCTTGAGTACTTTGTCATATTTTAGGTTTCTAACTCGTCTTATATTATGGATCAGTCGCCAAATAAAAGTAAACAAAAATGTCCATTATCGTCACCTGACTTAAATTTATAAAAAACAAGGATAGAAGAATGACACATCTACAAGAAGCGTTCCTTAGTGAACTTAAGAGTAAAGAAAAATTTACAGTAGCTGAGTATTCAGCCTTATATAAGAAGCATAATAAATTAGCTATTGAACAAGAAGAAAACAATGGTGCCAGTAAGCATCAAGCAAAGACTATGGGTAATTATTATACTGTTTCTGTCTTATCTGACTTTGTAGGAAACGAAAACCTACTTGCTCGAATTATCGCCTTACACGAGTCAAAATAAACGGGACAGGCTTCTTTATCTCATTGATGAGATTATTTCATTATTAAAAACTAACCTATCCCCCCTTTCATTTTTTTCTTAACGCAAACATAGCCTATTTTGTACAGAAACTAAAAATACCAGTTGCTCAAATAACTAATACTGCATAAAGAGTATTACAGTATAGTCACGCTTATGAAAAAAAATGAACTCATGACAAAAGATATAAAACAATTAATCTTTCAAGTAGTAAAAGGGGTACAAGTTGGTGTACGATAACATAGTATTAATAGGCTTTATGGGATGTGGTAAAACTAGTGTGGGTAAAATTCTTGCAAGGCAAATAAATAAAAAATTTATGGATATTGATAATCTTATTGAAAAAGAGCAAAACAGTAGTGTTTCTGATATTTTTGAGAATAAGGGGGAAGAGTATTTTCGTGGTCTTGAACAAAAATGTATTAATGAATTAACTCAAAAGACTGGTCAAGTGATTTCTACAGGTGGTGGACTTCCTATATACAGTTCTATATCAGAGAAGTCTCTTGTTATTTATGTAGAAACTGAGTTTGATGTTATACTAAACCGTTTGAGTGTAAAAGAACGTGATAAACGCCCTTTATTTTACGATGAACCTAGTGCTAGGGCTTTGTTTAACAAGCGTATACATATATATAAGGAACAGTCAAATTTTAGTATTGATGCAACTCAAAGTATACAAACGTATATACATGTTTTAGTAGATTATATTTTAGATCAAAGAGTTTTATAACCAACTCTTTTTTCCAAAGATTTTAAGTAGCTACACTACCCATTTTTTTCGCAAGATAATTTGCAGTTGGAACATCTACTGTGTTAACATGCAGAACAATCCACTCCGGTGCCCTACGTATAAAATTGGTGATTTTTTCGACTTTTTCATATCTTTTCCATTGTTTTATAGCATGTTGAAGTTCCTCTAAAAACATGTCATGAGCCGTTTTATGCATATCGTACGATGGAAAGTTATATTCTTGCATCAATCCTTCTTCATATGCAAAGTGCTTATGGACATGTTCAACATATTCATCTATTTTTTGCTCGAGTTCATCTAGTGTCGCTTCACCTCGATCGTATGATATAGCAAGATTGTCAATTGCATTAAGAATTTTAACCTCATTTTCGTGTGTTTGCTGCATCTTCTCAACACTCATCTCCTCTAACTGCTCAATGTAAACTAATCCCAATGGAAATCCTTTTTTATTTATTATAGTATGAAGTCACAAACAAGGTATTGATTTAAATCACTAATACCACATATATAGTCACACTTATGAAACAAACAAATGAACTCATTACCAAAGATATCAAACTATGAATCTTTCCCTCTTATTTCAGGATGTTCAGATTCCTCTATTATATTCTTTAGTATGCTTAAAACTGACACCCTTAAATTCTATTTTAGACAACTTATCTTTCAACTCTTCATTAATGATGATTAAGCCTGGGATATTATGAAATCTAAATAGGTTCAACCCAGCTGTCTTACTAGGGTCTATTGAAAATTGTGTAATGACTGTTTGCCCATCAGCAGTTTGTTTAAACTGACTATTATCAAGGTCGATACAAGATATAATACCTGTAACTATGGCTAACCAATACTCAGCTAGAACTTCTTTTGTCTCTGAGTCTATTATAAGCACTGGATAATAATCAATATTTCTAACACCACATTGATCTAGTGCCGACTTCATTTTGTCGGAAAACAAAGGAACGCCAGGATTAATGATATCTGTGTAAACTATCTTTTCATCTTCATCAATGTCAGCGGGTATCTTAATGGGTAATTCATCAAAAATTGGTTTCTTTCCCATAATCGATTCTATTAGATCTATTTCATCTGGAAGATCCAGAAAGGGTGCATCACGATTAGGAGATACTTCATCAAAAATATAATATTCCATAAAAAACCTTTTTAAATTATGTCCGACAGTATACCAAGTACTCTCCCTCAGTACAAAATCTAAGGCGTTAAATAGGGTCTCTCTCTTAACATAACTATCTAATATTCTGATTTGTTTGTGTTAAAACGAGAAAGTTTATAGATGACATATTTGTGATTTGTGATGGGAGATTGTAAACACTTTCTGGGAACTCTGCCTAAGAGAACTTTATCGTTAGCGTAGGAAAAGGGACTTTTACTCCTTTCCCATAGTAATTGTGTTACTCGTCATCTTCTTCATCTTGAGCGATCTCTTCACGTATTTTATCCATATCAAGCCCCTTAACGTGCTTGATAAGTTTATCAAGGCCTTCTTCAGGTAGCATACCTCCTTGATTAAGTAGGATGATACCATCTCTGCTTACCATAAGCGTTGGAATCGAACGAATACCATACTGATCTGCTAGAGCTTGTTGTTCCTCAGTATTGACCTTAGCAAAGGTGATATCAGGATTGTTTTCTGCGACCTTTTCAAAAATTGGGGCAAACTGCTTACAGGGACCACACCATTCTGCCCAGAAATCGATAATGACTATTTCGTTATTATCAAGGGTTTCATTAAAAGTTTTTGTAGTTAAATCTATATATGCCATTCTATTTCCTTTGTATTAGAATGGAGTATAGCATAGCGATTATTTCTATTTACTTAGTGTTATAATTTAGATAAATAATATATATGTTACTTTTTCCTGGAGTTAATTTATTAGTGTCTGATTTATACGGGTCATTCCAACTATACAGTAGTATCATACTATCTTTTATACTTTGTTGATTTGCATCAGTCTGAGATATATGCCTATTATGGTAGAATTATAAACATAAAATAATGGTTTATTTATTTGTTATGATTTTGCTGGGGGTTTTGGATGAAAAATGTTTTTTTGGTTGTTTTGTTGAGTGTTTTTGGTCTTTCTAGTGAGGTCAAACATACGACTTACTCTTGTGAGTTTACTACTTATGCTACAGATAAAGGTAGTTTCCATGGTGATGTCATGAGATTTACACTTGTTACAAACGATACTAATGGTACCTATAGTATGAAAGGGAACAATAGCCTATCTCACGGAAACATAATCAGAGGGGATAAAGGATTGTCTTTTATTAAAGTGACTAAACTTGGTAACATTACTACAACGACGATGTCAAGTATTCCTCCAATTGATGAAAAACAAAAAGCAGTTCACAGTAGAAATATCCTTTCGGGAGGGAAACTCTTGGCAAGTCAATACTATGGGACATGCCAGCTTGTAGATGAAATTCAAACTAAAAAAATACGTTTTCATATCTCAAAAGAAAAGAGAGATAGAATGTACCGAAAGCTAAATATCAAAGCAAAACTAAAATCTATACCAAAAAAAGATGCTAAATATATCCTTTCCGCACTCGAAGGAGTATTTCCTTCCAGACTTGAAATGGAAGAGGATATGAGTATCGAAGGTATGATCCTTGTATCCAAAATTATGGATTATGCGACGAAAGAATAATACTCTTTTGCAACATAAACATGACAATTTGACATGTTTTTAACACTAGATCTAAAAATACACTATCATTGACATATATCTACAAAAGGAGTTAAAGGTGGAAGGTATGATAAAAGTGAGTTACACGGTTATGTGTAAAAATGATGTAAGCCAAGAACTAAGCCTGGCAGACATATTTGCCAATGAAAAGGTAGAAAAGGCCATCAAGAGTGAGTTTGCCAAAGGCCTAAGAAACCTTGTACTGTCATACAAAGAAGAGACAGAAGTCTTTTTAAAAACAGAAAAAGAAGTGTTCGAAATGACGGTGACTAAAAATGACTTTGCAGACCTGCTTGAACTGGCAGAAGAAGATGCACGTAAACATAAGCGTATCAAAAAAGAGTGCGATGGTGTAGAATTGGTTGATATTTTAACCATAGACTAGGCTCAACGGCTACTTTTTCATGCTATACTTAGTCAAATAAATTATCCTGCAACCTAATGTAGGATCTAATAAAAAGACACTATGGCAAAGAAAAAGAAAAAATACTTTATAAAACTCAACAACAAAATACGAAACTATTTTAATGGACTCCCTTTTGATGAAGGCGTAGTTACCCTTGACGAGGACAAACTCATAGAGCTTATTATGCTGCTTGAGATCACCCTTCCTTCACATACCAAAGAAGAGATGATACGTGCACTCAGACGTGTTTGGAGTGAAGGTGAAGCAGTCTCAAGAGAGATGATAGTCTCTTACCTTACACAGAGCTACAAAGCTGTACCTTATGCAGGAAATATTAAACGTCCATTAGACAAAGTAGAAAAGATCCTCCAGCTCTTAGGAGATACCTCCTACACAAAACACGAAGAAAATCTACTTCTTGAAGCATTTATAGACGTTAAAAGTACGAAGATCACTGAAGAAAAAGTTCTTAATAAACTTGATTATTTACGTATGAGAACAAGACTGCATACACTTGAAAAATCTTTAGAAGTTGTGTTCAATTCCCTCAATGAAATGGAGTTTTACCATAGCTTCACTTTTGCCCTACAAAGCTTTGATTTCAACAAGCTCCTTTTATGTACTACACCTACCCTAAATATGGATGAACTCTGGAATTTGAACGATGAAGAGATCGTCACTAAACTTCAAAGCATAAAAGAAGAAGCTATTAGGAAAAAAACCGTTGAAACAGAAGACTTTCTAAAACATATAAAAGAGTTTGAACATCCCTATTTAACGGAGCAGGAAGTAAATACTTCACTTAAAAGTATGCCGCCTGAATCTTCTCTATACCATGCACCTATTTCACTGCAAAGTATCGAAAAAATACTCACTAATATTAGTGATAAATATGAAGTCTTTGAAAGCACGGATCATATCATTATAGAAAAAGAAAAAAACCATGATCTCTTTGGTACCACCCTCTTCTATACCACTTCTGTTTCCTATGAAAAACCTTTCATCTATAACCTCATTTGGAGAGGAGAAGAGCCGCCTATAAAAGAAGACATTAACAGAGTCAATGACGACCTCCTCTCCCACTTTAGAGTAGCCATTGATGATGTACTTGAAGATATGAGAGAAGAAAGTGACAAACTGGATATAGAAGAAGAAAAACTTCATGAGTTTATCGTCCGTTTTGTGGAACCTCAGATACGTTCATCAAATGTTTTGAAGTTCAAAGAGAAGAGTAAACGACGTATACTCTTTCACTTTGGTGACTACATCAAGCCTTTACTTGAGAAACAAAAACGTGAAGAGTTGTTGGCAAAGACAATCCGTGACTTTAAAAACCTCTTCCCTCTTGCTCGTGAACTTAAAAGAAAGATCATCTTTCATGTTGGACCTACGAACTCAGGAAAAACCTATACAGCACTTAAAGAACTGGAAGCTGCAACTACAGGTTATTATCTTGCTCCTCTTCGTCTACTGGCACTTGAAGGATATGAAAACCTTAAAAAGGAAGGTGTATCTGTCTCACTCATCACAGGAGAAGAAGAGATCATAGACGAAGAGTCTACACATATCTCTTCTACCATAGAGATGATGAACAGTGCAGTTGATGTTGATGTCTGTGTCATAGATGAGATCCAAATGATAGCGGACAGGGACAGAGGCTGGGCATGGGCAAATGCACTTATGGGTGTACCGGCCAGAAAAGTCATACTCACAGGCTCTAGTAATGCACTCAAAGCAGTACACGAACTCTGTGACTACCTGGGTGAAGAGTTGGAAGTGATCCACTTTGAGCGTAAAAATGAACTGGTCATGCTAGACAAGCCTACTTCCATGAAACAGATCGAACCTCAAACAGCAGTCGTAGCCTTTTCTAGACGTGATGTACTCTCACTCAAACAACAACTCAGTGAAAAATACTCTGTCTCAGTGGTATACGGTAACCTTTCCCCTGAAGTCAGACGTGAAGAAGCCAGACGCTTTAGAGAAGGTGAAAGCCAGATACTTGTTTCCACAGATGCCATAGCAATGGGACTTAATCTTCCCATCAAGACCCTGCTCTTTTCAAAAGACAACAAGTTTGACGGCTTACGAAGACGAGAACTTCTTCCTACGGAAGTACTACAGATATCAGGACGTGCCGGACGTTACGGTTTTGAAGAAAAAGGGTATGTGGGTGCTTTAGATGAGAATGCCTTGGCTACCATTAACTCTGTATTTCATACGCCACTTTCAGACCTTGAACTACCGGTCTCTGTCATGGCAAGTTTAGAACATGTCATGCTCATAGGTGAAATACTCGAAACCGATAACATCCTGGACATTCTGGCATTTTTTGCAGACAACATGGAGTTTGAAGGTCCTTTTGTTGCTGCTAACATTGACTCTATGCTTGAGATAGCCGCTATCGTTAGTGAATATACCCTGGATTTGAAAACACGTTTTTTCCTCTCTTGTGCACCTGCAAGTATCTCGTCACCGTACATAGAATCTGTCTTCCACCGTTACATCCGTCAGATAGAAGCAGGAGGAAAAGTACTCTACATACCGCCACGTGACCTCCCTGCTTTTGCACAAACCAATGACATGTTACTTAACGCAGAAGACAGAGTAAGAGAGATCTCTCTCTACCTTTGGCTCTCCTTCAAATTCCCTGACACCTTTGAAGATACGGCACAAGCTATAGCAGCCAGAGTAAGACTCAACAACTTCATAGAAAACTCCCTTAGACAAGGACACTTCACCAAAAAATGCCGAAGATGCGGGAAGGTACTTGATTTTTCATACAGATTTTCTATCTGTGATCAGTGTCATGGTCAAAACAAAAGAGGTACAGGATCTTCAACTCATGGTGGCTATCGTGGTCGTAGACGAAGATAATATACTATGAAAAAATTATTTTGATAAATAGACTCACAGAGAAATATAATGCATATAGAACCTGTATCAGATACAAGTAAAATAAAAGCCATTGAAGAGATTGCTTATGAAATATGGTATGAACATTACACGCCAATCATAGGAAAGAATCAAGTGGAATATATGCTGGAAAAGTTTCAATCTGTCAAAGCGATGACGGAAGAAATACAAAATGGATTTTTATACTTTTTATGTGAATATGACAATAAAACGATAGGTTACATGAGTGTGAACATTAGTGACGGAGTATTGTTTCTAAGTAAACTTTATGTTCTGTCAGCTGAACGGGGAAAAGGGCATGGAAGAAAAATGATATCATATCTAGGAACATTAGCTAAAGAAAAAAGTCTCAACAAAATTTCACTCACTGTCAACAAACATAACACTGGGAGCATTAATATGTATAAAAAAGTTGGTTTTATTATCTGTGGTACTGCAGTAAAAGATATTGGCAATGGTTTTGTTATGGATGACTATCAGATGGAGAAAAGCGTATAGCTTTTTGTTTTTATTCCAAATAGATATAATAAAAACAAAATAATATAAAGGAGTAAAAAATGAAATCATTAAATCTATACATCACCATTTTTTTAATATTTTTTTCTTCTTTATACGCGTATGACCTGTCCTATATGATAGATACTAATATTTCAGAGCAAGATACCAATACAAGTAATATACCTGTAGAAATACCAAGAAAAAGGTCAAAAAGTTTCTATAAAAAATTTGAAGACTTCTTTTCAGACTATGATGATAATTTGCCTGAAAATATCTTTATCTACTCTATCGATATGATGATCCCTGATGAAAATATGTTAGCGACTAAAAAGGTTATCAACAATAGAATAGATGAAAAATTTGATTCCCAAACAGAACATATTCCTAAAATATTGGCTAATGATGCGTACAATATGCTATTAAGCACTATGTATTATCATGTGCAGGATATATCACGTATTACTGATGAAACCTGGGAAGAGGAAGTATGTGATCCCGACACCTTTAAATATAATGTAAATAAAGATCCCAAAGAACCTTTACTTTATTTAAAAGAAAATGATGAAGAGGCAAGAGGAGTAACTAAAAATGGTATAGTTCTGCCTTTTAATCCTAATTTTTCCGATGCTTTTTACCCTTATGCTGAGCGTCCTGATGGTTGTAGTGCAGAAGGTCTTCAAGATGTATATGATCTCGCTAATGAATTCTTTAATGATGATAAGTGGCTGAAAGAGGCATGTAATGAACATGACAAATGTTACTATACACTAGGAACGACTTCTAAAGAGTGTAACAACGAGTTTATGGTGAAAACTGTAGATTCCTGTAACAATATAAGTGGAACCGAAACAGTAGTATTTATGGGTACAAGAAATGCTATTTGTGGTATGAAAGCGTTGACCATATCAACTGCTGCAAATGCCTGTGCAGAAAAGTATTTTGCAGAGGCACAAAGAAAACAAAAAGCTTATCATCAGTGGATCGTAAGCTATGAAAAAGCATTTAACAGTGCCCAACGCAAAACAATATTGAAAAAATAAGAAGGCACTCACACATGGCAGAAAAATTCATCGTAAAAGAAAGATCTAAACTCTTGGAGTTTCTTTTTAACCATCTGACCGGCTGGTCTAAAAAGACCATTAAGCAACGGTTACAAGGGTCAAGTGTTGCTGTGAATGGTGAAATTAACACAAAACATGATTTTGCTTTAAACATAGATGATGTGGTAGAGGTGGGAGTGGTTAAAAAAGCTTCGACACAAGCACAAACATTACAAAAACTGGAGATCATCTATCAAGATAAAGATATCATAGCTATCAATAAACCTGCGGGACTTTTGTCTGTAGGGAATACCACGGAAAGTAAACAACATGCACTAGCCATATTGAGAAATCAACTCTCACGCGGGAAAAATCAAGTGAAGCTCTGGCCTGTACATAGATTAGATCGAGATACATCAGGGATCCTGCTCTTTGCTACATCCAAAGAGATGAGAGAAACAGTGATGGATAAATGGGGAATATCTGAAAAGATCTATTTGGCCATAGTCGAGGGTTGTCCAAAAGAAAAAAAAGGGACCATAGACCAACCTTTAAGACTGGACGAGAAAGAGTACCGAATGCATGTAGGAAAACATCCTGATGCAAAACCTGCTATTACCCACTATGCAGTGAAACAAACCAGCCCTGAACGCTCTTTGTTGGAAGTCAAGATAGAAACCGGAAGACAGCATCAGATACGGGCCCATTTGGCTTGGTTGGGACACAGTATTATCGGCGATGAACGTTATGGAACAAAAGGTGAGAAGATGGGACTGCATGCAAAAAAATTGACTATTATCCACCCTGTAAAGAAAAAACCCATGTCTTTTGAAGTAGACGCTCCCAGGGATTTTTACAAGCTTTTTAACTAATACGCTATAATACGCATAATATAACAAATATCATACGATAAGTCGTATGAGCTACCTGCTGAAGACAACACGGCATTAGCGTAGTTTTTTGGGTTTTACTCAAAAAGCGTTTGCATCAAAGGAACTACCATCAAATCATTTGAAAAATTAAATTTACATCCCGATATTTTAAAAGCCATCGCTTATGCAAAGTACGAGCAAACCACTGCCATACAAAACAAAGTTATACCTGCAGCAATGAAAGGTGTAGATGTACTTGGTGCATCAAAGTCAGGCACAGGTAAGACAGCTGCATATGTACTACCTCTGCTAAATAAACTACAAAAAGTGGTAAAACATGACCAAAAGGTTTTGAGAGCACTTATCATCGTGCCTACCATTGAACTTGTAGATCAGGTCTCACGTACTATCAGTGAACTTAGCAAATACCTGGATGTAAAAAATATAAAAATACAAGGTGGAATACCTAAGAGTACTCAGCTAGCTAGACTCTCTCAGGGCGCAGACATTGTTGTAGCAACACCTGGACGTTTACAAAGCTTTATAGATGACAAGAAAATAAACCTTGAGTATATCAACACTGTCATTCTTGACGAAGCAGACACGATGTTAGAACTTGGTTTTCTAAGTGAGATAAAAGCGATACTAAAACACTGTGGGCAACCAAGACAAACGATGATGTTCTCTGCAACTATTTCGCAAAACATCAAGAAACTTGCCAAAGATTTTATGCGTGATGCAGCGATTGTTGAAGTAAGCAACAGACGTGATGTTGTCGATTTTATCGCACATCGTGCCTACAAAGTAGACAAAGCAAGAAAAGATGAACTCGTAGCCAAACTCATAAAAGACAATGCATTAGACCAAGTACTTTTATTTGCAAGTACAAAAGAGTCAGCAAACAAGATATATGAGTACCTTAAGAGCCAAAACATTCGCACTTCCATCATACACGGAGACATCAACAGAGGAGCCAGAGCAAAATCTTTAGCACTTTTGAAAAGTGGTAAAACACAGGTTTTGGTAGCTACAGATATCGCGGCAAGAGGTATAGATATCAAAGAACTCGCCATGGTTATTAACTATGATATGCCTGAAGGTACAGATGAATTTACACACAGAGTAGGAAGAACCGGTCGTGCCAATCATAAAGGTTCAGTAATTTCTTTGTTGACTATCCGTGACTATGATTTCTTTTCAAAAATGGAAAAGCACTTAAAACTTAACATTAAAAGAGACATCTACGAAGGTTTTGAGCTTACCGACAAACAGCCAAGACAAAGACAACCAAAGAAAAAATCACTTATCGAAAGAAAAGGCGGGTTTGACTTTCATAAACAAAAAATGCAAAGAAGAGGTCAGACAAAGGCTCCTCAAAGTAAGAAAAAACCTTCAGGACGTAAAAAATAACCGTCCACAAGAGTCCGATTAATCTGTCTTTTTAAACTGTGCAAAAAGTGGGTTATGATCAGACACTCCATGATCTTTATCTACTGAAAACTCTAGGAGTTCCATCCCTCTGTAAAAAATAAAATCCAAATGGTTCCCCATAAAAGATTTCACTTTATCTAGCTGTTTAAATGGTACTGTTTTGAGCGTCAGTTCTTCTCTGATCTCATGAAGTTTTTGTATACGTTTTTTATTCCAAGTGTTGAAGTCACCCGCGATGATCATCGGTCCAGTATGATGCTTCATAAGCTCCAAAAATCGTTCAAGTTCTCTGTAGTAGCGCTGATTCTCACGAAAGTTTATGGCGTGGATATTGAGTACAAAAAGCGTACTTCCGTCTTCAAATGGATATGTACTCATGAGTAAACTTTTATGGGGACCGATCAAACTCTCTCGCCCTTCCGAAAGATACGCCTGCGAACTTTTTGACTCTACCCTACTGGCAGATAACACGCCATAGAACTCTCCACGAAATTCCAAATTAGCTGCAGCATCAAAAGCAAAGTTTGGAAGTGTAAAGTGTTTATCATCTCTAAAGTGAGCTTCCTGTAAAAGTAAGAAATCAATCTCTTTTTCTTTGGTTAATCTCTGCAGAAAAGGTTGAAAACCTTTATGTTTAGTATTTTGTTTGTAGACATTCCAGCAAAGTACCCCAAAGGTATCTGGCACAAATCTATCGCAGCTAAAACGGCATGAACGGTGATGAAGAATAGAAGGTACAAACATTAGAGTAACGGTGCGAACACTTTCATAATATTTTCAACAGCTTCACGTACTTTGGAGGGTTTTTCCATCCCTCTGCTTGAGTTGACTATCAATCCATTCATCCATGCTTCGATACTCTCTATGAATTGTGGGGAGTAGACAAATGTGACCACTTCATAGTTTAGAAAAAGACTTCGGTTGTCAAAGTTGACAGACCCTACCATACCACCCAGATCATCAAAAAGTATGGCTTTGGCATGGAGCATTTCTCCTTCATATAAAACTACATCAGCACCTATTTCATCAAGTTCACGCATATAGGGGCTTCTTGCTAAGTCTACTAGTATATGGTCAGAGTCTTTAGGCGTGATCAACTTAACATCAACTCCTTTATGGTGAGCTATCACCAATGCCTGTATCATATTTTCATCTGGTACAAAATAGGGAGTCACGATCCAAATACGCTTTTTCGCATTGTAGATGGCATTTAAAAGTGCCTCATAAAGTGCATCACTGGGAATATCAGGACCAGAGGGAACAACTTGTACCTTACTCTCCCCCTCACATGATTCTTCTCTTTTTAGATCGATCCTTTCTTCTTCTTTGGTTGCGTAGACCCAGTCATTTTGGAAAATATGATAGAAATGATAAACAGAATCTCCGTTCAAACAGTAAAGCAGATCTTCCCAGCGTTTACTTCCATCTGCTTCTCCCATATATTCATTACTCAGGTTCATACCACCACTAAGCAGTGTTGTTTGATCAAAGAGGTAGATCTTACGATGATTTCTAAGATTGATATAGTTTTGAAATGGTCTTTTCAAAATAGGCGTAAAAAATGCCACTTCTCCTCCCGCCTCTTTTAATGCCTTAAAACCTTTTTGATTAAAGCTTGCACCCAAAGACCCGACTAGATCCATAAGTAATCGTACTTGAACCCCCTCTTTGGCTTTCTTCGTTAAAGCATCTAAGATCGTTTTAGTCATTTTGTCAAATTGAAAAACATAGGTACAAATATCGATACTCTGTTTTGCCTGGTCAATTTCTTTTAGCATTCGATCATAAGCCTCTGTATCATTTGTGATCAGTTCAAAAGTATTTCCTTTTGTTGCAGGTGGCATACCATTCTTTTCCAAAAGATTTTGAAAAGCATAATGAGGATCATCTAATTTATAAAGACTATGTTCACACACATCATCAAATTTAACATACTCTTTTTTATTTTTTGGTTCACGTTTTCGTATACCGATAAGAAAATAGAGTGGCACGACGATATAGGGTAAAAAGAAAATAGACAACATCCATGAGATCATACTGGTTGGAGACCGCTTTTGGTAAAGGATATGACTCAGTGCAGAGAAAACAAGAATACCAGAAAGTACTACTAAAAAATAGGTACTGATAAACTGTAAAGGCGTGACGTCGATGGGGAACTCCTCTATTTATAGCATCTCTATACTTCTATGGATTAATTATAACATAATGAGAAGCCCTGAAAGAAATTTTCTATAAAGAATAAAAATAGTATCACCATGTATTATCTTCATGGCATACGCTATAATACAGATCAAATGATAAATATAGTGTATTAAGGGTGTTATATATGATTGAAGATGGATTTACTTACCTAACCGTACTTGTAATGATAGGTTCTTCCATCGTATATACTGAGAAAAAGAGCCAATACAAGCTCTTTGAGTACCTTCCTTCTATCGTCATTATCTACTTTGTAGTGATGCTTTTTTCCACCTTTGGACTATGGCAAAAATCTGAGTCTGTGACAGCTACATACAAGTTTCTAAAGTCTAACCTTCTTCCTGCCATGATCTTTCTTATGTTACTCTCTGCAGATATGAGAGAGATCTTTAAACTGGGTAAAAAAATGTTACTGACTTTCTTTTTAGCCTCAGTGAGTATTGCCATCGGTTTCATAGGTACTTTTTCTCTTTTCCATACTTACTTTGAACCTGACTCATGGAAAGCCTTTGCAGCACTCTCAGGATCTTGGATGGGGGGAACCGGCAATATGGTAGCCATACAAGGTGCACTTGACTTACCTGACTCTGCTATGGGGTATACCCTACTCATAGACTCCATTGACTATGCCATCTGGGTGATGATACTCCTTGCCCTTGTACCTTTTGCTAAAAAGTTTAACCTCTGGAGCAAAGCCGATACTTCTGTGATAGATGAAGTGGGTGAAAGACTGGCTCTCAAAGAGAAGCATAAAAAACCCATAAGTTTCGCTTCTCTTTTCCTCCTGCTGGGTACTGCCCTGCTCGTTTCTCTATTGGCACAGTATGGAGCATCATTCCTCCCTACTACTTCATTTCTTACCACGACCACCTGGATAGTCATCATCGCTACACTTGCGGGCATTCTCTTTGCTATGACACCCGTAGCAAAGATATCGGGTGGTTCAGAACTGGCACATATCATGCTCTATCTCATCGTGGCTCTCATCGCTTCACGGGCCAACTTCACAGAACTAACAGAAGCACCTCTTTACATTGTAGCGGGGTTTGTCATCATCGCTATACATGTCAGTATCATGATACTCTTTGCCAAACTCTTTAACCTTGACCTCTTCTCTTTGGGTGTGGCTTCATTAGCCAATATAGGTGGTGTAGCCTCTGCTCCTATTTTAGCCTCTGCCTACTCAAAAGCACTCATTCCCATAGGTGTACTCATGGCTATGATGGGGTATATTGTAGGAACGTTTGGAGGACTTATGGTGGGGAAAATCTTAGAGATGATAGGCGGATGAGCAAAAGCTATAAACTACAAAGTATATTTGTTATAATAACCGGTATATAATGCACAAGTTAATGATTAAGGGGTATATAGACAGATGCAAAAAGTAAAAGAAGAGTTCTTACTCTCAGTCATATTTGTTGTTAAATGGCTTACATTGGCGCTTGGTGCCTTGGGTATTTTGTACTTTGCTATCTCACTTGCCTACCATAGATCCTATTATGATCCTCTCATGAAAGAGTATGAACTTGAAATTGCTGATCTCAATAAGAAAAAAGCCGAGAAAAAAGCTTCTTTAGATACGCTGAAACTCACACTGAACCACATACATACCAAGATTGACATACTTAGAAAAACAGAGATACCTGCAGCAAGAAAAGCCATTGCCCTCCATGAAGAAAAAATTGAATCATTAGATGAAGACTTCATTGATAAATACAACCCTTTCAGTGAAAAGAACGGTCAAGCAAAGCAAGTGTATGTAGAAAGAGACAAGGCTGTCGATCATAAAGAAAATCTGGATGAAAACTTGGAAGATCTGCGTATGACACAAGCAGTTAAAGCTGAAGCAAAATCTGAAATGCTGGACAAGCTAAATCAAATTGACATATTTATATCTGTTGAGGAACATGAGAAAGAAAGAGTCGGTACAGGTGCACTAGGTGTATTACCCTGGCTTCTTGGGATATTGGGCCTGACATAATGAAGATAAGCAACATACGAACAAGTACACTCAAAGCCCCGCTTAAAAATCCTTTCATTACCTCTTTACGTCGTGTAGATGCGCTTGAAGATCTAGTCGTTATCGTTGAATGTGATGATGGTTCTGTAGGTTATGGAGAAGGTGCTCCCACCCCTATCATTACAGGAGAGACAATGGGATCTATGGTTGCTACCATCGAGCATATCAAGCCTTTTATCATAGGACTTGAGATAGAAGACTTTGATAGCATATTAAATAATATACATACACGTATACTCAAGAATACCACAGCCAAATCTGCCCTTGAGATAGCACTTTATGACTTAAAGGCTAAATCAGAAAAGCAACCTCTCTTCAAAATGCTTGGAGGGACACAAACAATTTTTAAAACCGATATCACCATTAGCATGGGTGAGATTGAGAAAATGATATCAGATAGTCTTGATGCAGTAAATCTTGGCTATGACACATTAAAGATAAAGATAGGTGACAACCCACAAAAAGATGTTGAACGTATCATCGCCATACATGATGCACTGGATGACAACATCATACTCAGACTCGATGCAAACCAAGGGTGGACAGCACAAGAGAGTGTTGAACTCCTGCATGCTTTGGAAAAGCGAGACATCATCGCTGAGTTCATAGAACAACCCGTCGCTGCAGATGACATAGAGGGACTTCGTTACATTAAAGAGAGAGTCCAAACCCCCCTACTGGCAGATGAATCCATATTTTCAGTAAAAGATGCGAGAAGACTGCTTGAGATGCAGGCCATAGACTATGTCAATATCAAACTAGCCAAAACAGCCGGTATCACCCAAGCCTTACAACTTTCCGATCTATCTGCTGAGTTTGGTGTCAAATGTATGATAGGCTGCATGCTCGAAGGTCCCATATCTGTAGCTGCCGGAGTACATGTGGCTTCTGCCAAAGCTGATATCATCACTATGCTTGACTTGGATGCAGTAAGCCTCTTGGCTTCACACCCTGTAGACACATCTATCGTCTTTAATGAGAGCAAGATCAGACTTTCTGAAGAGTTTGGCTTGGGTGTAACTTTTTAAACACAATATTGATTAATTACACCCATAATACTATTTTGCTATAATAGCAGCATGAAAAAAATCACACTATTATTCCTACTATCAACAACTTATATATTTTCTAATATGAACGCTATAGTCAGTATCTTACCCGAACAAACATTTCTCAAAGCCATAGGGGGAGAGAAGGTAAATGTGTCGCTCATGGTACAACCGGGAAACTCACCACACACGTATGAGCCAAAGCCTTCACAGATGATAGATATTGCAAAAGCACATCTTTACTTTGCTATAGATGTGGAGTTTGAACATGTTTGGCTACCTAAATTTCAAAACTTGAATCCTAAAATGCATATCATTGATCTTGCAGAGAATATCACAAAAATGCAGATGCAGGAAAAGCATGAAGAAGACGATCATGAAGAAGAGAAGGATGCGCATCAGAGTGAGCACGAACATGAAGGGGAAGATCCACATATTTGGACAGCACCTGTAAATGTGAAGATCATCGCTCATAATATTTACAATGCTTTGAAAAAAGAAGACCCAAAAAATACAGACTACTATAAAAGAAACCTTGATATCTTTTTGGCTTCTATTGATGAAACAGACAGACAGATCATACATTTCCTTTCCTCTTTAGAAGATACACGAAAATTTATGGTATTTCACCCTTCCTGGGGTTACTTTGCCAAAGCCTATAACTTAGAGCAAATAGCTGTAGAGGTGGAAGGTAAAGAGCCTAAACCTAAAGAACTGATACACTTACTCCAAGAGGCAAAAGAAGAGAAAGTCAAAGCCATCTTTACCCAACCGGAGTTTTCAGACACAGTTGCCAAGATCATCGCTAAAGAGTTACAGATACCTGTGGTGAAAGTAAGTCCCCTAGCCCCAAATTGGTCTGAGAACCTCATAAACATTGCAAAAGCCATAGCAGGTGAAAACTAAGATGTCTGTCATAGATATTAAAGATGTTTCTTTTGCTTATGACAAGCAAATGATTTTAGATAACATCAATCTAAGTGTAGAAGCAAAAGACTTTTTAGCCATCATAGGTCCAAATGGCGGGGGTAAATCTACCCTACTCAAACTCATTTTAGGCATCAATACACTCAAAAAAGGTTCCATCTCTGTACTAGGAAAAGAACCTTCAAAAAGCCTCACACAGATAGGCTATGTCCCGCAAAACACCAATGTCAATACTGACTTTCCCATAAAAGTCATAGAAGTAGTGATGATGGGACACGTGGGAGGTAAAAAACCTCTCTTTGGCTATGGAAAAGATGAGATAATGTGTGCCATGGGTGCCTTAGCACAAGTGGGTATGGAAAAGTTTTCCCAAACTAAGATAGGCTCACTATCAGGTGGACAACGCCAAAGGGTTATGATTGCCCGTGCACTCTGTGCCCATCCGCAGATACTTATACTTGATGAGCCAACCTCCAGCATAGATATTACTGGGCAAAAAGAGATCTATGAACTACTCAAAATGCTTAATGAAAGCATTACTATCATCGTGGTAAGTCATGATATCTCTGTCATCCTGGAATACGCAAACAAAGCAGCGCATGTAAATAAAACCCTTTCCTATCATGATATTTCAGACAAAAAACAAACGTTCCACACACATGGTGATGATGAACATTTCTGTGAAATAGAACTTTTACAAATGCTTGGTGCAGAGAGCTGTAATACATGTGAACCCGAAACATCAGCAAAGTGGAGGGAAACGAAATGATAGAGGCTCTCCAGTTTGAATTTATGCAACATGCACTTTTAGCCGGTTTACTTGTGAGTTTTGCTGCGGGTATCATCGGGTCTCTCATTGTGGTGAACCGTATGGTCTTTTTAGCGGGAGGCATCGCACATACCTCTTATGGTGGTATCGGTCTTGCAGTCTATTTTGGACTGCCTATTTTTCTGGGTGCATCCTTCTTTGCAGTGGGTGCTGCCCTGCTTATAGCGGCACTCACCATGAAAAAACGCCACCGTATGGATACTTTCATCGGACTCATCTGGGCGGTTGGTATGGCAATAGGTGTGATATTTGTTGACCTTACACCAGGGTATAATGTAGATCTTATGAGCTACCTTTTTGGTTCCATCCTTGCTGTAAGTTCTGAAGACCTGTACTTTATGGGTGCTTTACTTGCACTCATACTGTTTGTTGTGATCTTTTGGTACAGAGATATTTTAGCCGTCTCTTATGACAGTGAATACGCTGGTCTACGTGATGTAAACGTCAAGTTTTTCTATACACTTATACTCATACTCTCAGCACTCACCGTAGTCATCGCCATAAAAGTAGTGGGACTCATCTTGGTCATAGCCATGCTTACCATCCCTGTATACATCGCAGAGAAACTTTCAAACTCTCTTTTTTCTATGATGTTTCTCTCAGGAACCATCGCCACACTCTTTACACTTGGAGGGTTATGGTTCTCATATACGTATAACCTGACTTCAGGCGCTTCTATTATTATCGTGTCAGCTGTTTCACTGGGTGTTTTTTTACTCTTTCATCGAGGAAAATAAGATGATGAAAATGATTGGACTATCTCTTTTGTTTATTGTAGGTTTAACTGCATGCTCACCCCGTATAGGTGTGGGTGGAGGAGGAGTAGTAGCTTCAAGTGATGGCATGACTGCTTCTGAAGTAGTTGCAGACAGTGAAACCGGTATCCATGGAAGTGTTACCATGGGTACAGATATCAGACTTTAAACTCTTTCAGCATGCTTGCCTAGGCTTTTCGTCTAAGCAATAAATACCCCACAAGAGCCCATAAAACTACAGAACTCACTATCGCAACTACTCCTGCCTCTTCTTCCATATGAATCAAAGAAGCAGGATTTATGTCTGATGCTGAAAACAGATAATCTAATCCCAATCCAAATACTATACTTCCTACAACAATACTCCCCAAATAAATAGCCAGTGAACGTGTTCCAAGCATTTTCTTGACAACGCCTATGGTCACTGTATTGGTTGCCGGTCCTGCAGAAAGAAACACAAAGGCTGCCCCTGCACTCACCCCTGAAAGCATCAAACCTGCAGCGATGGGTAAAGATGCAGTTGCACACACATACATCGGTACTGCAATAGCTATAACGATAATATAGGAAAACCACGAGTACTCTATGAGGATATCACTAATACTTTGAGGGATAGCCACCGTGATCAATGCACCCAATACCAAACCCCACATAAGAGGCTTGGCAATGTCACCTAAGAGCGTCACAAAAGCATAGTGTAAAGCACTGCTAAGCCAAAAAGGTTTTTCTTCTGTAGAACAACATGAAGAAGCTGTACTGCAACAACTAGCCTCTTCTTTCTTCGGCATAGATATAGGAGAAAAAGTATTCGAAACCTTCACTGCAGAAAACCCAGGTTTGACAGAACTATCTTCTTTATCAAAAAGGTTCGTCAGAATACCTGCCACCATAGCAATGATCATAGATGTGATAACACGATAAATGGTAAATATCCATCCAAATATCCCATAGGTAGCCAAAATAGAATCTACCCCTGTAATAGGTGTAGAGATAAGAAATGAAAGTGTGGACCCTTTACTGGCACCACTCTTTTTCATACTTGTTGCCAGAGGAATTACCCCACAAGAACATACAGGCAAAGGTACACCGAAAAGTGTGGCTTTGATGACAGAAAATATGTTGTCTTTACCTAAATGTTTTGTTACTATAGTATCGGGTACAAATTCATGCAAGATACCTGCAAAAAGCAAACCAAACAAGATGTAGGGAGCCATAGCATTACTAAGTTCTATGAGTGCAATGAAAAAGAGATTCAAGTATTCCATGCGTATTCCTTAAAATGGATTCTATTATTTATGTATAACCTTATTCCTATAAATAAAAACTGAAAAATACCCTACATCAATATATCTTGATACATAGCAGAAATTACGCTACACTTCACACATGGAAAATTTTATACAAACCGTTGGTGCACTCAACGATGAAACTAGACTAAGACTATTAAGATTTATAGACAAAAATGGTGCTGTCTGTGTCTGCGACATAGAGAGTGCCTTTGGCATGATACAATCACGTATCTCACGCCACCTAAAGATCCTCAAAGATGCCGGTTTTCTAAGAGTAGACAGAAAAAGCCGTTGGGCATACTACTCCATACGCTCCCCTCTGGATGCATTTCGTCAAAATGTACTTACTGAAATAAGCTATTTGGAGATGGAGCTACCTACATTACAAGAACGTTGTTCACTTTAGATGAAAAAAGTACTAGTCATCGGCTATGTATGGCCTGAACCCAATTCATCCGCTGCAGGCAGCCATATGATGTCGATCTTACGCCTCTATAAAGAGCAAAACTGGCAAGTCGAATTTGCAACACCTTCACAGCCAACAGAACATATGATCGATTTAGCGTCTGAAGATATATCTAGTCAAAGCATTACACTCAATTGCGACAGTTTTGATACGTATATAACAGAGTACCAACCAGACATAGTGATGTTCGACCGTTTTATGATGGAGGAGCAATTTGGGTGGAGAGTTGAAAAGAATTGCCCCAATGCACTTAAAATACTGGACACTGAAGATCTGCAATGTTTACGGCATGCACGTCATCAAGCCCATAAAGCGGAACGTAAACTTACACAGAAAGATCTATTCAGTGATATCGCAAAACGTGAAATAGCCGCAATCTTACGTTCTGATATCTCTTTGATCATCTCCAGCTATGAAATGGAATTATTGATCCATACCTTTAAAGTAGATGCTTCTTTGCTTCATCATCTGCCATTTATGGTTGACCTGGAAACATGCCCAAGTCAAACACTCCCTTTTTCTGACCGTAGACATTTCATGACGATCGGTAATTTTCGTCATGCTCCAAACTGGGACGCAGTGCTGTATCTGCAAAAGATCTGGCCCTTGATCAAAAAGAGAATTCCTGAAGCCCAGTTACATATCTATGGTTCTTATCCACCGCCAAAAGCCACTGCATTACATAACCCTAAAACGGGTTTCTTCATCAAAGGATGGGCTGAAAATGCCTTAACTGTGATGGAAGAATCCCGTATCTGTTTAGCTCCCTTACGATTTGGTGCTGGTATTAAGGGTAAATTGCTAGATGCAATGATCATGCAGACACCGAGTATTACAACATCTGTAGGCTCTGAGGGAATGCACGATCAAGAACCTTGGCCTGGTGCAATAACGGATGATATGCGTGAATTTGTAGATGCGGCTGTTGCACTCTATAATGATGAAGAAACGTGGCTTGCTGCACAGGGAAATGCTTTGTCCCTACTCCATGCACGGTACGACAGTCAACAACTGGGCCCTACGCTCATAAGCAAAATAACTGATACAGAAACAAACTTAGCCCAGCATCGTCTAAACAACTTTACAGGTGCTATGCTTAAACATCATTCTATGACAAGCACCAAATACATGTCACAATGGATCGCAGCAAAAAATGCACGTGACAGTAATACGGAGTGAGCAAATCAATGAGTAGATTACATATCAATATATCTTGATATATAATATACTTTATGCTACAATCCCCATCAAATATATAGAGGAATATAGAAATGGATAAAAAAGTTCTCATACTCTGCACAGGAAATAGCTGCCGAAGTATCATAGCAGAAGCCCTTATAAACGCTGAATTAGAAGGTATAAGCGCTGAAAGTTCAGGAGTCAAAGCTTCAGGAAGAGTCAACCCTAATGCCAAAAAAGTGTTAGAAGAAGCAGGTATATGGAAAGATACATATCACTCTAAGACACTTGATACCGTGATAGATAACGATTATGACCTGGTCGTCACAGTCTGTGGACATGCACAAGAGACCTGCCCTATGTTCCCTAAACCAGTGAAGGCCATACACGTAGGATTTGATGACCCTGATGGTAAAGCATTTGTAGCATTTGAAGAGACACTCAAAGAGATCAAAGCGATTTTACTGCCTAAAGTAAAAGAAGCATTTGCATGATATTTACTACAACAGCAAAAAACTATGCCGATGTCACAACACTGGATGACAAGGATCTTATTTGCTATTGTACTCGTGTAAATAAAAAAAGTATCGTTGATGCCATCACACAAGGTGCAACTACACTTAAAAAGATAAAAGAAGACACAACGGCTTGCACTGGTGATGAATGTGAAACACTCAATCCGAACAAAAGGTGCTGTTCAAAAGAGATAAATCAACTCATAAAACTTAATAAGGAAAAAAAGATGGATAAAAATGTAAGCAAAACAAATCAGGGCGTCAAAATCGCTTTTACAGGTGCTGTAGAGAAACAAAATATTGTTAAAATGGTAGAAAACTGTGCTACCGGTGCTTGTGAGTGTATGAGTGATGAAACAAAAAAGAAGATCACTAACATGGAAGTAAGCGGAAAAGATGGTGATGTCGCACTTGATCTTTCAGGTGAGGTCAGTAAAGAAGAGATAGAAGCAGCCTTAGCTAAATCAAAAGTACTGAACGACTCATGCTGTTAGCCTCTACCCTTTTCATCATTACTCTCATCTTTGTTATCTGGCAACCAAAAGGTCTGCAGATAGGTACAACAGCCATGATTGGTGCTATTACAGCTCTGATTCTTGGTGTCGTAAGCTTTGACGATGTTATCACGGTAACAGGTATCGTATGGGATGCAACATTGGCATTCATAGGTATCATTATTCTCTCTCTTGTGCTTGATCAAATAGGTTTCTTCGAGTGGGCAGCACTAAAAATGGCAAGACTCAGTGGTGGTAACGGAAACTTACTTTTTGTCTACATCCTGCTCTTAGGCGCATTGGTTGCAGCTTTCTTCGCTAATGACGGTGCAGCACTCATACTCACCCCTATTCTCTTAGCTAAGATGAAACACTTAAATATGAAACCCTTGGCCATCTTTGCTTTTCTCATGGCAGGTGGATTCATAGGAGACAGTGCTTCCAACCCACTTGTGATTTCAAACCTTACCAATATCGTCACTGCCGGATACTTTGACATAGGGTTTTGGGAATATGCCAAGACGATGTTCTTACCTAACCTACTGGCTATTATCGCTTCTATTGTGGTACTTTGGATCTATTTTAGAAAAGATATCCCAACACATTTGGATGTTCAACAACTTGCTACACCAGAGTCGGTTATCAAAAATATGACTATGTTCAAACTCAGCTGGTGGTTTTTAGGACTTTTGATGCTAGGGTACTTTATAGGTGACTACTTCAACTTACCTGTGTCTCTCTTTGCACTTGGTGGGGCATTAATCTTTTTAGCTATTGCAAACTACCATAAGGCAGTTAATCCGATGAAAACTATCAAGTCTGCACCATGGCAGGTTGTATGGTTCTCTATAGGGCTTTACGTAGTCGTATATGGACTTAAAAATGCAGGACTTACCTCTTACCTGGCTGTCATCATCAACGACATGCAAGAGATGGGTAACACCGTTGCTGTGATAGGTACAGGCTTCCTGGCAGCAGGACTCAGCTCTATTATGAACAATATGCCAACCATTATGATCATGGACATCGCCATAGATGAGGCAGGACATCAGGCCTTAGCCTACGCAAACATACTAGGATCTAACCTAGGGCCTAAGATGACGCCTATCGGCTCGCTAGCTACCCTACTGTGGCTCCATGTACTTGCACAAAAAGGTGTAAAGATAGGCTGGGGAGAGTATATGAAAGTGGGTCTTGTGATCACCCCACCTGTATTGTTTGTAGCGTTGTTGGGATTAATTTAACTTCTAGCTTCCCTCCTTGATTGTTCCTAAATTACTTTAGGAACGATGAAATTAGTATATAATATTCTAGAATAAATCGTTAAATGTAACAAAAACCACTTAAGGGGGGGGGAATATATGAGTTTGGGATTAGCGATTGGTATATTTATTATTGTATTAGTACTTCTCGCTACTGGTTATTGGTGGCGATATCGCTCACTCGCCTGCCCTGCAAGTCTCTCATGGCTTGTTGAAAATCCATATATGAATGCCGTCTCTAGTCCTGATAAGATATTTCAGAGATTGGACCTTGAGAAGGGAATGAAGTTACTTGATGTTGGTTCTGGTCCTGGACGATTAGCGTTACCAGCTGCAAAATTGGTTGGGAAGTCAGGAGAAGTAGTAGCACTTGATCTCCAGTCAAAGATGTTAAAGAAATTAAGTGTACGCGCAGAAGATATGGGTCTGGACAATATCCGGATAATTAATGCCGGTGCAGGTAAAGGAAAGACAAATAAAGACTATTTTGACCGAGCATTACTAGTTACCGTATTAGGTGAGATTCCCAACAAAGATGAGGCGCTCATGGAGATATACAATTCACTCAAAGAAGGTGGAATATTGTCTGTTACAGAAGTGATTCCAGATCCTCACTATACAACTATAAAAAAAGTCCGTGCATTATGTCTTGATGCAGGATTTCAAGAAATGGACTCTTTTGGAAATTGGGTTGCTTTTACAATCAACTTTATGAAACAAGAACAAGAAAATGACTAATCAAACTCTCCCTTTTTCATTTTGGCTAATCATAGGCTTTTGACCATATCCTTTGTATGTTGATAACAAGATATCTATTTCCCTTTAACGCTTACATGTTGTTTTCGAACAGTTTTTCATCTAACTGATCCAGTACAGATGAAAACGATTCATTTTCTATGTATTGCATCACAGCGGAAGAGAATGTCAAAGAAAACATCTTTCTGCGATGTTTAAACTTATAATTTTCCATACTTCTTTGCATATTCATCACAGTCTGTTCTACTTCTTCTTCATTGAGATCATATATGAAGATCAAAAAGTTATCTTCCATGTAACGGACGATCTCATGATGGATATGATTCTCTTTCAGATAATGGATCATATAGTCACTAACTAGCTTTAAAAGCTTGTTTCCTACATTTGTATCATATTCTTTTACAATGGAAGCATACTCTGAGATCTCAATACTTACCAAAAATCCAAAATCACTAAATGTTTCATTGTTCTTCAGTTTATTTTTCAATAGCCATAATCTATTTTTACTCTGTGTGATATCATCTGCATAAAGTTGATTGCATAGTAAAAGCATTTCTGACTTGAGCTTCTCTAGCTCCGTAACAGTTACAAGTTTATCTTGATCGTTAGGCACTTTTACCTCCTTCAAATCCAAAGGTTTCTCTAACACTATTCCAATGTTCTGGTTTATGTAGATAGTGTCCCTGTAAGTAATCAACACCGATGCTTTTTGCCAGATTCATAATACTCTCATCACTGATATATTCAGCAATCGTTTTGATCCCAAGATCATGACAGATTTTAACCATATTCTCTAGGATGATTCTGTATTTTTCATCATGTATTTTCGATACCAATGAACCATCAAGTTTGACATAATCGATATCTAGGTTCACTATATTATCAAAGTTTGAAAATCCGCTACCAAAATCATCTATCGCGATCAATACACCACGTTTTTTAAGTGCAAATATAAACTCATTCACTTGTTCTAGATCCTCGATCTGCTCACTCTCTACTATTTCAACTGTCAAACGACTTCCATTCCCCATTTGTTTTACCTTACGCATCAATGCATCACATAGTTCTGTATTATTGATATCTAGGTATGAAAGGTTCAAAGTCATAGATACATGATGGTTTTCCATCACATCAAACACTTTTTCTATCATTTGCGACATTAATTGTGTATATAAACGGTACTCTTTTGATTTTTCCATGAAGACTGCCGGTGAAAGTACACGACCTTCGCTATCCATAAGCCTCATAAGACTTTCAAACTTGTATGGGACAGTGCCATTATCGACATCAAATATCCCTTGAAAATGTGGAGTAACCGTCTCTTGTTTAATGTTATCAAGTAGTGTCTCGTAGATTTTATTTAAGATATGATCATTCTTATTGATAGAATAACTGTCATAAAAAATGTAACTGCTATGAGACTTTTTTGCTTCCTGTAATGCTTTTTCCGCATAAAGTAAACTCATTGAAGCATCTCCTTTTGTCGCACCAAACGTTGCATTTAAATGGATATGACTATCATCCGAGATAGAAAATTTATGGTTTGAAATTTTTTCAGATAACTGTTTAACTATGATATCAAGCAGACGATGACTGAAATCATTTTTAATGAATAAACACACTTTATCTGCATATACATGATAAAGTTCATAAGAAAATTCAACACTGTGTTTGCTAAATAGACCTTTCATCTCCATCTCCTGCAACGTATTTTCTATAATTAATTGCATTTCACTCACCATACGTGTACCCGTTTCATAGCCATAAAGGATATTGATATCATCAAACGCGACTATGTCGATCAGTGAAACAACAGCGACACCATTGTACTCAGAGATCATTTTCTGGTGATCTTGCATTGTTTTATTTGAAACGATAACAGGAGATGGCTTTTTTTCATTTACATTAGCCAATATTTTTTTGACTGATTGAGGAAGAGTTGCACTCATATTCTTTCCTTTTTTGTCTAAGTCTACTTCTTGTTTAATTTCCATCAGTTTACGTAAAGCGTCGTCTCTAGTCTCAGCATCGACTCTTTTTTTGATCGGTTTTCCATCACTGTCTCTATAGGTAACATAGTAACCTGTGACCTGACCATCAGATTTACGATAGAGTTCACTGACACCTTTATACTGCTTGTCAGTGATAGTTCTGATTGGCATCTTTCCCTCCGATTTCTATTAAACTTTTCTTCTTAGAGATATTTCCATAATGGAAAATCTAAACCTTATAGATGTATTATACACAAAAGTTACTACAAATGTCAAGATACTGTAGTAACTTTCCACATATAGCTCATATAAGCCTATATATAGGGGTTTATGGGGCATTATTAGAATGATATACTTATTGAGTAAATGAACTCTTCAATAAAGTTACTACATAATAAATAAATGTATATTAATTAATATATAGTATTCATATCTTAACTATTTCATTTGATTTTTTGTAGGAACTTCTACTTCATACAAACTTTATATGTATTGTTCAGAAGTTTGTAAATGATATAAATTTTTTAATCTGTAAGTGTAGAAATAATGAGTAGAGAAGTCTCTTTTACCCTCCCCTATTCCATTGTTTCTATTCAGATAAAAGATATGCTAACTCTCTTATAGCACCTTGAATTTTAAGTAGCAATAATTTATTCTATTTGTATTTACGCTCTTTGGTTGTTTTTGTTATACTTGTATAAGATAATGAATAATAAGGTATCTAATGGGCAGTGAGATAACTAAGAGAGAGTTTAGTGAAAAAGATTTTATAGCGTTTAAAAAAGCCTTGTTTAATGAGATCAAGTATGTACAAGCATTATTTGACAAAGGCTCAGAAGTTTTTTCAGATAGATACCGTATAGGCTACGAACTTGAAGCCTGTATTCTCACAAGTAGCAATCTTCCTAACCCCATAAACAAAAAAATACTGGATGACATTGATTCCCCTCTTTTTACCAATGAACTTGCAAAGTATGACCTGGAGATCAATGGACATGTTTTTGAACTTGATGCCGGGTCACCTAAAGGGTTAGGCAAAGACATTTTGTCACTTTGGGAACAAGCTCAAAACTCTGCTAAAAAATTCGATGCAAAACTTGGACTCTTTGGTGTACTACCGAGTCTAAAGCTTGAACATTTTAACAAAGAGTTGTATCAGTCAGACATGCATAGATATACACTGGTATCTCAGCGTATGAAAGAATTAAGACATGAAAGTGTCAAGATCCTGTTTCATGGCGAGGATGAAATATCTTTACAAAAAGATGATGTAATGCTTGAAGCGCTTGGCACCTCCTTGCAGATCCACCTTCAGGTTCCTTTTGATCAAGCAGTTGAATATTATCACGCTGCTCTACTGGCATCTGTTGTGCTACTTGGATTTGGAGCCAATTCTCCTTTGGTTTTGGGTAAAAGAGCTTGGCATGAATCTCGCATCGCTATTTTTGAACAATCTGTAGATACAAGAGACAAAGAACGAAGAGAGCATGGTGAAGAGACAAGGGTACATTTTGCACATGGATACATAGACTCTTGGATGGACCTGTTTGAACAAAACAAAATGTTTAAAATTATCTTTGCAGATGTAAAGAACAAACATGAAAGTGATCTACACCATTTTAACCTTCACAATGGCACGATCTGGAGATGGGTCCGTCCTATTTTAGGCACAGACAAAGAGGGAAAACATACACTGAGACTTGAGCTTCGTGTACTACCCTCTGGACCCACTCTTATAGATACACAGGTCAATATATGGTTTTTCATAGGTCTCATCCATGGCTTAGTAAAATCAAAGATCAACCTTAAAAAAATACCCTTTGAAATGTTAAAAGATGATTTTTACTCTGTAGCAAAGACAGGGTTGGAAACTGAGTTTCATGAACCTAAAAATGCCGAAAGAGTCTCTTTGAAAGAGTGGATATTAAACGATGGACTGGCACTTACTAAAATGGGTCTTGACTCGTTAGGTATACATAATGTAGACATGTATCTCAATACCATAGAGCAAAGAACTTCAAGTGGACAAAATGGTGCTTCATGGCAACTTGAACATTTTAAAAAATTTAACAGCATTCCTAAACTTATGGAGGATTATATGCAAAATTCTGATCAAAATATTCCTGTACACAAGTGGAGTCTATAGATGCCCAATTTAACAATACTCGACCACATACCAAGTGCATTCCTCTCTATCTCTCATCGTGAGATAAAAGAACTTTTTGATACACCTACACTGATATATTTAAAAGGCGAGAAACATCCTGCACTGTTCATCTCCATCTTACTGCATGGCAATGAGTATAGCGGACTTCAAATCATGCAGGAGATACTAAAGAAATATCAAACCACTGATGGGTATAAACTACCAAGAGGCATATGGCTTTTTATAGGTAATGTAGATGCTGCACAAATGGGTGTAAGACTGAGAGACGGACAAATAGACTTTAACCGTGCATGGCCAGGTACACCTGAACCTGACTCAGATACAGCAATATTAATACAGGAAGTGATGGATAGGATCACCCAAGATGAGCTATTTGCTTCTATTGACCTGCACAACAATACAGGTCAAAATCCTCCTTATGGGTGTATATCAGTAGTGAATGAGAAGAACAAATACCTCTCTAGCTTTTTTAACCATATTGCTATGGTGTTTCAATCACCCAAAGGTGTCTCAACCATGGCATTTGATGACATCTGTCCGGCTATCACCCTTGAGTGTTCAACCCCAGGAAATGAACCTGCAAAAAAAAGAGCATTTGAACTTATAGATGACCTGATGCATATGGATCATTTTCCTGAAAAGCCATTACCTGTTCATGACCTGCAGTTGGTTAAGAATAGCGCTACCATCAATATTAATGCAGATGTAACTTTCTGTTTTGAAGATGAAGAGTACAGTGATACTCTAGGATATGATCTTACATTGGTCAAAAACTTTGACCATCATAATTTTACACTATTAGAGAAAAATGAAATATTTGCATATTCAAAAGTCGCTAAACCGTTTTTAGTGATTTCACCGGATGGCCAGGATATCACAGATGAGATCATACAAAATGACAATGGAAATATATCCCTTAAAAAAGCACTGATGCCAGCCATGATCTCTATGGATAAAAAGATTGTACTTCAAGACTGTTTATGTTATCTGTTAGAAGACTATTAAATCTTTGCCATATCTTTTTTACAAAACCAGAGATAAATAGCCACTGAAATCCCCGCAGAACCCAAGATCATCAACATGACCATGATCTGATACCGTACTGCTATCAAGGGATCAACCCCAGAAAGTATCTGACCGGTCATCATCCCCGGTAGTGACACTAACCCCACTGCAAAAAGTGCATTCACTATGGGAATAAGTGCAGCTTTGTAAGATGTTGCTCTGGCTTCTAGATACGAATTACCTCTACCTACTTCACTTTCAAACCTCTCTGCAGAGATACTCACAGCATTCATAGAGTTAGCAAAGATCATCCCTGCTATAGGTATAAGAAACCGAGGTTCATACCAGGGGTTTAGATCCAATACGCCAAACACTACCATCATCAATGTAAATACTCCACCAAAGAAAATAGCAATGAAAGCATGCAAATAAAGTGAGTTTTGTCGTTCTTGAACCGGACGCAGTGCGATGACACTTGCAGCAATGAGCATCACAGAAAGTATCAAGACCACAAGATAAGGAGAATTGGTATCAAATATGTACGTTAAGACATACCCTATCAACATCAATTGTATGAGCATTCTAAAGAGTGCATAAAAAAGTGTAGCTTTATCTTGTGTCCAACGCATATATATTACGATCACTATTGCAACTGGTATCATGACCCAAAAAAGATTTAAAAGTGAGATATTGTAAATAGATATATTCATACTATATTATAGCAAGTTCACATTTACTCCTAAATATATACATTATTTTCTCAAAGATACTTATACTTCTTCTTATAATTTTTATTCTTTTGGTTAAATTTTAATCAGTAGTATGTATATAAATTACTCCATAGTTGCTATACTTGCAGGACAAACATTAAAAAAGGATTTTAAATGGCAAAAAGCATTATGAAGAAAGTCATAAGTCTTGGACTCGGTCTAAGTATCGCAACGACTTATTCTATGGCAGAATTAGAAAAAACGGATCTTAAAATCGGATTTATCGCACTGACGGATTGCGCACCGATCGTAGTCGCTAAGGAAAAAGGTTTCTTCAAAAAGTATGGACTGAATGTACATGTAGCAAAAGAAGGGGGCGGATGGCCAGGGATTCAACAAAAAGTGATTTCTGGAGAGTATGATTTCTCACACGCTCTTGCAGGTATGCCGATTGCTGCTACTATAGGAATCAACGGTAATGCACACCTTCAGGCACTTTTGTCACTTGACTTCAATGGTAATGCGATCACATATGGCAATAAGATTATCAAAGAAATGGAAAAGTATGGTTTGGATAAAACAGAAAGACCTGTTTCAGCAGCAAGTCTAAAAAAGTACATTGATGCAAAACACAAAGCAGAAGGTGACAGCTATAAACCACTGAGTTTTGGTATGGTTCACCCTGTGTCTACACATAACTATGAATTACGTTACTGGATGGCAGCGTCAGGGATCATTCCTGACTCAGACTGTACTATTAAACCATTTCCACCACCAACGATGCCTTCAAACTTGATTGCAGGTAACATCGAAGGGTATTGTGTAGGTGAGCCTTGGAATTCAAGAATTGTACTTAAAGGTAAGGGTTCAGCACTTGTAACCAACTATGACATTTGGAACAACAACCCTGAAAAAGTACTTCAGGCAAGAGCAGATTTTGTTAAAAAGCACCCAGAGACGACCAAAGCAGTAATGAAAGCGATCATCGAAGCACAAATGTGGCTGGATGCATCATGGGAAAACAGAGAAGAAGCGATCGGTTTTCTTGCGAAAAAGAACTACGTAAAAGCACCTAAAGATGTACTTAGAAAATCTATGAGCGGTACTTTCCTTTATACCAAAGGTGTAGACAGCTCTAACCCGATGTTTAACACATTCGCTAACTACTATGCAGCATACCCTTTCTACTCACACGGTATGTGGTTTATGACTCAAATGTATAGATGGGGACAAATTGACAAAGCTATAGATATGAAAAAAGTCATCGAATCTGTCTACAGACCTGACCTTTTTGCTGAAGTAGCAAAAGAAGTGGGATACACTTTACCACCAAGTGCATGGAAAAAAGATGGGGTGGATGAGTACAATAAATTCATCGATGGTAAAGTATGGGATCCTAACAAAGCAGTTGAATATATCTTTGACGCAGAGGTAGTAAACTCAAAAGTAAGTAAAGAAGAGTTACTCAAGTCAAATAGCTGGACAGTTGAGACTCAACAGCCAGAGTATGTTTGTCCTTATGGACCAGCTGGATGTGCAGACCCTAAATTTGTTACTAAGAAATAAACCTAAATACAAAGCACTGTGCTTTGTATTTACAAGTGCCTGAAGTGAATCTAGCCTCCTTTGATGAATGTGTAATTATCTCCTTAACACACTTCAGGTACCTGTAAATACAAAGATGTCAACTCTTAAGAATCCTCAACTATCCATAGTTACCTCTTACTCTAGAGGCCATAACTATGTCAAATAGATACAGGATTTTTAAGAGTTCGCATTGAAGGAGAAAAAATGAACATTGAACTTGTAAAAAAAATCGTATTACCCCTATTGGTATTTATCGCGATATTGGGTGTATGGAGCGGTATCGCAAGCGTGGTGGAAGATTTTCCAACCCCTGCCAATACTTACGTAGCTGCATTTGGCGGTGAAAATGCTGAAGGAGATGAAGTAGAGGGTGTTTTGGCTGATCCTTTTTATATAGAAAATGAAGATGACAAAGGTGTTTTCTGGCAGATCTTAGAGTCACTTAAAAGAGTTTTTGGTGGGTTTGCTTTAGCACTCATCTTTGGTATACCATTGGGATTACTGATAGGTATGAGTAAAAATGCTCAGTATGCCTTTGATCCTTTTATACAGATCTTTAAACCGGTATCACCATTGGCATGGTTGCCTCTGTTACTGTTTATCTTCCAAGATATTAACATGACAGCGATCTCGACTATTTTTATTACTTCTATCTGGCCGATTATTATCAACACGGCTCTTGGTGTACGAAGTGTAAGTGAAGACTATATGAACGTAGCAAAGGTTTTAAGATTTACGCCACTTGAGAAAGTGGTACAGATCATATTACCCGTTGCAGTACCGTACATCTTTACCGGTATGCGACTCTCACTTGGAATTGCCTGGTTGGTTATTGTTGCGGCTGAGATGTTAACGGGTGGTATTGGTATTGGATTTTGGATTTGGGATGAGTACAATAACCTTGCCTATGACAACATTATTATAGGTATTATCCTGGTTGGGCTAGTTGGATTTATTTTAGATGTCATGATGGGTAAGATAGCAGATTACTTTGATTATACAAAAAAAGGTTGAGCATAATGAGTGAATTTTTAAGTTTAAAAAATATTGAAAAGAGATTCCCTATTCCGGGAAAAGAGGATTACATTGCGGTAATAGATGTCGATCTGGAAATTAAAAAAAATGAGATCATCTCGATCATAGGACACAGTGGGTGTGGTAAGTCAACCCTGCTCAATATGATCTCAGGACTTGACAAACAAACCGAAGGGAATATTGTCCTTAATGGACATGAGGTTAAAGGGCCTGGACCAGACAGAGCCGTGGTGTTTCAAAACCACTCCTTGCTTCCATGGTTGACTGTATACGAGAACATTGAGATGGCAGTCAAAAAAGTAATGCCTGAGCTTGATGCAATGGAGTTACGTGAACGTGTGGAAAAGTTTGTCTCTATGGTAAACCTGGATCCTGCCAAAGACAAACTTCCCGGTGAGATATCCGGAGGGATGAAACAGCGTGTAGGTATTGCCAGAGCACTTTCTATCCAACCTGATGTATTGCTCATGGATGAACCTTTTGGAGCCCTTGACTCTTTAACCAGAGCCAATCTTCAAGAACATTTGATGCGTATACAGAAAAGTGTTGAAAATACAGTGATCATCATTACTCATGATGTAGATGAAGCAGTACTTCTCAGTGACAGAGTGATCATGATGACCAATGGGCCTGAAGCGACCATCGGTGAGATACTCGAAGTAAATCTAGAACGTCCAAGAAACAGAGTGGAACTTCAACATGACCCAGAGTACATCAGATGCAGAGAAGCCATCTTGAGCTTCCTTTATGAAAAGTTTGCCAAAGAAGACGAATAGTTTTAGCCATAAATTAATTCTCCTTATCCACTCTCATAGTATTTTCTCAAAGCTTTGATAGTGGTTTAAATATTGCTTCACTTGTCACCTATGAAAATTACCGACTTTCCTATTTTCTTCTAAAACTCTACTCATTAATTCTTCTATAACAGGCTCTAACTCATTTTCTGGTACTTTTATTGTAACTCCAAAAAAATGTTTTATTTTATCCAGAAATGTTTCATCCATCCCTTTTAGATATTCGTTTTGCATATTCTCTATTTCAACAAGCATTTTCTGAAGTACTTTTCTTTGCTCATTGAGTGTTCCATTCTCTTCATAGGACTCAAGTTGTGCTTCTATTGACATGATCCTAGGGATATACTTTTCTTCAAATTTGTTTTCTGCATGTCCCATTTCTTAATACCGATCCTTAAAAGTTATATTTATAGTATATAGGAAATTGACATAATATATTCACATTATATTTCCTATACGAAAATATGACATAAATATAACATTACTAAAGTATAATTCATATATGAATTATGCACAAATATTATCCAAACTAAAACAATTACAACCTATAGAAAAATCTCTAGTAAGTACACTCTATACTCTTTCACAAAAAAGTCTCACAACCGCCATAATATTTACGATATTCATAACAATATTTTTATATTCTGAACTTTCATATAGCATTGTTCTATGGGCTGGTATATTGGTTCTATTTTTATTATTTAGACTCTATCAGACATATCTTTTTAAGAAAAATTCTCAATTATACTCCATTGAAATATGGTATAAAAAATTCATGATATATGCTTTTATATCAGGATTGATGGTCTCAACACTTGGTTTTGTTTTTATACATTATGTAAATGCATATTATCAACTTTTTATCCTAGCATCTTTATTAGGACTCACAGCAGGTGCTGCGACTTCGTTATCTTCAGATATTCGCATTGCTCTAACTTATATTAGTATTATTATGATTCCTTTGATTTCATCTATGATAATGATCAACACATCATTATCTTTGATACTTGCAATACTCATGATATTGTTTTTCTTATCACAAGTCATTATGATACGTCAGAACTATTCACAAGAGCAAAAAATTCAAGAATTGAGCGTGGAAAAAAACTTACTGAATAACTTATTTTCAGAAGCACCTCTTGGAATGTTCTCTTATGATAAAAACTTAAACATTTTATATGCGAATAGAAAATTACATAAGATGTTTGAGTATGAACATCGAACTATAACGGGGATGAACCTTAATTCACTCTTTGATTCAACTATAATAGGTGTATTTCATAATATTCTTACACAAGGTACTCAGTCATATTCAGGACCTTATATCACTATGAATGATAGATATCTTTGGATAGAAACAACAGGATTTCCTTTTAAAAATACTAATGATGATATTCTTGGGGGGATAGGAATTATAGAAGATAAAACCATAGAATATACACACAAAAAAGAGCTTGAATCCCTGCACGAAAAACTTCAAGATCAAATAGAACACAATCAACTCCTCCTAGATGAAAACAAACAGTTCATCTCCGATATGGTACATCAGATAAGAACACCCATGTCAGTCATCATGACCAATACTTCCCTCATAGAGATGAAGTCTGAATCACAAGTTTCTTCTTATGTCACACAGATAAATTCAGCCATAAACATGCTCTCTAACTCTTATGAAGACCTCTCCTATATCATCTCAAATGATACGATAGAATACAAAGATATAGAGCTTGATTTAAGCCATTTTATCAATGAAAGAATTGACTTTTTTGAAGTCATATCTGATGCCAATAATAAGAGCATATCTAGCAGTATTGAAAGCGATATAAAGGTAACTATGAATGATACAGAACTCGAAAGGCTTATCGATAACAATCTGTCTAACGCCATTAAACACAGTAACGATGAGAGTGAGATAGAGGTTATGTTAGATAAAAATAATTCAGACATAGTCTTACAATTTATCTCTAAGGGGGAAAATATCCATGATGTCACTAAGATATTTGATAAAAATTATACGGAGTCTTATGGTGCAAAGAGAAGTTTGGGATTGGGTTTGAATATGGTAAGAACTATTTGTGAGAAAAACAATATCAGCTATAGTGTACACTCGGAAGATAACACAAACACTTTTACATATATTTTTAAAGTTTAATTTGAAGAGAGTCTTTTGTATATCTAGTAATCATGATCATGCCTAAAGTGACAGAGAGGGATTATATAATCCCTCCTGATTTGATACCCCATGTAGTTCTCCATCTGCTCTTGACTAAACTCACTCCAGCGATGGCGATCAAGGTATTTGCAGCGATAAACATAAAGCCTATAGTGTAATCACCAAACATCAGTGTCGATGCCCCGAGTATCTCTAAAATAGCCACACCGCCAAGTGCACCGGCTGCTCCAATGATACCAGTCATAATACCTATATCTTTGGAAAATCTCTGTGGTACGAGTTGAAACAGAGCACCATTTGCCATACCAAGATTTGCCATGATGAGAAACATCACAAGAATCGCAAACCAAAATGGCAATTCTATAAAGGCATTCATAAAGATAAGCACGGCAACACTTGTCAGGAAAATATACAGTGATCTAATTCCCCCTATTTTATCGGCAATCGCACCACCTACAGGTCTAAGAAGAGCACCTGCCATAATACAAAGTGCTGCAAAATAACCGGCAACTACATGTATGTTCTCTTCTCCTAAGACCTCTACTCCAAACAGTTCCATATCATCAAAATACATCGCCATAAGGTACACTTTCATATACATGGCAAAGCCTACAAATGCACCAAAACTCACTGCATAAAAGAGGTTGAACCACCATGTATCCCTGTCTTTTAACAGTCTTACATAATCTGATACATTTTTAGGTCTTGGTACATACACTTCTTTGGGTGCATCTTTTGCCATCAAAACATAAACGATAAAAACGAGTAAAGATAAAACAGCTGCCACTAAAAATACTGATTGCCATCCCCATACTTCAGCGATCTTAGGAGCAAAAAGAAAACCAAGAACTACACCCATGTTTCCTATACCCGCGATACCAAGTACAACACCTTGTAATCTGGGTGGATACCATTGCCCCGCCTGAGGTAAAGCCACTGCAAACGATGCCCCTGCAAAACCTAACCCTACACCCACTAATAACAATTCTTCATAAGAGATATGTTCACCAAATGAAGCCACATAGAACAATGTCAATATCACAATAGCCTGTGCACCCAAAGCAGTCTTCTTCGCACCAATCCTACCCACTAAAAAACCAAGTAGGATACGAAGTAATGCTCCTGAAAGTATAGGAACGGAAAGTAAAGTAGCTGTCTCAGAAGCTGTCATTAAAAATCCATAATCAGCCAAGCTGTCTGAGATCTCTGTTGCAAGTGGGCCGAGCATAGTCCAGACCATAAAACTAAAATCAAAATACAAGAATGCTGCAAATAAGGTAGAGGGACTCCCCTCTCCTTTTAATCGGTTAAAACCTATCATTTTTACTCCTTTAGGATAAATATTATAGTCAAGTATACATGAAAAGTATATCAAAATTAAAGATATACTGATTAAATATTATACATATATATGTATATATAGTATACAGATATTAGATATACTTTATAATGAAAATTTTTTAGAGAAAAGGAGCAACTATGCGAATTACACGACTCATCATTTTTTTCATTTCTACTATGATACTTTACTGGATAGCAATGGCAGGTTTGCTGGTCTCCTTTGCATATTCTAAAGGCTGGATACTTGCTGACTTTGAATTTATTGATGCAAAGCAAGCTATTGTCCTTTTATCAGATGATAAGAATGTCACACTACTAGATGTAAGAACCATAAGAGAATACGAAGACAGACACCTCAAGAATGCCATAAACATACCTGTACAAACACTCACTAGCAGTCTAAACAGGCTAGAGAACGCCAAAGGTCAGCGTATCGTGGTTTATTGCCGATCAGGAAGTAGAAGCATTAAAGCATCACGTATATTAGAAGAAAATGGATTTACACCACTCAATGTTGAAGGCGGTATCATAGACTTAATGCGTAATGATGCAGAGATAGTAAGGTGATCTGTCATATTTTTTGACAGTATCACTTACGTTTACATTAAAAGACTAGTTATAATATAAGTGACTAACATTTTGGGAGATACCATGCGTAAACAATTTATCTTGTATTCACTCTTTACTTTTTTCATTATCACACTCTTATCACTTTATAATGATGCTTTTATCTGGCTCTTTGTACCTTTTGTCTTTCTTGCAGGGTTAGGTCTTTATGATATGTATCAGACCCAACATACCCTTAGACGTAATTTTCCGCTTATCGGACGTGCCCGTTGGATACTTGAAGCAATGCGTCCGCCCATTCGTCAATATTTCATAGAATCAGACATCGATGGTGTGCCTATAAGCAGGATGTTGAGAGGTTTGGTTTATAGACGCTCAAAAAAAGAGGTAGACACACTCCCTTTTGGTACAAAAATGGATACCTATGAACCAGGATATGAGTGGATAGGTCATTCGCTTAAAGCGTTGGATATTAAAGAACTTCCAGAAGATCTTCGTATAAATATAGGCTCTTCACAATGTACACAACCATATAGTGCCAGTATTTTAAACATCTCAGCTATGAGTTTTGGTGCACTGAGCCAAAATGCTATCTTGGCATTAGGTTATGGAGCAAAAATAGGTCATTTCGCACATAATACAGGAGAAGGTGGTCTAAGCCATCATCATCTCCAAACAGGTGCAGACCTGATCTGGCAGATTGGTACAGGATATTTTAGCTGTAGAGATGCAGAAGGACGATTTGATCCTAATGGCTTTGCCAAAAAAGCACAAACACCACAAGTCAAAATGATAGAGATCAAACTTTCACAAGGAGCAAAGCCAGGACATGGAGGTATCTTGCCTGCAGATAAGAACAGTGAAGAGATAGCTCAAATACGTGGGGTAAAAGCGCATACACGCATAGATTCTCCACCGGCGCATTCTACTTTTGATAGCCCTCTGTCTCTCCTTGCATTCATACAACAACTACGTGAACTCTCAGGAGGAAAACCTGTCGGATTTAAACTCTCTATAGGACAGAAAAGTGAGTTTATTGCCATATGTAAAGCGATGGTACAAAGTAAGACTTATCCTGACTTCATCACTGTAGACGGAGGCGAAGGAGGAACAGGTGCTGCACCTCTCGAACATACCAATTCCGTAGGTATGCCTCTACGCGAAGCACTGGCATTTGTCAGTGACACACTCATTGGTTTTGATCTTAAAAAAGAGATAAAGATCATTGCATCGGGTAAGGTCATTACCGGTATGGATATGATCAAGTTACTTGCATTGGGAGCAGATCTTTGTGCAAGTGCAAGAGCCTACATGCTTTCAATGGGTTGTATACAGGCATTGCAATGTCATAAAAATAACTGTCCTACAGGTATTGCGACACAAGATGCCATACTATCAAGTGGATTGGTAGTTACAGATAAAAAACAGCGTGTTGCAAACTTCCACAGTGAAACATTGCACAGCTTTAGAGAGCTTCTTGCATCAGCAGGTCTTAGATCACCAGACCTCCTATCCCGAACCCACATATACCAAAGAGTCAATCGTACCGAATATCACCGTTATGATGAATTTTTTCCACCTCTTCAAGAAGGAGAATTACTCAACCCGCCCTACCCTCTAAATATGGACCGCTACATTCATCAAAGCTCTGCAGAACATTTTTAGTTCTGCTTAGCAAACACTACCTACTTTATCACAATCAGACCCTAAATGTCTACCCTTGTTTTTTAATAGATGATACTATGATTCCTCCACATCTGCCAACGTCAGAGCAAAGAGTACGTTGACTCCATGAGACATGAGTACCTTTTGTGCCTCCTGTAGTGTGATACCTGTAGTGATGATATCATCTACTAGTATCACGTCTATGTCTGACTTACCTTTATAGACAAAATCTCTTGGATGTTCCAAACGGAACTGTAAGCTTTTACCAGAATAATTCACCCTATTTTGTGCCATGAGTGAACTATGCTGTGGAATGCTACACTTCGTTCTCATCGCTCGTGTAAGAAGTGCCACATGAGCGTAGCCACTTTTGACATATTCATCTATGCCTACGATGTAGACATCTCTGTCATCAGACTCTACAAACTCTTTAATGAACGGTTTCATGGTCATATTGGCCAAAGCTTTGTAGATGCGGTAGCCTTCTGGTTTATGTTTACTGTGAAGCAGCGTTTCGAGAGTAGAGTATTTAAAAAAGCTAATGACATCGAGTGTTCCTACTTTTCTAGTACTTATGTTGGGTACAAAGAGTCTCTCTACACAGGTCTTGCATATGATCTTAAAACTTAATTCTGAACATGAGAAACAACGCATGATTTTATCTTCCTTTCTTTACTGTTAGAACCACTTAAATAGGTTTAATGGTCTTTGACCTGCTACTTTTTTAGAAAAAGCTGCGTAAAAATCGTCACGGTTCTCGAATCGCACCGCTTTCAAGGGCGTTCACCGTGACATTATCTATTAAATAATAGAAGATAACGCCTCAACGGCTCCCATAGGCAGTTGTATCTCTGCACCAAAACTCTCTCTTGGGTTGATACGTATGAGAGGGACATTAAACCTTTTGCCTATCTGTTCAGAAGTATTACGTACAGTAGGTACGGCTGTTCCTGCTCCCATCTCGACGATAGCAAGTTTTGCACCCTCAGCTTCCACTTTATCCATCCAACGACTCAATCTTTCTCTTTGCCCATTGGTACGGGCATACTCCCACCCAAAGTCTCCAAACATCAAAATGTTTGGTCGTGCCATAGCACCACAGAAAGGACAGGATGGTAAAGGTTCTTTGGCTTTAAAGCCCTCTTCTATCTCTATAAAAGTATCGTCAGAACTCCAGAGCATTCCCTGACAATTATCGATGCATTGCATGTGATGAATAGACCCGTGACACTCCATCACATTCTCTTCCTTAAAGCCTGCCTTTTGAAACTGTCCATCGACATTTGAAGTGAAAATATGGGCTCCATATTTTTTAGTATTAGATACTTCCAAAAGCTTCTTGAAACCCTCATTAGGTACCGTGTCACGGTAAAGATGAAGTCTATGCCCATAAAAAGCCCAAGCCAACTGAGGATCAGATTCAAACCACTCAGGATTTGCCATTTCTTCAAATTGTAGTCCTAATTCTTTAGCCTTAGGATACGCATTCCAAAACCCTTCTGCACCTCTAAAATCAGGTAACCCAGAGTCTACTCCCATCCCTGCTCCCGCAGTGATGAAAATGGCATCTGCTTCTTCTAATAATTGTTTGGCTTTTTGTATATTTTCTGTGATATTCATGGGAAAAGTATAACATACTTCATAATGATACATGATGTTAAATTTGTAACGTAATTAATCACAAAGTATTGATATGTAATACGAGTTACCTTAGAGTTCTGCATCCATCAGAAATTAAGAAAAGAATTAGGCCTTGAAAGATATACTCAATGGATATTATCTATAAATAAGGAAACAACATGAATAGAAGAGAAGCACTAAAAACTGTAGGTATTGCTATTGCAACAACAACAGTGATAGCTCAGGCATCCATGGCTAATGAATCCATGAATCGTATGGAAATGAAACCCAAAGATCCTAATAAATTAGAAAAGTCTGAGCTGAAGCATACCCCACAAATAACCATTAAAGATAAAGATGTGAATGGATATACCATGATAGAGATCACTGTAGGACAAGGTGGAATTATACATCCTAGCACACCTGATCATTGGATTGACTTTATCTCTTTATATGCAGATGATAGACTTGTAGGTAAAAGTATTCTTGAAGCTGATATTTCAAGGGGTGCAGCTTCTTTTGCAGTCAAAATGGATAACGTAACTACACTTACATCAAAAGCCGGCTGCAATCTACATGGTATCTGGTCTGCAACAATCAAGCTATAGATTAGTTTATCCTATTGACTCTCATTGTGTGTATATCACTATATATGCAATGAAGATGTCTAATTATCTATATCTATAAAAACTTCATAAGCAAATAGATACTTCTTATCTCTTATAGTAGAACCCGATAACTTATAAAACTGAAGACTTGATCACCATCAATTTTTCTTTACTCATCTCTTCCATTGAATAAGAGATACCACCCAGTCCCAAACCAGAAGCTTTAGCCCCGCCAAATGGCATCCAATCAACTCTGAATGCCGTATGGTCATTCACCATGACTGCTGTACCATTAAGACGTTTTACTGCCAGTAACGCTGTGTCAATATTTTTAGTAAAAACTGCTGCTTGAAAAGAGAACTCTAGGCTGTTAGCTTCTTTAAAGGCCTCTTCAATATCATTATAGGTGTAAATACAGACAACCGGGCCAAATACTTCTGAGGTACTCACCTTGGCATCACACGGTGGATTGAAAAGCACCGTGGGTTCATAACAGCTTTCAGAAATACGTTTACCCCCACAAAGTACTTTTGCCCCTCCAGAAATCGCCTCATTTACCCATGATTCTACTCTAGTGACTTCATGGTGCGAAATAAGTGGTCCTACTTCAGTTTTTGGATCAAGCGGATCACCAACACTAAGCTTTTGAGCTGCCTCTGCCAATCTTGAACCCACTTCATCACAAATACTCTCATGCACATAAATACGCTGTACAGAAACACAAACCTGTCCCGCATGGTAAAACCCACCTTTCGCCAAAGCAGGTATCAGTTCTTCCATGTCAGCATCGGCTTCGACTATAACCGGAGCGACACCTCCATGTTCTAGACCCACACGAGTACCGGGAGAAACTAGTGAGTTCAAGTACCAACCCACAGCACCTGAACCTATAAAAGTCAGATAGTCTATCTTCGGATGCGTAGCAAGATATTGCGCTTCTTCTCTATGGCAAACCACCACTTTACACCATGCTTCAGGTAGGCCTGCTTCATATAAAATTTCTACAAAATTAATGGCGGACATAGGTGTGGTCTCGGATGGCTTGATAATAACAGGTGATCCCACGGCGATAGCTGGAACTGTTTGGTGCACAGCAAGATTGAGAGGATGGTTAAATGCTGATATAGCGGCAACCACACCAATAGGCTCTTTCATTGTGTAAGCCATACGATTGGCAGAGCTTGCTGTATGCCCCATGGCTATCTCTTTACCTTCAAAAACACCCATATGCTCAATGGCAAGTTTTACACCATTGATAGCACGTTCCACTTCAACCTTTGAGTCCATATAAGGCTTACCTCCCTCACTGGCTGCTATAAGAGTGAGTTCTTCTATACGGCTACTCATGATCTCAACCGTTTTTTCTAAAATATTGATCCGTTCATATTTGGGCAACCACATCTCCTGGTTTTCATACACTTCACGGGCACGACCTAATGCCAGGTCAATATCTTCCTTATTTGAAAGAGCTATCTCTCCCAATACTTTTCCGTCAAAAGGTGACTCTACTTTAATGCTCTTCATACTATCCACTCCTACAATTGTTTATTTGTTCTATGATATAAAGTTTTATACCAAACAGGTTTTATTTTTAAGTAATTCATTTAAAATTTCATGATTTAAACTATAGTCTACCGCTAAATCTATCAAGTGTACACCTTTACTATTGATGGCATTGTCTAAAATAATATGAAAGTCATCACAGGAAGTTGCCCTATACCCCATAGCACCATACGCTTGCGCATATTGGACAAAATCAGGATTGTTATAGTCTAATCCAAAATTATCAAATCCCATACCTTCCTGTTTCCATTTGATCATACCATAGGCATTATCATTTAAAATGATAACTATAAGATCTAACTCCAGTCGTACCGCAGTTTCCAACTCTTGAGAGTTCATCATAAAGCCACCATCGCCACACACAGCTATAACTTTTTTATCCGGATGAACGATTTTAGCCGCTATTGCAGAAGCAAGACCTGCACCCATAGTGGCTAATGCATTATCGAGCAAGAGTGTATTTGGCATAAAACATTTATAATTACGTGCGAACCATATTTTATAGATACCATTGTCTAAAGTTAAGATCCCATCTTTTGGCAAAACATCCCTAATGTCTTTAAGTGCTCTTTGAGGTAATATCGGAAATCTATCATCTTTAAAATATTTCACTATATGCCCTTGTGATTCATCTTGAACGCGCATAAAGTATGTAAAATCCCAATGTTCCTGTTTTTGTGCAAGTAATGTCAAAGACTCAATATTACAAGCGATATCGCCTATCACATCAAGTTGAGGGAAATAAGTACCATCCACATCAGAAGATGAAAAATTAATATGTATGACTTTTGTTCCTCCTTCTTGCATGAAAAATGGTGGTTTTTCAATAATGTCATGTCCAACATTGATGATCAAGTCCGCTCTTTCTATCGCACAATGAAGATAATCGTTATCGGAGAGTGCAGCCGTCCCGAGGTATAAAGGATGGAACTCACTAATAACCCCTTTTCCCATTTGAGTCATGAAAAATGGTATACCAAGTTTGTCTATAAAGTCTTTCATAGCTGAACCAATACGCGTACGGTTCGCTCCGGCACCAATTAAGACCAATGGCATTTTCGCTTTATATAGCATACTTATAGCACTATCTAAGCTTGCATTTCGAGCGATTGGATTAGAGTGTTTATAGACAGGAAATATTTGTTCATCTACTTCTTCTCTAGCGATATCTTCAGGTAGTTCAATATGTACTGCGCCTGGTCTTTCCTCTGAAGCGATCTTAAAACACTCACGTACCATCGAAGCGATTTTGTTACCATTAACCACTTGCTTAGAATATTGTGTAATGGGTTTCATCATGTGCACAACATCTATGATCTGAAAACGCCCTTGCTTACTTTTTTTGATCGGCTTCTGACCCGTTATCATCAACATAGGCATACCTCCTAAGTTGGCATAAGCCGCAGGTGTAACAAGATTGGTTGCACCTGGTCCCAAAGTAGAAATACACACACCGACTTTCCCCGTTAAACGTCCATAGGTTGCAGCCATGAAACCTGCACCCTGTTCATGACGGGTCAAAATAAGTTGTATGTTGGAGTCTCGTAATGAATTTAAAAGATCCAAGTTTTCCTCTCCTGGAATACCAAAGATATACTCAACACCCTCATTTTCTAACGCTTTTATAAATAGATCCGACGCTTTCATTTAGTATAATCCTTTTTATTTTCCTCTACTATATTAACAAAAAGTAATGTCAATGTAAAATGCTCACCACAATATACGAAATACGCATTCATCACTTCTTTCTCATAGTTAAAGTCTATTCCGGACAGTATAAAATTAATGTGTGTATTAAGTGTGGACTATATATTTCCTCACACTGCCTAAGTCGACTTAATGAAAAAATACAGAGGATGGAAACCTTATAAAGTTATATATTTTATGAGGTTTTAAGGAAGCGTTGAAAGTTTTGATATAGATCAAATGAAAAAACGAGTGGCTGAAAATTTAATCAAACTTTTACATCAACCTCTTTTACCATCTCTACCAACAATATGTGAGCTTTATCAATACCTGTAATACTAATATTTTCATCTATGACTTCTGCTGCATCACCAGACTCGAACAATGTGCCATTAATATCAGCTCTACCTTCCATCAATTTAACATAAATCTGTCTTGTGCTTCCTACTTCAAATCCAATCTCTTGAGTATCATCAAGTTCACAAGCGTACATTGATGCATCTTGGTAAATAAAGATATGAGCATCGCTACCTTTTGGACCAACTAGATAAAGCCATTGATTTTTACGTTCTTCTACTTTAAATGATTTTGAACCATATTGAGGTTCTAAGTTTTTATCGTGAGGGATTATCCAAGTTTGAACAAGATGGACTAAGTCATCTCCATCATTCATCTCTGAATGTGTTATGCCAGTTCCAGCTGATAAGTATTGGATAGCACCTCTTCCTAAACTCTCTTTGTTCCCCATTGAATCAGCATGCGTGAGCTCACCACTTAACACATAACTAATAATCTCCATATCTCTATGAGGATGTGTGCCAAAACCTGTATGTGGTTGCACAATGTCATCATTCATTACACGCAGGGAGCCAAACCGAACATTGTCCATATTATGGTATTCTGCAAATGAAAAATGAAAACGACTTCTCAACCAACCATGTTCTGCTGTAAACAAGGAATTAAATGGGATATGTCTTAACATAATATATTCTTTTTTAAATTATTTTTTAGTCAATTTAATTATAACAATAGTAAATTAATTAATGCGTTAATACAGAATTGATTTGTAGTAAAATATAATGCTGATTGAGAACTGATTAATGTAGAAGAGAAAAACGATTTTATAATTCTATATTATAGAATACTAGTGCGCTTGTGTACCTTGTCCATCATCTGGTGGGACACTTATGTCAATACAGAATATCCTACAAAGAAAACTCTCAGAAGATATTAGAGTTTTGACAGTATAGATTTAGGGGTCTGAGCATTAAATTCTAAAGCCAGTTATATTTCAACTATCATTCGAGGTAGGCTACTTTAATTACGTAATTTAAAAAAAGTAGAACCAGAGAGGAACCAACCCTCTCTGGCTTCTTTTTTTAAGTCTGGGTAAGCAAGGAGTGAGGCGGGATAAAGATCATTGAGTTTGGCAGGGTCTGAGACAAGGTCTAAAATGTTTTTTGAGTCTAGTTTGTCCCAACCCTCAAATGAAGATAAAGAGATGTCAGCTAAAGGACGTTCCTTAAATGTTTTGGAAATAACAGTCCTATCACACCCTATGTCTGGTGTATAGAGTTCCAAACTAAGTGGTTCCTCTTCAAAAGGCTCAACAATTTCTCCAAAACCTGAAATATTTGCAGAGGGATAATTATAGATAAAAAAAGGCAAGTCAGCACCTATGGTACTGCCTATTTTTGCCAGTTCACCACTGCTTAGTATAAGGTTACATACCTCTTTAACCAAACACATAAAAGCTGCCGCATCAGAAGAACCTCCGCCTAGACCTGATTGAGAAGGAATACGTTTAGTTACTACAACTTTATGTTCATAAAAGAAGTCTACAATGTCTGAGTCTGAAGTATAGTCAATGAGTGCGTTGTAGGCTTTGTAAATGGTATTAGATTCTAAAGGGATGTCATCACACCCCTCAATGCTAAAGGTTTCACATTTGCATGGCACAAAGCTTATAGTATCATACAACTCTTCTACTCGTATAAAACGAGAAAGTAAGGTATAACACCCATCTTTATGTCCAGTAATTTTTAAAAATATATTTACTTTTGCGTGGGCTTTGATACTGTAACCAGAATCACTTGTCTCTATATATGATTTCCCTCTATTCGGATGCTTCGACTTAGTGTTGTTTTGTTGATCTATCAAGGTAGCAATACTATCAATATCCCAAAACCCACCCTCATCTCCACCTTCAAAACCACCCATAACTAAAACCTTCTCCTAGAAATTATCTGATTATTATACTAAAACATTATATTCAGACTATTGAAGTCAGGTGAGAAAGGAGCTACTTTTACCTTTTTTATGAGTATTTAGCCTTCGTATCGAAGCAATAGCCCCAGGGGTTGAAAGTTCATTTTTCCTATCTCGCTACACTCTTAAAAATACCCCAGTCTGATTTTATAAATATACGTCATATGAAGTAAGCTATATTTTTTAGCTATAATCCTGTATAAAAAAGGATAACAGACTATGAACCCCTCTAATAAAGAGATGCAACTATGTAAAAACTGTCAGCTCTATGCATATTTACTGGTATCACTAGGTAAAGAAATTCCTGAAGAGATACAAGATTGTATAGACTCTTATGACTACGTTATAAACTGCGTAGCAGAGCTGTCTAAAGCACTTAAAGGCTTAGATAGTGATACGTTCGATAGGATAGTAAATAATAAAGAATTGCTAGAGTCACGTGAGCTTGCGTACTGGTGGGAGATGCAGCAAGAGGCTGATAGGCTTCATGACACCTTAGGTACCACGTGCATATAGTGTGAAAGGTGATAGGCTACTTTAGTACGCTATCCCTTTTACCCTTATTTAATCTTCATAAGTTGCTGAAGTGTAATCGAATGAGAATTTCATTTCTCTACTAATTTCCTCTTGCACATCATCTATAATTTCATGACTATTCCTTACAATATTAAATTGCGTAAACTCTAATATTATGAGTTTCAAGTTGCCCATTCAAGATTTTTTGGATTGATACCAGAGTTCCACCTGAACTCTCACATGAACCACAAGCTCCCACATATGAAATATAAACATCCGTCATTCCATTTGTTTCTTTAACATCAATGAAATCTAAATCTCCATTATCTGCTTGTAGAAACTCTCTAATCTTATCATCTATAATTGCATCAATGGCATTTATTTTTTGAACAAGACTCATGTCTTCAAATTTTACTTCTAATTCAGTGTTTTCCATAATAATATCCTTGTTTTTAGATTTAATTATCTTTAAATTCTTAATTTTGGGATTATACACTATAGATACTATCCCTACCTTAGTATTTTTGCTTATTTTAGTATATAATCGTAAACTAAAGAAGGTGAAAAGATGAAATATGATGAATATACTATGGTTGGAGTGGAGTAACTATGGCTAATGAAGACCTTTTATATATTGAAGATGCCAATAAGCGAAAACTATTTTATCGTTTCACCCCTGCATCTATAGTTTCAAATTTTGTTCCATTGCTTGTGATCTTACATGATGAAGAAAGAGCTGAAGCAAGAAACTTCGAGTATAAGATGTGGAATGTACTCACGCCCCTAGATAATTTCGGATATGAAAATAAAGGTTCTTGCTGGTTGGGGGAGAAGGGAGACTTTTTTGTCAAAGATCTTTTACAGGAACTTATCGATCAAATCGCCGAAGACCTTGAATGTGAAGATCATATATATTTGTATGGAAGTGGTATGGGAGGCTATGGGGCCATTTTACACGGTATTTTGTGCAAGGCAAATGCAGTCTATGCACAGGCACCTCACATAAGACTACTAGAAACATACAATGCAGACAGCACAAGGAAACGATTTTACGCTTCTGTGTTTTCTGAAACAGTCTCTTCAGAAAATGATCTAAGCAATTTTTTAAACCCTAGAGATTCTTTTCCGATTTTTTATCTGTGTAATAATACAGATTCTACTCAAAGTACCAATGAGAGTTCTAGAGAAGATGAAATAGCGTATTTTGTAGATGCATGTAAAAAACATGCCATAAAGTTTGACCTAGACCATTGTCCACAGTCTAATGATGATGAAAAGCATACATTAAAAGAGGTTTTAGATATGCTTGAACGTGTTACTCCTCAAGCCTAAATGGCGAGGATGACTATCATATACCTCAGAATAATGTAAATTTAAATGCCTAAAAGTTTCATGAAGTTGTTTGCAATCGTCTGACTACGGGTTTTGAAAATATCAGCTGATTCTTTAGTATAAAGTCTATCTACTGTCTCAAAAAAGAGTTCTAGCCAACGTTCAAATGTCACTCTTTGAAGACCCTAAATATGCATATGTGGTTTGACGGGCTGACCACTATAGGCGGCATCACCTAAGGTAATAGATGCCCAGAAGTCAGTTAGGATCTTTAAATATTTTTGCCATGCATCACTGATCATCTCATCACCAAGTTTTTCGATAAAAAAATCAAAAAGCACTTCATCTTTAAGTATCTTACTATAAAAGCGATCAACTAAGATTTTGATATTTTCTCTGGTGATAGTTTGATGTTGCATAGATCTCTTTTTTTAAATGGATTATACTCTTTTTAAATTGAAAATAGCGGTCAACCGATTATTATTCTTATGAAACAAAGTAGAAGACTTTATCCAATAAACATAGCTCTTTTCAGTTGATATACTATAGTGTTGAAAATCTATTTTTTCTCAAATGACACTTACTACTTATAAACAAAAAAGAGTAAAAAATGGGAAGAAGTAGATATAAAATAGCTAAATCAACTCATCCACACTATTTACAAGAAAGAAGAGTGTAAATAGTATACTCAAACGTTAATAATACACAAGTCAATATATCAAAGGTACAAAAACAAATCCATAAAACTCTTCTATTTTTATATCTTCTTCTGATACCTTTTTAAATTTATAGATGGAGTTTTCTACAGGTATGACAAGTGTACCACCTATCTTCAACTGTAAAAAGAGCTCCTCGGGGATTTCATCTGCAGCGGCAGAGACAAGAATTCTGTCAAACTGTTCTCCTGGCAGACCAAGCTTCTCTCCTGCTTGTTTAATGAAGCAATGATTAAAATTAAACTTAGATAAGTTATCCCGCCCCTGTTCTACCAACGCATCCACTCTTTCGACCCCTGTAACACTTCCCTTTTCTCCCACGATGTGACAAAGCAGTGCTGTAGTCCATCCTGAGCCTGAACCTATGTCAAGTACTTTGTCACCTTTTTGTGGTGCAAGCTGTTCAAGCATGAAGGCTACTGTAGAAGGTTGAGAGATCGTTTGGCTATTTCCTATGGGTATGGGAGCATCTATATAAGTATGTTCTGCAAAGGATGCAGGTACAAAATATTTTCTGTCTACTGCTCTGAATGCATCAATGATATGTGGACTCTTCAGCATATTTGAGAAGATCATGTCATCGACAAGAAGATCCATTGTTTTCATCTACTGCTCCACAAATGCTGCACTCATATAACCAACTACCTGTGTTTCATCCCCACTTGCATCTGCACTCGTACGATAATCAAGTAATATAGATTTCAAACTTTTCTTTTTCGCAGAAATCAACATCGCTTCCACACCGATCTTTCCACAGGCTTCACACCCTTGATGCAACTCAACTGTACTTAGTTCTTTAATCGCATCCAAACAGATATTATCGAGCGTATTGGCCTTTTTGATATCATAATAGTGGCTCAGATCCGTACTGATTACTACCGCTGTCTCGGGATCATCAAGAAGATAGTCAATTACCTCTGCAAGTTTTTCAGGTGACTCATCACCATAGACCAACTCAACAACTGAGACTTCAGGTGTATAGGTTTTGACAAAAGGTATTTGTACTTCTGTGCTGTGTTCATGGTGGGCTTCAGGTACAAACCCTATATCAAATCTCTCTTTCAGGTCAGCTACCAATGGTTTATCGATAAGCAATGCACCAAGAGGTGTATGATATGTATCAAATTCAGAGATGCTGGTTCCTTTAAGATATACTCGGTGGCTAGGTCCGATTATCACTACACGCTTAACATCTGAATTGGCTAATAGTCTTAATGCTATGTTCGCCGTAAAACCACTATATACATACCCCGCATGCGGCACAATGACTGCTCTTGGCTTAAGCTGTAAAACACCATCATTCTCTTTCAAATGTTCATCCAGTATTTGATTGTAATGCTCCAGCATTGATTGTATCTCATCAGGATTGGATGGATAGAATTGTCCTGCAACTGATGTTTCTCTTGTACTCATGACCATACTCCTTCTATCGCTCTGTGACACTTAGGACAGTGTCCATTATCTAAAGTATTGACCGTTACATTATAGCCTGTACGGTCTATGACCAACTCTCCACAATCTGGACAGTGTGTATCTGCATGTACAGGTACGTTCCCGAGATAAATATAGTGTAACCCTGCCTTTTGCCCTATCTTTTTCGCACGCATCAGTGTTTCCAGTTTCGTTCTCTCGTGATCAAGCATTTTATAATCGGGATGAAACGCACTCAGGTGCCACGGCACATGTTTACCAAGGTCATTGGCAATGAACGATGCCATCTCTTCCAGCTCTTTGTCACTGTCATTATCACCCTCGATGAGCAGTGTCGTCACCTCAACCCATATACCAGCGTCTATCATTCTTCTAAGCGTATCTTTTACTTCTTCCAGTCCCCCTTTGAGTATCTTTTTGTAGTAGGCATCATCCCAACTTTTCAGATCGATATTGGCTGCATCAACCCAGCTTGCCATATCTTCGATGACTTCTGGTGATTCAAAACCATTAGAGACAAAGAGATTTTTCAGACCTTTCTCTTTAGCGATCACGCCAATGTCTTTGGCATAGGGGTAGAAGATCGTCGGTTCATTGTAGGTATACGCGATGGACTCTGCACCATGTGCAAGTGCCAGCTCCACCATCTCTTCAGGACTTACATTGACCTCTTCATTCACTTTATGTTCTTGAGAGATATCCCAGTTTTGACAGAATGGACATTTGAAGTTACACCCTACTGTTCCGAATGAAAGTGCTGTAGTGCCTGGAAGTACATGATTGAGCGGTTTTTTCTCTACAGGGTCAACGTGTACTGCGACGGGATGGCCATACACAAGTGTTTCAAGCTCTCCATCCACATTTTTATTGATACCACAAATACCTACCTGTCCTTCCTTGAGCTTGCAAGAGTGGCGACAGAGCAAGCAAATAATTCTATCTTTACCCTCTTCTTTTGTATAATATTTCATATCTTTACTAGATGTCATATTGACTCCTTTGATGAGTCACCTTTGTACGAGTTGACTCAACTTAATTCTATGATATCATAGGCCACACTAAAAGTCAATACCTATAAGTAAAACCTATAGTATTATCCTCCAAAATCTTGGAAAAAACTTCCAATAGTTCATTGCATTTATTTTTACTATTCAGTATTAAGTCTACTGTCACTATAATCTGAAAAAAGACAACTATGCTAAAAGCTCTTCTAGATAAAAACAATAATACTGCCATACTCCTTGCCGGTATACTGGCTATAGTGGTAGGTGTGGGTGTGGCAAGATTTGCTTTTACTTCACTTCTTCCTTTTATGCTTGAAGACTTCTTATCACTTACCTATGCCGGGGTGTTGGCATCATTCAACTTTGCAGGGTATTTAGTGGGTGCTGTTTTTTCCATATTTATCAAAGACATCAACACAAAAGTAAAGTATTTTAGAATAGGTATGATTCTAAGCATCGTTACAACACTTGTACTCGCTACAACTGCCAACGAAACCTTATGGTTGGTCTCAAGGGTTATTGCTGGATTTGGCTCGGCTATGGTACTTATAGTGGGTGCTTCTATAGTAATGGTCAAACTGAACTTTGAACATAAAACAAAAGCTATGGGTATACACTTCAGCGGTATTGGTTTTTCCATAGTCATATCTGAGCTCATAAGCCAATATATCCTCACTAATGGAACATGGGCTGATTCTTGGATTGCTTTGTCTGTTTTCGCATTTATCGTCTCTTTTTACTCTCTTTATATTTTATCTTTTGATAAAGTGATCAAAAAAGAAGCGGTGAAACACACTCTCTCAAAATCGATATTTTCTACCTATGTCATTCTTCTGATCTTGGCCTATTTTACTGAAGGTGTGGGTTTTGTGGTTCAAGGAACTTTTTTACCTGACATTATCAACTCCCTTGAGGGCTTAGAGGGTTATGGAAATCTTGGTTGGCTTATCGTAGGTATCGCAGGTATACCCTCTTCTATACTCTGGATGAGACTCGCTCACAACTATGGAAGTGTCAATGTCATCATCATCGCTATGGCTCTACAGATCATAGGTATTCTCATACCTACATTCAGTACAAATGTAACACTGAATTTACTCAGTGGTGCGCTTTATGGCAGTACCTTCATTGGGCTTGTAGCACTGTTTCTAAATCTTGGCGGTCAACTGGCCGGAAAAAACCCCGTAGTACTCATGGGAGCCATGACAGCGGCCTACGGCATAGGCCAAGTAGGTGCGCCATTGTATAGTGTTGCTTTGTTCAACTATTTTGGAAATTATGATTCTACACTGTATTTGACAGCGTTTATCGTGTTTATTGGTATATTGTTTTTATTGGTTGCGAAGAGAATTGAGAAAGTAACCGTATAATTCTCGTTCCCAAGCAGTCTGTAGAAATCTATATGAGACTATATAAGGCTAATAAAAATTATTTTTGAATATCATAGTAAAATATACATTCCTACGGAAACCGTACGCAAGAGGTTTGGATAAGAGGAAGTAAGTTTAATTAATATAGAGGAGAAGAATTAATTATAATTAAAAAAATAAAAATAGGCTTTATTATAATTGGTGCTATTGCACTTATATCATATATAGGCACCGATACAAGATCTCAATCTAATGTAGGGACATTCTACCCTGATAGAACTAGGTTTATTGATCAGGTTGGTGATAATTTATTGTATAGAGGAAATATACCTATTCTGCATAAAAAATTTTCCCAAACTGAAGTTCTTGCATCTATGGTTTCGCCCTCTAGTCGGAATACTCCTGTAAATCCAAAAGCAACGGCGCCAACTAGCATTTCTGATCCACATTTATTTATAGACTTTAGTTTACTTACTAAATTTGGTGAGGAAGGCATTGCTTTCGATATTGAGGATCACTTTTTTATGAATAACTCTAGGGGCAACCTAATTCATTATGAGTTGCACAAACTCTTAATGAAGGGCCTTGTTCTGAGAGATGTTGGTCCAATTTATGATCAAGTTATCACTGATCTACGTCAACAGTTGCTAAGTACGGGTAATTTTCCACGCATTATTTATATACATTGTAAGGCTGGCATAGATAGAACTGGTGCTATAATTGCTGGGTACTCAATGAGATATCTAGGATATTCATATAATAAAGCCATAGCCATTAACATATCTCAAGGGCTTAATAGAGAACCAGATTACTACTCAACTATAGGCATCAAGTACTATGCTCGTTATTTAAGAGATACTATAGGTATAAAAACAATCGGTAAAATACCTGATTAATTAAAGATTTTTCTTCATATGACTTTTTTTGTTCCATCTTTTCCGAGATGAAATATATAGTTAATCATAACTACATTCATAATTTTGCTATAATTAAAAAAATGAGGATTATTATATGAAATGGCTGCTCTCTCTATTCATCATCACCATCTCTTTACAAGCCAACGAAGCCCAAGCCATCATTAAAAAACTTGAAAAGAACCTCCGTGGTGACTACATGTACTCTACGATGAGTATGATTGTTACCTCTAAACGTGGTAAGCGTACGGTGAAAATAGAAAGCTGGTCTGAAGGGAACCATAAAAGCTTCATCAAAATACTCTATCCTAAAAAAGACAAAGGCATCACTTTTTTAAAAATAGACAATCAAATGTGGCAGTACATCCCCAAGATAGAACGTACCATTAAAATACCGCCATCAATGATGCTTCAAAGCTGGATGGGGAGTGACTTTACTAATGATGATATGGTTAAAGAGAGTTCCTTAGAGGAAGACTATACGGCAAAAATTCTCTCAAAAAAAGCCAACTCTGCTATCCTAGAACTGATTCCCAAAGAGGATGCTGCTGTGGTATGGGGGAAGATCGTCATCGATATTGATTTGAAAAATGCTGTACCTGTCAAAGAAACCTTTTATGATGACATGATGAAAAAAGTCAGAGTGATGACTTTTTCTAAAATAGAACAGCATGGAACACACAGGGTACCTATGGTCATGGAACTCAAACCTCTTGATGCGAGTAAAAAGAAAAACCGTACAAAGATCATCTTTGAGAAGGTGAACTTTGATGCAAAAATTGATTCTTCTTATTTCACAAAACAAGCTTTAAAACGTTATTCAAGGTAAGTTTATGCTTTTTTCACTTGCATTTAGAAACATTGTAAAATCCAAAGGTAGAAGTATCATCACCCTGCTTTTGAGTACATTTACCACCATATTTTTCATCATATATGTTGCATTTATGGATGGATCACACCATCAGTTCATCAAAAGTTCTGTGGAGATCTATACTGGATACGCACATGTGAACCTTAATGGGTATAGAGATGAAGGTGGTTATGATAATCTTATAGAAGATGCTGACAGCATTGCTACTATACTCAAGAATGACTCCTCCATCAAAGCCTATAGCCCAAGGTTTGAAACCTATGCATTGCTCTCTGGAGATGCAAAGTCTGTGGGGAGCATGATCGTTGGTATTATCCCTTCTCGTGAAACATTATTAAGTAAAGTACCAAGTTCACTTATTAAAGGTGATTATCTTGATGACAACGATACCAATGTCATCTATCTTGGATCTGAACTAGCTAAGCGTTTGAATGTAGATATAGGCAGTGAAATAGCGATGGTTGGGTCCTCAGTAGATTACTCCATTGCTGCTGATCTTTTTACCGTCAAAGGGATCTTCAAAACAGGTCTTTTCGAATTTGATTCCCAATCTGCTTTTGTCAATAAGTCCTATCTGGACACTATCATGCTCAGTGACAACATAGCAAGTTATTTTACGCTTTACTTTCAGGATAATGATAATATCGATAAAATGACTGAAAACCTACAGGCTTCACTTCCTTCAGAATATGAGGTAGCCAATTGGAAGATACTTCTCTCTGCTCTGGTACAAGCAATGCTAGTTGACTCCATATTTAATTATATTTCTATCTCTGTCTTTTTTTTGGTGATCTTTTTTGTGATCATGATATTTTCTTATGTCAATATCTATACACGTGCACGAGAGATAGGACTTTTACGAGCTCTGGGTCTGACTTCAAAAGATATCTTTGGGATGCTTTTTGTTGAAATACTGATTCTCGCAACTCTCAGTATAGTTGTGGGTACAATCATCGGTGCTTCCATTGCCTACTATTATGAACTGCATCCTATCGTCATATCTGGTATCGCTGAAACCTACAAAGAGTATGGTGTTGTCAGTGATGAAATACCTATGAATTTTGATCTTTTTACCATAGGATGGAATGCCCTGACAATCTTTATACTTAATCTGGCAGCCATTATCTACCCCGTAACCAAGATCAATAAGCTTACAGCAATGGAGGCGATGCGATATGTATAGTAAAATAGCCTCACATCTTGCTTGGTTAAGTTTATGGAGACGTAAAACACGTTCATTGATGGTGATCATGATGATTGCTTTGAGTCTCTCTGGTCTGCTTGGACTGCAGGGGCTTTATGACGGGATGATCAGCCATATGATCAACACGACCATCCGAAGTGACTCCGGAGAGATATCTCTCTATGACAAAGAGTATCGTTTGAACAAAAGTCTTGACTATAGACTCAGCCCTCTTTCAAAATATAAAGATGTATTCTCAAATATTGAAGTAATTGATGCTTACTCCATTCGTTTAGAAAAAGAAGGTCTCATTGCTACAGCACACAAATCACTTGGAGCGACACTTAAAGGTATCTCTTTAGAAGATGAACAAACCTTTGGTCAGCTCGATGCATTCATTACCGAAGGTGAGTATAGTTTTGGTAAAGGAAGCAAACATGCTTTGATAGGCTCAGCATTGGCCAGAAAGCTTAATCTTACTACAGGAAGTCGTGTGATCTTTACGGCTCAAGATGTGGAGGGTGAGATAAACTCTATCTCTTTTCGCATCTCCGGTATACTCAAAACCGGTAATCCTGCTCTTGACGAGAATTCGGTTTTTCTTTCTATGGAAAAAATATCACAATTTCTTAATCTGCAGCAGAGTGCTACGCAGATCGCACTTCGTGTTAAAGAACCAGAACAGATAAAACAGTTACAAAATGAACTGCGAACACTCCTCCCAGATATAGATGTACTTCGCTGGGATGAACTCTATCCTCTACTGATACAGATGCAGGAACTAATGAATATCTTTAATTTGGCTTCATATGCCATCGTCTTTATCGTTGCTGCACTGGGTATCTTCGGAGTGATGCTGGTTTCTGTTTTAGAGCGAATGCGTGAATTTAGCATCATGCTTGCCATCGGTACACCATACAAAATAGTAAGAAATCAGATCATCATGGAAGCATCATTTTTAGGACTTATTGGTTTTATGGCAGGTGCTTTTCTAGGATGGATTTCCCTTCTTTATATGTCAACTGCAGGTGTTGATATGCGCTCTTTTGAAGCAGGATTGGAACTATATGGATATAGTGCTGTTATGTATGCAAATATGCATCTTTACTACTTCTTCCAAGCTTTTTTTGCTGTATTTTTTGCTACCCTCTTTTCAGTGATATGGCCTCTACGCAAGCTTAAGAAGATAAAACCTATACAAGTTATACAAGGAAAAATGTTATGAAACTCAACCATGTCTACAAAACATTCTACCCTGACTCTCCCAAAGAGGTCAAAGCCCTTACAGATATCAATCTTACATTTGAAAAAGGAGAATTCACTACACTTAGTGGTGAATCTGGTTCAGGGAAAACCACCCTTCTTAACATCATAGGAGGACTAGACTCTGCCACTAGCGGACAGATTTTTTTTGAAGAGGAAGAGATATCTGCTTACAGTGAAGAGAAGATGGCAAAGCTGAGACTGCATGATATCGGATTCATTTTTCAGGCGTACAATCTTATACATGTACTGACTGTTCGTGAAAACATCGGTTTTATTATGAAACTACTCAAGTTTGACGAGAAAGAGATAGAAACACGAATTATAGAGCTTGCATCCATCTTGCAGATAGAAGAACTGCTCGATAAACTTCCGGGTGAAATAAGCGGGGGGCAGCAGCAGCGTGTAGCGGTAGCGCGTGCTGTGGCTTCTCGTCCCAAACTCATACTGGCAGATGAGCCCACAGCAAACCTGGATTCAAAAAATAGTGAACGCCTTATGAACATGCTACGTACCCTCAATGAAAAAGAGCAGGTAACGGTCATTTTCGCTTCACATGACAAATATGTTTTAGAACAGTCCAAACGCATTGTAGTCCTCGATGATGGAGTTGTCATTGAAGATCGCTAAATACCTGACCTTGCTCTGTTTGACTGTCCCACTCATAGCCATAGAGCATGATGTCAGTATAGAAAACACGAACTATACGATTTCTAAAGTACCTTATTCTGAAGAAGATAGAACCCTCTATAATTACAATCGACTGCGACTCACTGATAAGATTACAGAGGGAAACTGGTTTGCCACTATCATCGCAGATATAGACAACTATTACGGAAAAGATTATATTGAGAGTTTTGAGTATCAATTTTTACGTGGAATAAAAGCAGATACTCCTTTTGATATAGAAACCAATGCTAAAAATTATGGAAAGGGTGAAATCTTTGGACGTCTGCATCGTTTTAATGTTGGTTATGGTGATGAAAAACACAATGTTATTTTTGGATTACAAAAGATCACTATGGGTGTAGGACGAATATGGACACCTACGGACCTTTTTAATCCCAGAAACCCTCTTGCACTTGAGCCTGACCAGATCTATGGAAATGTTGCACTTTCCTATACCTATGCATTGGGTGAACTGAGTGAAGTCATGGGTGTTGTAGCAAAACGTGATGATAACAGTTATAAGTATGCAGGAAGAATCAAAGGAAATATTGAGATCGTCGATATTGCGCTAGATGTCTACTCTAGTAATGATGCAAAGATGGTCGCTTATGAGATAGAAGGAAATCTTTTTGATACGGGTATAGAGTGGCGAAGTGAAGGCGGTTACTATAAAGATAAACTTTTAGACAAAGAATTCTATCAAACCATACTTGGAATGGACTATGGTTTTGTCAATGGTCTCACGGTCATGACCGAGTGGCTACACTCTTCAAAAACCTACACTGCTGATGAAATACTGATCCATCAAGATAGCAGTCTCAGTAACAACCGTCATATCTCTTCTGATTATGTAGGGGCATCAGCGTATTATGACTTCAACCTTCTCTATAACGGTGCACTAAGTATGATCTACAGTCCAGAAGACCAAAGCAGTTTCATATCACCCCTTATCGAATACAGTATCAGTGATGATGCATCTATAGCCGTAGGTGCTATGCTTTATACAGGAGATAATGAAAGTGAATTTGGAAGTGTAGATAACAGTTATTATCTACGTTTAAAAGCCACCTATTGATCTTTTTCACTCACTTCTTAAACTTTTTGGAGTTTGTATTTTCTTTAATATTTTTCATTATAAAACGTCCTATTAAGTATTCATCTGGAGATATTTCTTTTATCTAAAATCATTCAGAAGGCCTACTGCCAATATCTTCCTATGTTTGCTTTAGGAATCATATCTTTGTTGTTTGCCTCATGGATGTTTAGAAGAAAAATTTCATAAGATTAATCTATTTTTCATAGTATATCCCATTGATAAAAAGTATAAACTTTGAAAACATTAAAGTAATTCTAATAATAAATAATTATCTAAATATAAATCTTCATTAGGATTTCATACAAATATTTTAGAGATACACGCTACAATATTAAAATGACCAATAAAAGTCATCCTTAAAATAGTATTTAATCCGTTTATATTGTAATCCCTTTAAACTACAATATATTATATGATTTTTTTAACAAACAGTAAAATAAAGGAATATAATGATGACAGAGCGTTCAACTGTTACTGTTGATGGGAATGAAGCTGTTGCGATGGTTGCCCACAAGATCAACGAGGTAATCGCCATTTATCCTATCACCCCCTCCTCTCCTATGGGGGAATTCAGTGACCTTTACAGTTCGAAAAAGCAGAAGAATATTTTCGGTACGGTTCCGGAAGTATATGAAATGCAAAGTGAAGGAGGAGCAAGTGGTGCCGTTCACGGTGCATTGCAGGCGGGTGCGCTTACCACGACGTTTACCGCTTCTCAGGGACTACTGCTAATGATACCCAATATGTATAAGATCGCAGGAGAGCTCACTTCAACGGTATTTCATGTTGCTGCCCGATCCCTGGCTGCTCAGGGACTTTCCATCTTTGGGGATCATCAGGATGTGATGGGAGTAAGGCAGACCGGATTTGCTTTGTTATCCTCCAATTCCGTACAGGAAGCACATGATTTTGCTCTTATTTCTCAAGCTGCAACACTGCATGCACGTATTCCATTTTTACATTTTTTTGATGGATTTCGAACCTCTCATGAAGTAAGCCGGATAGAAAACCTGTCAGATGATGTACTGAAAGCGATGATCGATCTTGATCTAGTCGAAGCGCACCGTAAACGGGGTCTAACTCCTGATATTCCAGTACTCCGAGGTACAGCACAAAATCCGGATGTCTATTTTCAAGGGCGGGAAAGTGTCAATAAATATTATCAGGCACTGCCGAAGATCTTACAAGAGCAGATGGATACATTTGCCCAGTTAACAGGAAGAGCATACAGACTTTTTGATTATGTCGGTGCAAAAGATGCAGAACGGGTCATTGTTTTAATGGGATCAGGTGCAGAAGCGGTTGAAGAAAGTGTGCGCTATCTTAATGCTCAAGGTGAAAAGGTGGGGATGATAAAGGTGCGACTCGCCCTGCCCTTTGACATTGACTCTTTTATAAGTGCACTTCCAAAATCAGTTAAATCCATTGCTGTGCTAGATCGCACCAAGGAGTCTGGAAGCCTTGGCGAACCACTTTATCATGATGTGCTTACCGCACTGTTTGAACAGCGTCCGAACCTGCCTTTTGAAATGCCAAATATCATAGGAGGACGCTACGGTCTTTCTTCTAAAGAGTTTACTCCCGCTATGATTATTGCCATTTACAAAGAGCTTGAAAAAGCGTCACCTAAAAATCACTTCACCATCGGTATTGATGATGATGTCACCTTTACATCACTTACTTATGATCATGATTTCATTTTAGATAACCCTACCCAGTTTGAGGCTCTGTTTTATGGATTGGGTTCGGATGGTACTGTAGGAGCGAACAAAAATACGATTAAGATCATTGGTACTGAAACTGACCATTATGCACAGGGGTATTTTGTCTACGATTCGAAAAAATCCGGTTCAATGACCACTTCGCATCTGCGTTTTGGTACGGATCCGATTCATTCAACCTATCTAATACAACAGGCTGATTTTGTAGGTGTACATCAAGCTGTATTTCTTGAAAAACTTGACTTACTTGAGATAGCCAAACCCGGTGCAGTTTTTTTATTGAATACCCCACATCCAAAAGAGGAAGTATGGAAATGTCTACCTCGAGTGACACAAGAGCAAATTATTGCAAAAGGGCTGAAATTTTATGCCATAGATGCCTATAGTGTTGCACAAGCGAGTAATATGGGATCTCGGGTCAATACCATCATGCAGACTTGCTTCTTTGCCATCAGCGGTGTTCTTCCTAGAGATGAGGCGATCAGTAAAATCAAAAAATCGATACAAAAAAGCTACGGGAAAAAAGGAGATTTGATCGTAGAGATGAATTTCAAGGCCGTCGATAATACGCTTGAAAATCTATACGAAGTACCTGTCCCGGCGCAAGCTGAAAGCACACAGGAACTTGAACCGGTTCTTAAAGGTGTATTGACGCCATTCATTTCCGAAGTGATCGGCAAAATAACCGCTTACGAAGGAGATAGACTTTCAGTATCACAGATACCTGATGATGGGACATGGCCGACAGGTACAACCCAATATGAAAAACGTAACATTGCCCATGAGGTACCTGTCTGGGATGCTGACACCTGTATTCAATGTAATAAATGTGTCTCAGCCTGCCCACACTCAGTCATACGCTCCAATGTCTTTGACATCTCCTTTATGAACAATGCCCCTGAAGGGTTTGCTTCCAAATTGGCGAAAGGTAAAAAATTCGGTGAAAATGATCTGTTCAATATCTCCGTAGCAGTTGAGGACTGTACCGGATGTGCACTCTGTGTTGAAGTCTGCCCTGCTAAAAACAAATCACAGACCAATCTCAAAGCCATCAACATGATACCGCTTGCCCCCATCAAAGAGAAGGGAATCGCACAATGGGACCATTTCCTCTCCTTGCCAAAAATTGATCGCTCAAAACTTGATCATGATGATCTTAAAGAGTCACAATTCCTCGAACCGCTCTTTGAGTTTTCGGGGGCTTGTGCTGGCTGTGGTGAGACCCCATATATCAAACTTGCTTCACAGCTTTTTGGAGACCGTATGGTTATTGCTAATGCTACAGGATGTAGTTCGATCTATGGAGGAAACCTCCCTACAACACCATGGAAGAAAAATGATGAAGGACGCGGCCCGGCATGGTCAAATTCCCTCTTTGAAGACAATGCAGAATTTGGGCTTGGCTTCCGTCTTGCTATCGATAACCATACGGAGCATAGCAGATCTTTGCTAGAAGGTTTGAAAAATAGTCTTGACAGCACTCTTGTTGAAGCTATACTGAATGCTCCTCAAGATGATGAAATACAAATTAACGAACAGAGAGAAAGAGTTAAAATCCTTCAATCTGCTCTTGAAGATCTTGAAAGTGACGAAGCGAAAAATTTATTGAAAATAACAGATTACCTTGTAAAAAAATCTGTCTGGTGCATAGGTGGGGATGGCTGGGCATATGATATCGGATATGGTGGCCTTGATCATGTGCTTGCCAGTGGTAAAAATGTCAACATTTTGGTGCTTGATACCCAAGTCTACTCCAATACCGGTGGGCAGCAGTCCAAGGCTACCTTTACTGGTGCAGTGGCCAAATTTGCCGCGGATGGAAAGGCAGGAATGCCAAAAGATCTCGCTTCAATGGCGATCAATTACGAAAATGTTTATGTGGCAAAAGTTTCATTGGGTGCAAACGACAAAGCCACGGTCAAAGCGTTTGTTGAAGCAGAACGCTATGATGGTCCTTCGATCATTATCGCCTATTCGCATTGCGTTGCTCACGGCTATGATCTAAAATATGGTTTTGATCAGCAAAAACGGGCTGTTGACAGTGGTCTATGGCCGATATTCCGTTTTAACCCTAATAAGATCAAAGAGGGAGAAAACCCGATGACTCTTGATTACAAGGGTCCTAAAATAGATGTCAAAGATTTTATGTATCGTGAGACCCGATTTAAAATGGTTGAGAAAATGAATGTTGTTGCTGCAGGATCTTACCTCAAAACTGCGGCCCATACAGCTCAATCTCTCTACAAACGGTATCAAACCCTGCATGAACATTATCAGCCAACACAAGAGGAGATCTGACCATGGAACTTACTACTAACTATTTAGGGCTCGAATTAAAAAACCCCCTTATTGCCAGTGCTTCGCCGTTAACGGCATCGTTGGACAGCATTAAAAAACTGGAAGAAAATGGTATTGCAGCGATAATGATGCACTCACTGTTTGAAGAAGAAATAAACCACGAGATTCGTCAGGTCGACCACTTTTTGCATATTCACAGTAATTCAAATGCAGAGGCAACAGATTATCTGCCAAGTGAGGTGGATTTTGACAATCTCAATTCTGAACATTATCTTGAGGAGATAAAAAAGATCAAAGAAACTGTCCAAATTCCGATCATTGCAAGTCTCAATGGTGTTTCAGCAGGAGGATGGGTGAAATATGCAAAAAAACTTCAGGAAGCCGGTGCAGATGCATTAGAACTTAATATAACCTATATCCCTACCTCCATTGATATGGAGGGTCATACAGTAGAACAAATGTATATCGATACAGTAAAACAAGTGAAAGAGCATATTTCTATTCCTCTTAATGTCAAAATGAATGCTTATTTTTCCAGCCCTGCAAATATGGCCAAACGTTTTGTTGAGGCCGGAGCCAATGGTCTAACCATTTTTGACAATCCCACACGTGTCGATGTGGACCTTGAACTTCTAACACCTTTGCAACGCGCCAATATCACGAGCTCTACAAATTTAAGTGAAACATTACGATGGTGCGCGATCCTCTATAAAAAACTTCCCTGCTCTCTGTGTGCAGGTACGGGGATCCACAGTGCAGAGGATGTTCTAAAAGCTATCATGAGCGGAGCAGATGCTGTGGCTCTGGCTTCTGTGCTTCTAATCAAAGGTGAAGCCGAAATAGCAGCGATACTGAATGAAATTACCCAATGGATGCAAAAGTACGAATACGACTCTATTTCTCAGATGAAAGGGAGCATATCTCTGGCTCACACCGATAACCCCGCCGCTTATGAACGCAACTCGTATATGTATGCTTTGCAGGACTATCGCCGCTAAAATAGATATTTCGTCCCTAGGAATACCAACAGGGAGAAGCTAAGGTTTCTTACGAAGTTCTTTTAACTTTTTATGATAATCCTCTGCATCTCCATAGATTAAGTAATCCTGATAATACTCATGATCATAAGCAACCTTCTTTGCATGTTTGATAGGGCAAAAATAAAACTCTGTTCTAGCTGCTATCGCTGAAGTATATTGCAGCAAACCACCAACATAGGAGCAATAGACACAATTGAACTTCTCAATAGGATTTAAATAGCCAAGATAATGACGATCAAATACTATGTAGTCACTTCTTTTAAGAAACTTCAACTTGAAAATTCTAAATACCACTTGTTGATAAATAAAAATTATCACGTCAAGAAGTATGGCTGGGATCACCATTCCATAGATGATAGGTGCAGTAAGAAAATGTAAAAGAGGCTCTTCCCTAAAATAGGCTAAAAGATTTTTCATATTTTCTTTCTGCCTCTGTAAAACATCTTTTTCAAATTTCACATAACCATTTTGGATCTCATAAGAGATATTACTCTCCTGCTCGGCGATCTCTTCACTAAGTTTTAGTTTCATAGCTTCTATCTCTTCTACGATCTCTCTGATCTTATCATTCATGATAACCCTTTTTATGGTTCGAATTTATCTATTATACATAGATAATGTGATAGTTAAATTATACATTTTTTAGTCAAGTATTATTGAGTGATTATAAAACTCTACTTTTGCGCCTACACCCTGATCAATTAATTTAAGAAAAGAGTTATCATTAGTATCAGACCTCTTTTTTTAATTATAAAAAATTATTCATATTTTATCATCATTATATATTTTTATACGTTATAATCCTACTATGATAAAAGCAATAATTTTAACTCTTTTTTTGATGGATACTATGCTGTTTGCTAATGAGCAAACAGCGCATAAACATCTCTCATACGAACTATCACTTCCATTGTTACAAAGCATACATAATGATGCCATTATCCTTGGTAATGGGAAAAAGTTTTTATACGTGTTTATCGATCCTCTTTGTCCATACTCCCGTAAATTCATTACAATGGTTTCTAAAAATCCTAAGATGCTTTCAAAATACCAATATCGCATCCTTTTGTATAGTATCCCGCATATGGAATCAACGGAAGTTGTATCTGCAATATATATATCACCCAATCCTGTAGAAACACTGTTGCAGATTATGGTAGAGGACAAGGTACTTTATGACAAAGGCAATGTAATGACAAAAGCAAAGGTCAATCGGATTGATGCAGTTGCAAAAAAAATAGATGTATATAAACGCCCGTATATCTTTATTATGAAATGACAGGAAAACAGGAAATTTAAATGATGTATTATGATACACCTGATGTGAACCGATATGTGGATGTTATTATCAAGTATCGTCTGCAGATCATATCGTTCTATCTGTTGTTAGTTGTTATTATGGGCACAGTGTATACACCGAGATTTCTCTCGTCAGATGCACTATTTTGGCTTAAAGATTCCAAACAGTTAGAACAGACACAAGCAAAACAGTTTGAAACACATCATCTGTCCAAACTGATAGTACGTATTGACACCTTCGATGAAAAAATGCACGAGTCGCTTAAGACACTTCATGATGAGCTCATAGATCTTGAAGGTGTACAGAAAGTCTATTCGTTGTTTAGTAACGACCTTGTTGAGACAAAAAACAGTGGTGATGACTCAGAAATGCTAACCGTCATTAATGCGGGTGATCTAGATACATTTGGGCTTCGTAAATTACTCAAGGAGTTGCATAATGATTATGGTAATGTAGTTGAAGATGAGTATAAAACATTCTATTATTTTATTAGTGGAGAGAAGTTTATTGATATCAGTAATCTCAACATACCAGGTACCTATGACTATGATGTAAATGACGGGGAAATTAACTGGTATTTGTTGAGCAGTTACCTTTTGGCAGGTTTACTCATCATAGTTTTTATGTTTCAATTGTTGTTCAGAAGCAATGTGGCATTTTTTAGTGCACTGTTGGGCATCACTTTTAGTACAGTGTTGACCTTTACAATTATAGTAATGATTACGGGATTAGAGACAATTCACATCAGTATGCTTTTTATTACCATAAGTATTGCCTTGGTCGATTTTTTGTTTTTTTACTACCGTTGGCATGTCTCTCAGTATAAAGTAAATAGACATAATGCACTCATCAAAATGTTAAATCGAAGTATGTTACCGGCAATGTGGACATCTATTCTTACTGTGTTGGGTCTTGGCAGTTTGGTTTTTATAGATTCTGATATTATTAGACTGTTGAGTCTTAGTATGATTCTCTCTTCCGTGATAGGGTATCTTTTAAACCTGACTTTTTTACCCGCACTTTTAAGTTATTTTGAAATTGAACATGCACATGTACCTTATGTAAAGTTAGGATACATACTTACTTTTAGAGAACTTCGTTATAACAAAAAGTTTCTTTTGGGTTTTTTAGGATTTACATATATACTCTTAGCTTTTGCAGCCTATTTAATCTATGGTGAAAGTAACAGTTTCTTTAAACTTAATGTTAAAAATGAACAAATAGAACTTAAAATTCCATACAACCAAATAGACCTTCCTTTTGTGCACTCTATAGAAAAATTTACGGAAGCTTTAGAAGAACGATTTGAAGATGATATAGAAGATGTTGTCTCTTTATCGACTATTGTCAATAGTCTCAATAATTCAAATACTCAAACAGAGGTACTGGATGAAGAGGCCTTGTCACAAGCACTCTTTTATATGGATTTGTATGGATTAAGTGAGAAATATTTTGATGAAAGTGCTATTAATATTGTGATTAACCTTTCGGATATCAATAAAGTTGAACTTATCGAGTGGTTGTTGCATTATAAGGGAATTGAACTCTATTTTATCGATAGTGCCACATTGATAGGGAGTGCAAAATATAATCAAACCGTTTTACTTACAAGTTCATTGTTTTTTGCATTGTTGATCATCGGGCTTATTACAGGATGGATCTTTCACTCGAAGGCCATGGTTCTTGTGGGGTTTACTGTCAATGCAATTCCTATTGTATGGTTTGGGATGATTGTAAACTTTTTAGCTATTCCTCTTAGCCTTGAGATGCTCATTGCTATGACTATCTCACTAGGTCTCGCATCGGATGCAACCATTCATTTTGCATTTAAATATTTCAGGTTTCGCTATTTTGGTCGTACGCGGAAGCATGCACTTGAGAAAATGTATTTTTATTCGGGTATTCCAGTGATTATCGGTTCAGTCATACTCATAACGGTTTTTTTAATGTTGTATTTTACACAGATACACTCTTTAGAACTCATTGGGCTCTATAGCGCCAGTTTGATTTTATTGTCATTGTTGACAGACTTGTTTGTTTTGCCTGTAATGCTATTGCTCATAGATAAGTTTCAAGTGAAGTGGGAAAAACTCTCTTGTCCCTATCCTTATAATTGAGGATATCTAGTCCTAGGTTTAGTGAACATTAAGCTCGAAGATAGTTTAAAAGAGGGGGGAAATGAAGCAAATAGTTTTAAAATGGCAGAAATTAAAGTATATCTCTCAACACCATAGCGTAGTGAAGGACTATAAGGTTCAAAAGAAAAATCCCCATAGATGAACCTTTTGATAAGAGACGCTGTAGAGGTGTTTTTACTTTATGCAAAGTCAACATAGAAATGGTCATATGGATCACGGTAAGTACTACGATAACAGCAACTATGTTAAGTTTGATACGTAATGCATCTATCACTTCATTTGATAAGTTTGAAAAGAGTATATCTAACAAGCCATTATTGGCTATCATCGTGTAACCTGTAATAAGCAAGATGATCAGTGCCGCCGTCTCAAAATAACCATAGATAGGACCTATACGTGGATACACGGCATCCTGATCTTCTTTTTTTCTAAGACTAACACCCAGTAAAAACATGAAAAATGCCCCACCTATCCATGCGATGGCAGCAACAAGATGTAAGTGTATCGCCCAGCCCACTACTTTCCTTCTTCTTTGTTATGGTGTCCTAAAGAACAATGTTCTTTAGCATTGTCAGCATCTAGTAAGAGTAGTTCGTTTGGCTTGATACGGTTCCATATGTCTGCTTCTTGTACCAAATAGACCTCTACACCCATATCTAAAAGTGTTAAGAATGTTTTATATCCCAATTCTTTGACATAGAGAGTATCAATGTTCAACGTTTTGAAATACTCAAAAAATTCTGGTGATTTTGATGTTTTGTGGGGGTTCTCCTGTACAATGATCTGTCCTTCATCCAGAAAAGCAAAAGAGTGCGCTTTTCTAAAACGATGGGCAATGGTTTTTTTATCTTCTTCTACAGGAATGAGTGTCATTAGCTGTCCAACTTCAGTACAGCCATAAATGCTTCTTGCGGTACCTCTACACTACCTATGGACTTCATACGTTTCTTACCTGCTTTTTGTTTCTCTAAAAGTTTTCTTTTACGGGTAATGTCTCCACCATAACATTTTGCCGTCACGTTTTTACCCATAGACTTTACGTTGGAACGAGCGATAACATTATTTCCTATACTTGCCTGAATAGCCACTTCAAAAAGTTGTCTTGGTATAAGCTCTTTCAGTTGTGCAACAAAAGCAAGTCCACGTGTTCTAGCTTTATCTTCAGGGACAATGATAGACAGGGAATCTACAACTTCTCCAGCAACTTTAATATCAAGCTTCACAAGGTTACCCTCTCTAAACTCAATAGGTTCATAGTCAAAACTCGCATACCCTTTGGTCATGGACTTTAGTTTATCGTAAAAATCCAATACGATCTCATTCATAGGGATGTCATACTCCATGAGTACACGTGTTGCATTAAGATAATCCATCTTAATCTGAATCCCACGGCGGTCATTAAGTAATTTAATAAGATTCCCTACATACTCTTGTGGAGTCAAGATAGTCGCTTTTACATACGGCTCATAAATCGTGTCTATCTTCTGCGGTTCAGGAAGTTCACTTGGGTTTTGTATCTCTATCTCATCCCCATTTGTCAATTTTATTTTATAGACAACAGTAGGTGCAGTAGCAATAAGTTCTAGGTTAAATTCACGCTCTAAACGTTCTTTAACTACTTCCATATGAAGCATTCCTAGGAAGCCTGTTCTAAAACCAGACCCCAATGCCATAGAACTTTCAGGCTCAAAACTCAACGAAGAATCGTTGAGTTGGAGTTTATTCAGTGCGTCACGCAGATCTTCAAACTTATCGGTCTCTATAGGGTAGATACCTGCAAAGACAAAAGGTTTAGCCGGTTCAAAACCATGGATGCTTTCTGCCGTAGGGTTTTTAGCATCTGTGATGGTGTCTCCAACTTGAAGGTCACCTGCTGTCTTAAGTCCCATGACCACGATACCTATCTCGCCTGTACGTATCTCATCAGTTTGTATGTTTGCTATGGGATTTGGGTACATCATACTGAGAACCTGATGCTCATCTTTTGTTCCCATTATTTTAACTATCTGCCCTTTTTTGATACTTCCTTCAAAAACACGAACCAATGCAAGTGCTCCCATATAGTTGTCAAACCAAGAGTCATAAATAAGTGCCTTTACTGGTGCATTTTCATCACCTGTGGGTGCAGGAACACGGTCTACTATAGAATCAATAAGGTCTTTAACCCCTACTCCCGTTTTAGCTGAAACAAGGTTATGTTCAGTAGCATCTATGCCTATAGCTTCTTCAAGCTCAGTAAGTACTCTGTCCGGATCGGATGCCGGTAAGTCTATCTTGTTTACAACAGGTAAAAGTTCCAAGTTGTTTTCGATAGCAATATAAACATTAGCTATGGTTTGAGCCTCTACTCCCTGTGCTGCATCTACAATGAGTAAAGCACCCTCCGAAGAAGCCAAAGAACGGCTTACTTCATAAGAAAAATCAACGTGACCCGGAGTGTCTATAAGGTTAAGAATGTAGTGTTCTCCATCTTTGACATAGTCAAGACGTACGGATTGTGCCTTAATCGTAATACCACGCTCTTTTTCGATGTCCATGGTATCCATGACCTGTGCAGACATTTGTCTGTCTGTTACTGCACCACACTCTTGGATGATACGGTCAGCCAATGTTGACTTCCCATGATCGATATGCGCGATAATTGAAAAATTACGTATGCGTGATTGAGGTATTGGCTTAGCCATTAAATTCCTTGTATTTCTTACTTACTAGTTTGTTTCAAATAAAGAGTTTACACTCTCGTTGTTATGTACTCTTCGGATGACTTCACCCAACATAGATGCTGTTGAAAGCATTTTGATCTTCTTAGATGCTTTTGTCATAGGAATGGTATTTGCAACCACAAGTTCATCAAGGTCACCCTCTTCTATACGCTCATATGCTGGACCAGAAAGTACCGGGTGTGTACAACATGCCATTACCGATGTAGCGCCAAGTTTTTTAAGTGCAGATGCAGCTTTAACCATCGTTCCTGCAGTATCTACCATATCATCAATAAGAATAATATCTTTACCTTTTACATCACCAATGATATTCATTACTTCACTCTCATTGGCTTTTTCACGTCTCTTATCAACGATAACCATGTCTAGACCCAGTTTATTGGCAAAGTATCTTGCTCTTGCCACACCACCTATATCTGGAGAAGCTATGACAGGGTTTTTAAAGTTTTTTGCTTTAATATAGTCCATAAATAAAATAGCACCATACAAGTTATCTACAGGGATGTCAAAGAATCCTTGTATCTGAGAAGCATGAAGATCCACAGTAACCATACGAGTGATACCGGCAGTTTCCATAAGGTTTGCTACAAGCTTCGCTGTAATAGGTACTCTTGGCGCAGCTTTTCTGTCTTGTCTTGCATACCCATAGTAAGGTACAACAGCAGTAATAGATTTTGCAGAAGAACGCTTCAGTGCATCCGTCATAATAAGAAGTTCCATCAGATTACCATTCGCTGGTGCAGAGGTAGGCTGGATGATAAATACATCTTTACCACGTACAGACTCTGCAATTTTTACATTAATTTCACCATCAGAAAAACGGTTAATATTAGCCTTGGAAAGAGGCATTTCCAAGTAAGTTGCTATCTCTTCAGAGAGCTCAGGGTTTGATGTTCCCGAAAAAATCATATATCCACTCATAATTGTACCTTTGTGTCTATTTTGTTACGCGTATTCTACACAAAAGTTGATAAAAAGGTGATTTAAAGCTCCTCAGTATTACACTAGGAGATACACTAATTAGAACTATGGATATAAATTGATACGAAAAGTTTTTAAAAAAAAGCCCTCTAGTGGCAATAAAATAGATACATTTTTAGAGAAATACAATTTACCAAAAGCTTATCTGGCTGTAAACAGACGGATGATAACCAGAGGTGTGGGTGTAGGACTTTTTTGGGCTTTCATACCTATGCCTATGCAAATGCTGGCCGTGATGGCTACCACACCTTTTATGCGTTTCAATGTACCCATAGCGATATCAATGGTTTGGCTCAGTAATCCTTTTACCATGCCTCCTATGTACTATATGGAATACATTACCGGAAACTTTATCTTGGGACGTGAGGGTATCGAAGATATAGAATTAACTATGGCATGGTTCAGTGAAAACTTTGATGACATACTTGTCCCGCTCTATGTAGGTACTTCTTTTTACTCCATCGTTGTTACAGCTATCATCTATGTAGTACTTAACAGACTTTGGGTGAACTCAGTACATAGTGAAAACAAAGAACGTAAGCATAAAAGACGTAAAAAAATCAACAAAACATCTGATACACCAGAAATTTAACACTTACTTAGACATACCTATGAAATAATTTATCTGTTATAAACGTCTTTCGTCCCTAAATTACCCCTTTTTAGGGACGATACTTTACATCGATACGCCACATAGACTTTCTAATACAGCACATAAACCAATCATTAACCAAACTATCCTATGATAAAACAAAAAAGAATTCAATGATGTATAGAAAATTAACCCTGGCACTCCTTCTTCTTGGCTCCTTTTCCTCTTTGCATGCGGAGTATATACTCAAAGAAAGTAAGCGCGTAAAAAGTAAAATTGACCGTATGCCCAAAAACAGAGTGGCAGATATGAAGCAGATCCCTCAAGACCCCTCTTTCTATGCAGATCAGATCAAACCTTTTTCCAAAAGTAAACAAAAAGAACTCGATAAAAAATTTAATAAAAAATATTTTGAACCATGGAGTTTAAATAAGTTGGATATTCCGGAACAAGACTTGGGATGGGAGATCAGATTTATCACTAAAAAACCCATTTATAAGGTAAAAGGTTCAATGATCTCAGCTTCAGTTTTCACTAAATGGATAGACAATGCTAACTACGACAGCATTGATAGTAAAAAATATAAAGCCATCACTGTTCGTCGTACAAATGTCAAAGCATTGCCTACCTCTTCAGCCTTCTTCAGGGACCCTAAAAAAACCGGTGAAGGATTCCCTTTTGACTATAACCAAAACTCTGCACTGCACATAAATGTACCACTGTATATCTCACATTTTTCTCTAGATAAGCGATGGGCATTTGTGAGAGCGTCTTACTCCTTTGGCTGGGTAAAAACTTCTGATCTGGCACTGGTAAACTCTGATTTTATCAAAACGTTTAAAAATGACAACTACGCTATGGTCATCAAAGACAATCTCAGGCTCTATAATGATGATAAAGATATCTCCATCGTTAAACTGGGTGCCCTCTTTCCCATCTCTGAAGATCAACACTACCTCATAGCTTCACGCGACGCTAAAGGCAGAGCACACATTCAAAAAGTAAACGTAAGTAATGCAGATATTATTGCCAAGAAACCGCTACCTTTCACCACTAAAAACGTAGGAATGTTGGCAAAAGAGTTTTATGGTGAGCCTTATGGTTGGGGTGGTAGTTATGAGTGTCGTGACTGTTCTGCAACAACCAGAGACTTTTTAGGGGCATTTGGCATCTTCTTACGTCGCAACTCCAGTAAACAGGCTGAAGATGGAGACAACATATCGATAGCTGGTCTTCCTAAAGCCAAAAAAAAGAAAAAGATCATCAAAGATGCTGAGCCTTTCCGTTCACTGCTTTATGTTCCCGGACATATCGTCCTCTACTTAGGTGAGTATAAAGGTGAGCCTGTCATTATGCATACTTACTGGGGTATACGTAAAAAAGACACTACAAAGATCATTACAGCACGTACGATTATTTCATCGACAGAACCAGGTAAAGAACGTGCAGATGTGAGAGAGAAAAGTAAGTTAATTAACACACTTAAAACGATAGTCAATTTTTAACGCATATTTAGATAGAATCTAAGCATGAAAATAAAAGAAAAAATAAAAATATTTACAACCACCATCACTGCAGGTACACACAAAGGTAAAAAGATAGAAATACCGGATATCTTCACAACACGTAGTTCAAAAGGTATTTTAAAAGAATCACTTTTTAATACTTTACAATTTGATATCATTGACAAGAACTTTGTTGAAGTCTTTGCCGGTTCCGGGTCCATAGGACTAGAAGCACTGAGCCGTGGAGCAGGAGAATGTTATTTTATGGAGTACAACAAAACAGCTTTTCGTTGCCTCGAAAGCAATGTTAAACGTGTAGATCCTTCTAAGTGCCATCTTTTTTATGGTGACAGTTTTGAAAAATTTTCCACTGTCTATCAAATGCTGAAAAAAAGCAATGAAAAAACCTATTTCTATTTCGACCCTCCATTTTCTACTCGTGATGGTATGGATGACGTATACGATAAAACCATCACACTAATAGAAGGCATCGAGCCTGAGGTATGTGAAATGGTCATCGTCGAACATATGACAAATCTTGATATGCCAAAAGAGATAGGTGCTTTAGTGTTGATGAAGCGTAAAAAGTTTGGTCGCAGTACCATGACGTATTATAAACCAAAGGACTAATATGGCGAAAAGTAAAACCGAAGATCACATCGCATTGTTTATAGACTGTGACAATATATCACATCGATCTATAGAGGGCATCATTAATGAGCTGAGTAAATATGGTATCGTAAGTATACGCCAAGCCTATGGAAATTGGACAAAAGACAACCTCAAGAACTGGGAAGACAAACTCTTGGAGTTTGCCATTAAACCCATACAACAGTTTGACTACTCTAAAAACAAAAATGCCACTGATATTCTTATGACGATAGATGCCATCGATCTACTACACA